>CAYYHP010000001.1:0-55597 GCA_964471815.1 uncultured Rhodanobacteraceae bacterium
GTTCGACCACGCCCTTGACCTCGGACGAGACGAGCTTGTCCTTGGTCTGCGAGGAAAACTTCGGATCCGGCACCTTGACCGACAGCACCGCGATCAGGCCTTCGCGCATGTCGTCACCGGACAGCGTGACCTTGGCGGTCCTGGCGAGCCCGGACTGCTCGATGTAATTCGTCAGACACCGCGTCAGCGCCGCGCGGAAGCCGGTCAGATGCGTACCGCCATCCTTCTGCGGAATGTTGTTCGTGAAGCAGAAACAGGTTTCCTGGTAGGCGTCGGTCCATTGCAGCGCGGCCTCGACGGTGATCGCATCCTGCTGCGCATCGAAGGTCACCACCTTCGGATGCAGCGGCGTCTTGAGCTGGGCGAGATGCTCGACGAAGGAGCGGATGCCACCCTCGTAGTCGAATACGTCATGCTTGTCGGCGCGTTCGTCGTGCAGCTCGATCTTCACGCCGGAGTTAAGGAACGAAAGCTCGCGCAAACGCTTGGCGAGGATGTCGTAATGGAACTCGATGTTCGTGAATACCGTCGGGCTCGGCTTGAAGCGCACGGTGGTGCCGCGCCGGCTCGATGGTCCGATGACTTCGAGCGGATACAGCGGCTCGCCAAGCCGGTATTCCTGGCGGTGTTCCCTGCCCTCACGGCAGATGTCGAGCCACAGATGGTCGGAAAGCGCATTCACGACCGACACGCCGACACCGTGCAGGCCGCCCGATACCTTGTACGAGTTCGCGTCGAACTTGCCGCCGGCATGCAGCACGGTCATCACGACTTCGGCCGTGGAACGACCTTCCTCGGGATGGATATCGACCGGAATACCGCGGCCGTTGTCGGCCACACTGACCGAACCATCCTGATGGATCGTGACGACGACATGGTCACAATAGCCGGCGAGGGCTTCGTCGATCGCATTGTCGACGACCTCGAAAACCATGTGATGCAGGCCGGTGCCGTCATCGGTGTCGCCGATGTACATGCCCGGGCGCTTGCGCACCGCTTCGAGGCCCTTGAGAACCTTGATGTTGCTGGAATCGTATTGCTCGCTCATGCGCTCACGCGTCGTTCGGGGGAACCGCGCCGGGCGCGGCTGGAGAAAACAAGGTGGATCGCGAAATTATAGCAGGGTGACCACCTGGCCCTGTTCCACGTGGAACCGCGTCACGCGTGAAGCGTGATCCGCCAATGCCGACAGGTCGTCAGTGCCCGTGATCCACACCTGGGACTCGTCTGCGACGAGACGCGAGACGACCTGTGCCTGATGGGCGCGATCCAGCTCCGATGCCAGGTCATCGAGACACACCACGGGTGACTCGCCGAGGGCCTCGCGCAACATGGCGGCCTGGGCCAGTACACAGGCGAGTGCACAGGCCTTCTCCTGCCCTCGCGACAGATATTCGCGACGCGGGGCTGCGGGAAACCAGATCGCCCAGTCTGCGCGATGCGGCCCAACTCGTGTGTGTCCGCGTTCGAGGTCGTGACCGCGGTTACGTTCTAATGCCTCGGCTAGGTCGAGACTGCGGTCCCAGCCCGATTCGAATTCCACCACCGGGGCACCGAGCTCACCGATCAGCTGTGCCGTTTCGCGGGCCAACCGCTCGGCCCAGTGCCGCACGAATGCCTCGCGCCATGCCGTGAGCTGGGTTCCTACGGAAGCCAGTTCAAGGTCCCAGGGCGTCAGCAGATCGGGAGCCGCACTGGATCGGAGGAGAACATTTCTTTGCTTCAATGCGCGACGGTAACGACGCGCGATATCCAGATACCGTGGTTCCACGTGGAACAGCGTCCAATCGAGGAACGACCGGCGCTCCTCGCTCGGACCCGAAATTAGCGCATGCGAGCCGGGTTCGAAGCAGACGACGACGATACCGCGCAGCAAAGTCGCGAGCGTGTCCACGTCGGAACCGTCTACCCTGCCCCGCCAGGCCCGCCCCTCGCGGGTCAACCCGAGCCGGCGCAGCGACCCACCATTCCAGAACACTTCCGCATACAGGACCGGCGTTCCACCACCCTCGCGGACCAGCACTTCCCGGCTACCACTCCGGAACGAGCGCCCATGTGACAGCAGATAGACCGCTTCGAGCAATGACGTCTTGCCGGCACCGTTGGCGCCGGTGAACAGATTGATCCCGGGGCCTGGCTGCAGCTCGACGGCTCGCAGGTTTCTCAGCGCGTCGACGCGCAGTTGCGTGATCCGCATCGGAACTCCAGAACGGACGAGGCCCGCGCGGCGGCTGCCGGCGCGGGCCTCGTCCTCGTCCAGTACGTATTCGCCTCAGAGACGCAGCGGCATGATCACATGCCGTGACCGCTCGGAATCCGCGTTGCGGATCAGGCAGCTCGAGTGACTGTCGCGCAAGCACATCACGACGTCGCTGCCGGGCAGCGCACCGAGCGCGTCGAGCAGGTAGTTAACGTTGAAACCGACGCCGAGGTCATCGACGTTCGTGCCTGCTTCGAGCTCCTCGATCGCTTCTTCTTGCTCCGGATTGTGCGCCACGATGCGCAGTCGGTTCGCACCGACCTCGAGCTTCACGCCACGGTACTTCTCGTTCGACAGGATCGCTGCCCGTTGCAGTGCCGCACGCAGCTCGTCGCGTCCGATCCGCACTTCTTTGTCGGCACCGATCGGAATCACGGCCTCGTAATCAGGGAAACGCCCGTCGATTAGCTTCGAGGTGAACTGCACCTCGCCTCGCCGCACGCGCAGGTGATTGCGTCCGAACTCCAGCTCGACCGTGCCGTCGCCTGCTTCGAACAGGCCCTGCAGCTCGAGCACGCCCTTGCGTGGAATGATGATCTGGCGCCGGGCACTGACGCGCGCGTCGACGCTGGTTTCGGCGAGCGCGAGGCGATGTCCGTCGGTGGCCACGCAGCGCAAGGCGTTGTCGCGCAGGTCGAGCAGCATGCCGTTGAGGTAATAGCGGACGTCCTGGTGCGCCATCGCGAAGGCGGTGCGGTCCATCAGCTCCTTGAGCGTCGCTTCCGGCAGGCTCACGCGTTCGACGAGTTCGATGTTGTCGATGACCGGAAATTCACTAGCCGGCAGTGTCGCCAGTGTGAACCGGCTACGCCCGGCATTCACGGTGACCCGCTCGCCAGAAAGCTTCACGTCGATGCGCACGCCATCCGGCAAGGCCCGGCAGATATCGAACATCTTCCGTGCCGGAATCGTGATCTCGCCCGCTTCCCAATCGTCCGCCGCGACGGTCGCGACCATCTCGACCTCGAGATCGGTACCGGTCAGCGACACCCGTCCTGCATCGACGACGGCCAGCAGATTCGCCAGTACGGGAAGGGTCTGACGCCGCTCCACGACGCCGACGACCTGTTGCAGCGGTTTGAGCAGGGCTTCACGCGGGAGGCTGAATCGCATGGCTTCGTGGGTCCGTTCCGGGTGGGGACGCGTCTATCGTCTTTTGTTTCTAGGATACCGGTAGTGGCAGTTGTCCCTGTGGATCACTGCACAACCCGAATAATTGCTTGGATTCCATACACTTGCAACCGGCCGCCGACTGTATGACCGGCGCGGCAGCCTGTCGATGGTCTGTGGACAATTCGGGCGGCGAAAACCATCCCCCGTCTGTCCACAGGACATCAACCGGTCAGGATGCGTACGAGCTTCTCCCAGTCCTGGCGCAGCTTGCCATCCGTTTCCGTGAGATCGCGGATCGTCCGGCAGGCGTGCAGCACGGTGGTGTGGTCGCGCCCGCCGAACGCCTCGCCGATCTCCGGCAGGCTGTGCTCGGTGAGTTCCTTGGCCAGAGCCATCGCCATCTGCCGTGGCCGTGCCAGCGAGCGCGAGCGTCGCTTGGACAACAGATCCTGCAGGCGCAACTGGTAGTAGTCCGCGACCGTCTTCTGGATGTTCGGCACCGTGATCGCCTGGGCATGCACGGTCAGGAGATCGCGCAGCGTCTCCTGGGCGAAGTCCGGCGTGATCGGCCGGCCGAGGAAATTCGCGCGCGCCGCTAGGGTGTTGAGTGCGCCCTCGAGATCGCGGACGTTCGAGCGCATGCGCCGGGCGACCAGGAACGCGACGTCCTCGGGCAGGTTCACGCCGCGCGATTGCGCCTTGGACAGCAGGATCGCCGCGCGTGTCTCGAAATCCGGCGGCTCGATTGCCACGCTGAGACCCCAGCCGAGCCGCGACTTCAGGCGCGGTTCGAGCTTGTCCACTTCCTTCGGATAGCGGTCGCAGGTCAGGATGATCTGCTGTTTGCCTTCGAACAAGGCGTTGAAAGTATGGAAGAATTCTTCCTGCGTGGTTTCCTTGCCGGCGAAGAACTGGATGTCGTCGATCAACAAGGCATCCACTTCGCGGAAGCGTCGCTTGAAGGCATCCATGCTCTGTTTCTGCAGGGCCTGGATCATCGCGCTGACGAATTGTTCGGAGCGCAGGTAAAGCACCTTGAAACCCGGCCGGTTGCTGCGCATCAGATTGCCGGCGGCATGCATCAGATGGGTCTTGCCAAGACCGGTGCCGCCGTACAGGAGCAAAGGGTTGTAGGCGCGCCCCGGGTTGTTGGCGACCTGGATCGCCGCGGCCTTGCCGAGCTGGTTGGATTTGCCCTCGACGAAGGTGTCGAAGGTGTAGCTTGGATCGAGATTGCCGTCGAATTCCTCGACTTCGGCCGGGGCCGCCGTCCGCGACGCACGTGGGGCGGCGGGCCGTGCATTCAGCGCGCCGACTTCGATCCGGACGCCGATCTTGTGCCCGGCCACGTGCTCGAGAACCGTCTCGATGCGCGGCAGGTACTCGGATTCGATCCGCTCGACCGTATAGGCATTCGGCGCGAGCAGGCGCAGTCCGCCCTGGCCCTCGGAGCATTGCAGGGGGCGCAGAAAGGTGTGGATGTCCTCAGCGCTGATCTCGCCTTCCAGGCGTTCCAGGCAGCGCCGCCAGAGTTCGCTCATACTTCCTCGAGAAGCGGGGACGGCGCGGAGGCGGCCCCGATGGTGGGCGCCGAAGTCTACGCTGCGCCATGCCCTGGCGCCAAGGCGCGCCTTGACAGCTTTCGCCACGCCTTCTATTCTCCCGCGCCTTTTCGCCCATCGGAGACGACGCCATGAAGCGCACGTACCAGCCGAGCAATCTCAAGCGCTCGCGCGATCACGGCTTCCGCGCCCGCATGAAGACCAAGAACGGCCGCAAGGTGCTCGCCGCGCGTCGTGCCAAGGGTCGCAAGCGCCTGGCCGTGTAACATCCGCCGCGGCGCCGTGGAAGCAGCGCGCTTCCCGCGCCGTGCGCGCCTCGTCCGGGCGGCGGATTTCGCCGCCCTGCGTGGCGGCAAGCGCATTGCCAGCCGCCATTTCCATGCCGAATTCCGCAGCAACGATCTCGACACCGCCCGGCTCGGGCTCGCCGTGTCGAGACGCGTCTCCAAGCGGGCCGTCGAGCGCAATCGCATCAAGCGGCTGGTCCGCGAGAGTTTCCGCCGCGAGCGGGCCGCGTTGCCGGCCATCGATATCCTCGTGATCGCCCGCGTCAGCGCCGTCGCCGTCGATGGCGCCGGACTGCTCGCCGATCTCGCCGTACTCTGGCAGCGCGTGGCGGCATTGAAGCCGCCGGACCGCACCGGCACAATGCGCGGCTGATCCGCCGCCGGTCGCGCCACGCCCCGCGGTCGCCACCCGATGCCGAGATTCCTGCGCCGCCCGCGGGCAGCGCCGATCGCACCACGCCCTCTTGCCCTGGCCGTCCATGACCAACGCCCGTTCGATCCTCGTTCTCGCCCTGCTGATGCTCGGCTACCTCCTGTGGACCCAGTGGCAGCAGGACTACGCCCGGCCCCACCCGAGCGGTACGGAAACCACGACAGCGACCCCGGTCACGACGTCCGGTTCGGCATCGGCGACGCCAGCCGCCGCGCCGGGCGACACCCCGACCGCTCCGAAAGTCGATACGCCGGCGGCGGTATCCGCTCCGACCGACAGCGGTGCGGCCGGCAAATCGATCACTGTGCGCACCGACGTGCTAGAAGTCGCCATCGACACGCGGGGTGGCAGCCTCGTACGGGCCGATCTGCTCGCCTATCCGCAGCAGCCGAAGGATTTCGAACATCCGGTGCGCCTGCTCGACGACAGCGCGGCGCATTTCTTCGTCGCCCAGTCCGGTCTGGTCAGCGCGCAGGGTGCCGCGCCCGATCATCAGGCGACCTTCACCGCCGAACGCGACAGCTATGCCCTCGTCGAAGGCAAGGATCAGATCGAGGTCCCGCTCACCTGGATCGACGCGGCGAGCGGCCTGACCGTGCGCAAGGTATACGTGTTCAAGCGCGGCAGCTACGTGATTGACACGCGTGACGAGATCGGCAATGCCGGCAGCACGGCCTGGACCGGCAACGCCTACCGTCAGTTGCAGCGCGTGCCGCCGGTGATTCCGTCCGGTGGCGGCTTCGCATTCAACAATCCGGAACGCTTCAGCTTCGTCGGCGCGGCCTGGTACAGCCCGACCGACAAGTTCCAGAAGATCAAGTTCGACAAGTACACAACCGACAAGCTCTGCGCGAGCAGCGACCACGATCTCGCCCGCTGCACCTGGGCCGATGGCTGGGCGGCGATGATCCAGCACTACTTCTTCGCCGCGTGGATCCCGCCGGCCGGCGAGAAGGAGGCCTATCAATACGCGACGACCAGTGCGAACGGCCAGACGCGCTATCTGATCCGCACGCTCGGCCCGACCCTGAGCGTCGCGCCCGGAGCGAGCACGACCAGCAACGCACGCCTGTATGTCGGTCCGAAGCTGCAGAGCACACTCGACCAGATCGCGCCGGGCCTCGCGCTGACCGCCGACTACGGCATCTTCACCTTCATCGCCGAGCCGCTGCACTGGGTACTCGCCAAGCTGTACGCGCTGACCGGCAACTGGGGCCTGGCGATCATCCTGCTCGTGCTGCTGATCAAGGCGGTGTTCTTCAAGCTCAGCGAGGCGCAGTACCGCTCGATGGCGAAAATGAAGAAGCTGCAGCCGCGCGTCGAGGCGCTCAAGGAGCGCTACGGCGACGACCGCCAGAAGCTCAACCAGGCGATGCTCGAGCTGTACCAGAAGGAGAAGATCAATCCGCTCGGCGGCTGCCTGCCGGTGCTGATCCCGCTGCCGGTGTTCTTCGCCCTGTACTGGGTGCTGCTCGAGAGCGTCGAGCTGCGCCACGCGCCGTTCATTGGCTGGATCCAGAACCTCACCGCGCCCGATCCGTATTTCGTGCTGCCGGTCCTGAACGGCCTGGCGATGATCGCCACGCAATGGCTGAACCCGACCACCGGCATGGACCCGGTCCAGGCGAAGATGATGAAGGCCATGCCGCTGATGTTCGCGGTCATGTTTGCGTTCTTCCCGGCGGGCCTGGTGCTGTACTGGACGGTCAACGGTTACGCCTCGCTGATCCAGCAGTGGATCATCACGCGGCGTATCGAGGCCGGCGCAAAGGCCTGACGAGGCGCATGGCGGTGGCCGGTCCAACGTCATGACGGACCGCCGGTCGCTGCCCGCTGCCACCGACACCATCGCCGCGGTCGCCACGCCGACGGGTGCCGGCGGCATCGGCATCGTGCGCGTGTCCGGGCCCGCGGTCGCGGCACTCGCGCGCATCCTGCTCGGCCGTGCACCGCGTCCGCGTCACGCCCACCTGTGCGACTTTCGCGATGCGGCCGACCAGATCCTCGACCGCGGCCTGCTGCTGCATTTTCCCGCGCCCCACTCGTTCACCGGCGAGGATGTGCTCGAGCTGCATGCACACGGCAGCCCGGTCGTGCTCGATCTGCTGCTGCGCCGCGTCTGCGAACTCGGCGCACGTCCGGCGCGCGCCGGCGAGTTTTCCGAACGCGCGTTCCTCAACGGCAAGCTCGATCTGGCTCAGGCCGAGGCGATCGCGGACCTGATCGCGAGCCAATCCGAAGCCGCCGCACGCGCCGCGCTGCGCTCGCTCGACGGTGCGTTCTCGACGCGCGTGAACGCATTGCTCGAACGCCTGGTGCGCCTGCGCGTGCACATCGAGGCCGCGATCGATTTCCCGGACGAGGACATCGACTTCCTCGCCGCGCCGGAGCTCGGCCGCGATCTCGCCGCCCTGCGCGATACGACGGCCGCGTTGCTCGTCGAGACCCGCCGCGGCCTGCGCCTGCGCGACGGGCTGCACGTGGTCATCGTCGGTCGGCCGAACGCCGGCAAGTCGAGCCTGCTGAATGCCCTGGCCGCGAGCGACCGCGCGATCGTCACATCGATTCCCGGCACCACGCGCGACGTGCTGCGCGAGGGCGTGCAGGTCGATGGCATCGCGCTAACCCTCGTCGATACGGCCGGTCTGCGTGACAGCGGTGACGTGGTCGAGCAGGAAGGCGTGCGCCGCGCGCGTGCCGAACTCGAACGCGCCGACGTAGCCCTGCTGGTCACCGAAGCCGGCCGCGTCGAAGAGGACCTCGCCCTGCTCGGCGTGCCGAATTCCGGCCAGACGCGCCTCGTGGTCTGCAACAAGATCGATCTCACCGGCGCGCCACCGGCACGTGAGGACGATGGCGAACGCGTGAGGGTACATCTCTCTGCCAGGACGGGCGCCGGTCTCGGCCTGCTGCGCGAGGAACTCAAACGACTGGCCGGTCTCGGCGACGGCAGCGAGGGCGCGTTCAGCGCCCGCACGCGCCACGTGCTGGCGCTCGAGCGCGTCGCCGCCCACCTCGAATCCGCGGACTTCGCGCTCCACGCGCAGCGTGCCGGCGAACTCGCCGCCGAGGAACTCCGCCACGCCCAGCGCGCGCTCGGCGAAATCACTGGCCAGTTCAGCAGCGACGATCTGCTCGGCGAGATCTTCGCGAGCTTCTGCATCGGCAAGTAATCTGACGTCCACCGACCTCCGTCGGCGTCCTAAGACAACCAGGATTCGCAGCGGAATCAGCAAGGTCAGTTCCTCTCATCTTCTGCATTCGAAGACATCGAGTTAGATTGAGCCCACGAGCAGGCCCACCGAGATCCAGTGCGCTCACCCATCCGCTCTCCGCGGGCTCAATCGCATGAAGAATTGGAGTTACCCCGATTCCGCGGACAGCCGAGGATTTGATTCTCAAGTGGCGGGTTGGTTTTGGTATGCGGCACTGTCCAGCCGCTGCTCGAACGATCATCTACTGACGAAACTCCGCCGGGTACGGCGGTTGACATGGTGGACTCCATCTCTCAAGAGGATTGGCATCTACGAAAACAGGTCAGCTCCAGTCCGCATCAGCGAACTCGCGTTCTGCCATCCAGTCCACTTTACGAAGCGCCTCCCCTAGCTCCTCAGAAACCCGCAGCCGGTGTGCAATGAAGTTAGGGCCGCTGAGAAGCTCCTTGACTCGCTGAAGGAAATTTGCCCTCCGCTGAAGAACAGGGACCATGCTGCCGCTGCCGCCCCAGTGCGAAGGCAGCAGCTCCAGGCGTGTAAACGCATCCAGGTCATGGCTAGTCTGCAGGAATGTGCTGATTGCTTTCAGTCGCTGTGCTGGAGCGATCTCAACCAGGCCGGCGAACAGCACTTCCATACAATCCTGCTCGCTGGCATGCGCCCCAATGAACGCCAGCAGCACTTCAAGTGCCGCCTCGGACAACGAGGCTTCTTCGCCTCTTCCGGTGCACGGCAACCATGCCGCAACGTACGCGTCGCACCGGCCGTCGTTGCACCTTGCGAGGGTACGGAGCAACTCGTGCAGTTGCGCGGGCCAGTCTGGACGTGCCCACAGCCTTGAGTAGTCGCGATCCTGCTCTGACGATCTTAAGAGCCACCGCTTCTGCTCCATGCGCTCCGCCACGTATCGCGCCATGAAGCCTGGATTGAGATCAAGCAGCAAGTTGAAAACGGTAGCGGAATAGTCGAAGTGCCGCCTATGTTCCGATGCGCTGTTCGCCTTCAGGTAAGCGCTGGCCAGAAGATCCGGATGGCCGGAGAACTGCTCGGCCAGAGCGCCCGTTAGGTCGGCGTCGGCATCGATATGATTCAGCAGTTCGCGGCACGCTTCACCCGCCGTCTCAGCGCGTTGCGCAAGCAGCGCCTCCACTAAATCCGGCAAAAACGTTGGTGCTGCTGAGACGAATCCCCGTAGGGCATGCAGCCACGGAACAGCTACACCTGGCGGCGCGAGCAGTGTGATCAACGCACTCGCATCATCACGATTGATCTGCTCGGGCTGCAGCTGCAGGTAAAATTCGATCAACCAGTCACGTCTGTCGGCGAACGCGTGGCGAGAAAGAAGCTCCCACCCGGCCTCGCGGCCGCAATGATGAACCACGATCGCAATCCACGTTGCGCCGATCAGGTTCGGCTGAGCGCCAAGCGCGAGGTAGGCGTCAGTGAGCGCCACCAGCCGTTCGGGATCCTCCTCGCCAATGTGGCTCAGCAGCAACCGCCAGCTGAGCCACAGGTCGCGTGCAGCGTCGGCTTCGCTGCTCGCGACCTGCGCCCACCGTGTCACTAGTGGGCGCAGATCGCCTGGCGCAAGCGAGCCGAACTGCTCGATTACGCGCTGGTGCCGCGCTTGAACGAGCTCCTCGTAATCGGCTTCCGCCAGCTGCTCAGTGTGCAGCGCTGTCACCTCAAGCAACTTAATCTCTTCACAGTGGAACGTTTCAGCGATGGGGGCGAACTCGTTTAGACCAGCGCGACGTAACCTCATTCCAACAATTTGGGCGAGACGGCAGTCCTCAAAGCGATCTGGTTGCATCACTTCCTGGAAGAGTTCGCGTATCCATTCAACGTCTATGGTCAGCACGTCCACTTCGGGATAGTGTGCGCACCATCCCGTTGCGTACTGCCGAAGTGCTTGCTTGCCAAGCCTGACACTGTCTTCCCGCTCCAGTAGCAAACGCAGAGCATGCCAGAGCGCGCGGCGCCAATCAGAAAGGCCCTCGCATGGCTGCAGTGGAATGAACATCCAGTGCACTCTGTCGTCCTCGGCGAAGTGTGCCTCGAATTCGGTCGACAGGCTGGCACCGACGTACATAGCCAATAGGGGCGCGAGGCGCGCGTCGGACGTCGTGCGATCGACCAGCAGTTTCACGACTTCACGCTGAGCTGCGTACTCAGTGTGGTGGCTATACTTGTCGACCCCAAAGCCGTCAGCGGCGACGAGCAGAGATAGGACGCTTGCGGCACTCGACGGCATATGCAGGGCGAAGTCGATCGCCATGCCGGCAGCTGCAGGCCTGCGATCGGGGTCGTTGGCAAATCGGCCCAGGATTCGCAATCTGACGTCGTGATGCAGCGACGCCTTCTCGGGAAATTCGAGCGCGCCAGTTGCAGGCTCACCGGCCCTCAGCGCCTGAGCCACCTTTGTGAGTGCCAGATCCGGCTCGATAAACCAAAATGACTCCATGAGCTGCAGCTGTCGGTCACCATCCACCGCCCGCATCGCCGCTTGGCAACCGGGGCTGATCGCCGTGAATACGCGTTCGCGGTCCATGGTGCTGAGAGCTCCGTATACCGAGTCCCTGATCCTGCGCAGGTGAGTAGCGCCAAACCCGGACAGCAGTAAGCCGAAGGACAGATCGCGCCGCGCCACAAAACAGAGATAGAAGGCGAATCCCGCAAGCACCTGATCCGAGCACTTCGCAACGCGCCTATCATGAAGGTCAACGCATTCGAGGCCGTGAAGCCGGTCGATCGCCTCCCAGAGGAGTCCGGCGCATAGACCGAATCGCAATTCGATCTGCTGGATGAGGCCAACGTCATTTGCTCTAACCACCCGGAAGACGGCCACCAGGCTGAGCAGACGCAGGAGCATGGGATCCGCCTTATCTAGCTCCCGGACGAGATCTCCGTAGTACGCGTCGTAGAGATCGGTCACATTACGAATGGCATCGAGACGGTTTGCCAAGACCGCCTGGCGCGCAGCCATCGTGGCGAGTCGCGCGTTCCCGCGGCTGAGCTGCCAGATTTGCCGTTGAAAATCGCCATTGTTAATTCCGAACGTCTCGGCGACGTATTTGTCGGTCTCGTCACGGCTGAACGGAGCGAGCGTGATCTCCCGAAATGGCCGACCAAGCTGCTTTAATGCCGCCATGCATTCTGCTTGTGCATAGTCGCGGGCCGTAAGGACGAATCGGATACGCCGACCTGGAACCGGCGAGAGCGCCTCATGCAGCAGATGTTCGACGCCATTGACGCGATTGGCGTCGTCGATAACGACGACGTACTCGCGCGCTTCGCAGAAATGGCGGGCGATGTCCTCGTAAAGCGGCAGCCCTTGACTCAAGATGCAGCGAACCACCGCTCCCATTTGTTCGCAACGTCGTGCGATTTCAAGTGCGAAGCGGGTCTTCCCGGTGCCTGGTGGGCCGCTGATAAGAAGATCGGCGGCGCCTAGCTCCTCCAAGGCGTTGGCCATCGCGTCTTCACGGAAATGGAACCTGGTCGAAAGAGGCGTCGCGAGCTTCCCGCGGTCATAGTGCTCAACAAATGCGTCAATAGAAAGGATCTGCCCGGTGTCGACCGAGATGCAGAACTCATCGCGCGCGATCCAAGGGAACCGCCTGGCGACGTCACCGGCGAGCTCGGAAAGCGATACGAACTCGGGCTCGACGCCGCGCTGGCGGGAGTGCTTAGCGAGTTCGATGAGCACGTCGGCAGGCAATACGCTGTTGAACGCTACGTAGAGTCGATCGATCCGCGCGAGCGGGATGCCGGTCCGGTCGGGATTGCTACAGTCGTCGATGTCCTGCCGCAGTTTGCTCTTCAAGGCAGCCGAGTCGCTCGTAGTCGTCGCTGCCAGCAGGGAGAAACGCTCGCCCCCTGCGCTCGCAAACGCGTCTGGCACGCCGGTACGGGTCTTGTACTTGCCAATCACGGAGCCCAGCAGAGAGATGCCGCGGACGCCGCGAGCGTGCAGGACCTGACCGACTACCTTTTCAAACTGCCCCTCACTGCATTGCTGCAGAGCCTGCTCGATGGCGAGAAATTTACTCATTTGCGAAAGTCCCGGTGTGCAGAGGGATGCTTTGCTCGTCAACTGCGCAAGCATTTTAGTCCATAACGGCAATAGACACGAGTTGGAAGAGTTTTTAAATTTCCCTTAGACATGATGAGATTTCAGCCTAGCTACCGGCTTGCATCGGCGATCTCGAAGCTGGAACACGCCGTCTCCACATCCCTCAGTACGACCTGGACAGATCGCGTCGCGGCTCAGTGTCTGCCAGCGATTAACCTCAGCTCACGCTCAACCAAGCGGGCATTTTCTTCAATGGCCAGCGGCTGCAGCAGCCGGTAAGGCACGAGCGACAGCGGCTCGCGTATGGCAGAAGCGAGGCAACGAGCCGACACATACCGAACCTGCCCATCGCGCTCCCCACCGACCGCTTCCGGAGACATGCGCGTGCAGGGATCCGCTCAAGACAGTGCACGTGATCCGTGGTGCATGCCTGACAATCGCCCACGATCCGCGAAGACTGCCTATGGCAGACAGAACCGGCGGGCCGTATGTGCTCGATCAGCAGGTGAGCGTACCGCGCCAGCGCTGCTGCGGGTCGCTGTCATCAGGGTGCCGGTCGGGCCGGTATGCTTCCGGTCCTGCCGGGGGATACTCCGGCGCCACCTCGTCCCTGGATGTCCGCGATGCGCCTTGCCCTGCTCTGTGTCCTGTCGAGCCTCTCCATGTCCGTGATTGCCGACGAGCTGACCATCGACCGCCTCTTCTCCGACCCGGCCCTGCTCGGGCCGACGCCGCGTGGGCTGAAGATCGCGCCGGACGGGACGCGGGTGACCTTCCTGCGCGGCAAGGCGGACGATCAGAACCAGCTCGATCTCTGGGAATACAACCTCGCCGAGGGTCGCACGCGGCTCCTCGTGGACTCTCGCGCACTGCAGCCCGAGGCCAGGGCGTTGAGCGATGCCGAACTCGCGCAGCGCGAGCGGATGCGTATCGCTGGGCTGAAAGGCATCGTCAGCTACCGCTGGGCGCCCGATGGACAGAGACTCCTTTTTCCGCTCGATCAGCGCCTGTATCTCTACGATCTCGCGCGCCCGGCAGCCGGAGCGGTGCGCGCCTTGACGCCGGCCGGTACGGAGACGACGGATGCGCAGGTTTCGCCGGGTGGCCGCTGGGTGTCGTACGTTGCCGGCCAGAATCTCTGGGTGATCGACCTTGCCAAGGACAAGCCTCGCGCACTGACCCGCGATGGTGGCGGCACCGTGCATAATGGCGAGGCGGAATTCGTCGCACAGGAGGAGATGGACCGTTTCGCCGGTTACTGGTGGTCGCCGGACGATCGCTATCTCGCCTTCGAACGCTACGACGAAGCACGCGTGCCGGAAGTCGAGCGCTTCGAGATCCGTGCCGACGGCACCTCGGTCAGCCGTCAGCGCTATCCGGCCGCGGGCCAGCCGAACGTGCGCGTGCAGCTCGGTCTCGTCAGTCCCCAGGGCGGCAAGCCGCGCTGGATCGATCTCGGCAAGGACGACGACATCTACCTCGTGCGTGTCGCCTGGAGTGCGGATGGCCACGAGCTCGTGTACCAGCGCATGGATCGCCGCCAGCAGCGGCTGGATCTCGTCGCGGTCGATGCCGCGTCACTCAGGCAGCGCACGCTGCTCACCGAGACGAGCGATACCTGGGTCGCCCTGCACGACGACCTGCGCTTCCTCGCCGCGGGCGATGGCTTCGTCTGGGCCTCGGAAAAGAGCGGCCACAAGCATCTTTACCTGCACGATCGCGATGGACGCGAACGGCACGCACTGACCGCGGGCGATTGGGACGTCGACAAGCTGCTCGCGATCGACGAGGTCGCCGGCCTCGTCTATTTCGCGGCCAACAAGGACCATCCGCTCGACAAGCAGATCTATGCGGCGAGGCTCGACGGCAGCGATGCCGCTTCGCCATCACGGCTCACGACCGAGGACGGCTGGCACGAAGCGACCTTCCCGGATACGCAGGGCAAGGCCGTCAAGCTCCTCGTCGATCAGTGGTCCGACCCGGTGACGCCGACCCAGGTCAGCGTACGTGCACCGGACGGCCGGCGCCTCGCCTTCATCGAGGAAAACCGCCTCGACGAGTCGCATCCGTACGGGCCCTACCACTTGGGCCACGTGCGGCCGGAATTCGGCACGCTCAGCGCCGAGGACGGCCAGACCTTGTGGTATCGCCTCTACAAGCCGGCCGGATTCGATCCCGCCAAGCGCTATCCGGTGATCTCGCATTTCTACGGCGGGCCGCACGCGCAGCTCGCCAAACGCGACTTCGGCGATCTGTTCGACCAGTACCTCGCGCGCCACGGCTATGTCGTCGTCACGCTTGACAACCGCGGCATGGCACGCCGCGGCAAGCGTTTCGCCGCGGCGATCCATCGCGAACTCGGCCGCGTCGAAGTCGCCGACCAGCGCCGTCTGATCGAATGGCTCGGCACCCAACCCTGGGTCGATGCCAAGCGCATCGGCGTGTTCGGCTGGAGTTACGGCGGTTACCTGAGCCTGATGATGCTCGCCAAGGCTTCGGACGTGGTCGCCGCCGGCGTGGCCGTCGCGCCGGTCACGGACTGGACGCTGTACGACACGTTCTATACCGAGCGCTACCTCTCGACACCTGCGCTGAACCCCGACGGCTACACGAGGAGCGGCGTGCTGCACTGGCTCGACGGCCTCGGTTCGCCGCTGCTCCTCGTGCACGGTATGGCCGACGACAACGTGCTGTTCACCAACTCGACCCAGCTCATGGCCGCGTTGCAGGCGCGCGGCACGCCGTTCGACCTGATGACCTATCCGGGCGGCAAGCACGGCCTCTCCACGCCGGCCATGAAGAAGCACGTCTTCCACGCGATCGTGCGCTGGTTCGACGGAAAGCTGAAGCCGGATGTACCGCTCGCCGCACACTGAGCGGCGCGCCAGGCCGGGCGTTGCAGGCCGCAGTCAGAACCGGCCGGCCTGGTAATCGCGGATCGCCGCGTGGATCTCGGCTGGCGTGTTCATGACGAACGGTCCGTACTTCGCGACCGGTTCGTTCAAGGGCTGCGCGGCGACGAGGATCAATCGTGCCGGACGATCCGGTTTCGCGGCGAGCACGATGCCATCGCCGAGGCTCAGCACGCCGAGCTCGCCGCGGGCGAGTGTCGCTGCGCTCCCACTCTTGCCGCCTACGGCTTCCCCGTCGTAGACATAGAGGAAGGTGTTGTGCGTCGCCGGCAGGGCGATCGCGTGGTGCGCGTCGGGTTCGAGATGCACGTCGAGGTAGGTCGGCGCGGTGACGATGTCGCGTACCGGACCCTCGACGCCGCCGTGGCGGCCCGCGATCACGCGCACCCTCACGCCGGCTGCCGGTGCGATTTCGGGGATCGCCTCGGACGGAATGTCCTGGTAGCGCGGCGCGATCATCTTGTCTTTCGCCGGCAGGTTGACCCAGAGCTGGAAACCCCACATCAGCCCGTCATCCTGTTCGGGCATCTCGGAATGCACGATGCCGCGGCCGGCAGTCATCCACTGCACGCTGCCGGCAGTGAGCAGGCCCGAGTTGCCTTGGTTGTCGCGATGGCGCATGCGCCCGGCGAGCATGTAGGTCACCGTCTCGAAGCCGCGATGCGGGTGGTCCGGGAAGCCGGCGAGGTAGTCGTTCGCGCTGTCGGAGCGGAACTCGTCGAGCATCAGGAACGGATCGAGCAGGTCGAGCGCGGACTGGCCGATCACGCGGGTCAGGCGTACACCGGCGCCATCGCTCGCAGGCATGCCGCGCACGCGGCGGACGATCTGGCGTGAATAGTCGATGGACGCACGGGTCATGGCCGGACTCCGCTGGGGGATGGCCGCCAAGATGGCGCCGGCCGGAGGCGAAGACAACGCGAGGTGCGTGAAAGGCTTGCCGCCACGGGTGAAACAATCGCGCGGCGGACGGTTTCACCGCATCGCGCGCCTACGGTCGTCGAAGCGACGCAGATGAGGCCGGTCCTTGCCGCGAGCATGTCGAACACGAATGCACAGCCGGCCATCACAGTCCGGAAGCAGCGGAAGGGCGAAGCCTCAATGCACCCACTTGCCGCCGCGGCGGCGCGGCGGTATCGCGAAATCGCTTGCGGTTGCACCGCCGCCGACGCTCTTCTCGCGCTCGCTGGCCGGCAGCACGCGCCAGTACTGCGCGGCGCTGATCACCGCCTGGGCGATCTGCGCGAGACACTCGTCGTATTCCTGGTCGGTCAGCCGCTCGAACTCGGTCTCGGACTGCAGGATGCCCTCGTCGACCGACAGGGCCATGATCGGGCCGAGCAGCTCCATGAGCTGGCTGTCCTCGCCGAGCCGCGCTTCCCAGGCCGTCGCGCGCAGGTCGATGCCGCGGCTGAAGCCTTCGCACCAGCCCGCGGCCGAGAGCGTCGTGCCGCCGTCCTCGAGCTCGACTTCGCCGAGGATCGGTTCGTAAGCCTCGTTCTCGATCTCGAACGGAATCGATTCGTTGAGCCGCGCGAGCAGTTCGAGGATGCGGCCGCCCTCGGCCTCGTCCTTGAACGGCGCGTGCAGTACCTCGGGCAGCCACTCGTCGGGCAATGCGGGATCCGGGCCGATCGCGAGCGCGGTCAGCAAGCCGTGCACGCCATCGAGCAGCAGATCGGTTCCGTCTTCGCGTGCCTGTGCGCGCAGGTAGAGGTCGAGTTCCTCGAGCTCGTCGTCGTCGAGCGGAACGTTGCGGTCGGTATCGTTCACGCCGAAAGCTCCAGTAGCACCGGGGTGTGGTCCGAAGGGCGTTCCCAGGAGCGCGGTGTACGGTCGATGCCGGCACCGCGCAGCGCGGGTTCGAGCGCCTTGCTTGCAAGGATCAGGTCGATGCGCAGGCCGAGGTTGCGGCGGAATCCCGCTTGCCGGTAATCCCACCAGCTGAAATGTCCAGCTTCCGTGACGAAGGCGCGGAACGTGTCGACGAAACCGAGCGCGAGCAGGCGCTGCAAGGCGTCGCGCTCGGGCGTCGAGCAGAGGATCTGTTCGTGCCAGGCGGAAGGATCGTGCACGTCGCGGTCGTCCGGCGCGATGTTGAAATCGCCGAGCACCACCAGGCGCGGATGGCGCTTGATCTCCTCGGCGAGGAAGGCCGTGACCCTGGCAAGCCATTCGAGCTTGTAGGCGTATTTGTCGCTACCGACGGCCTGTCCGTTGACCACGTACAGGTTGACGATGCGCAGGTCGCCGACCGTGCAGGCGAGGAAGCGCCGCTGCGCGTCGTCGTAGACCGGGATGTCGGTCAGCACGTCGGCCGGCATCTCGCGGGCGAGCACGGCCACGCCGTTGTAGGTGCGCTGACCCGAGAACACGCTGCGGTAGCCGAGTGCGGCGAGTTCCACATCCGGAAAACGCGCGTCCTCGAGCTTGGTCTCCTGCAGCGCGACGATGTCCGGTGCCGCCTCGGCGAGCCACTGCTTGAGGTGCGGCAGGCGCACGTTCAGCGAATTGACGTTCCAGGACGCGATCTTCATGCGTCGAGTCTAGCAGTCCGGTGGGTGGCGGCCGGGTCATTCATGCGGCGAGCCCGTAGCTGCGCAGCAGCGCATCCGGCTCCGGCTCGCGGCCGCGGAAGGCGACGAAGCTCTCGAGCGCCGGCCGCGAGCCGCCCATCGCGAGGATCTCGCGACGGAACCGCTCGCCGGTCGTCACATCGAACACGCCGCTTTCCTCGAAATGGCCGAACGCATCTGCCGACAGCACCTCGGCCCAGAGATAACTGTAGTAGCCGGCCCCGTAGCCGCCGGCGAAGATGTGCGCGAAGGCATGCGGGAAACGCTGCCAGGATGGTGGAATCACGACCGCGACCTCGCGGCGGACTTCGTCGAGCAGCTCCATTGCCCGCGCACCGCGGGCCGGGTCGTATTCGAGATGCAGGCGGAAATCGAACAGCCCGAACTCGAGCTGACGCACGAGCATGAGGCCCGCATGGAAATGCCGGGCGGCCAGCATGCGCGCGAACAGCTCGTCTGGCAGACGCTCGCCGGTCTGCCAGTGGCGCGCGAACAGATCCAGCGCCACGCGCTGCCAGGCGAAGTTCTCCATGAACTGGCTCGGCAGTTCGACCGCATCCCATTCCACGCCGCTGATGCCCGACACGCCGGGATAGTCGATCTCAGTCAGCAGGTGATGCAGGCCGTGGCCGAACTCGTGGAATAGCGTGATGACGTCGTCGTGCGTCAGCAGCGCCGGCGCGGTCGCGGTCGGCGGCGCGAAGTTGCAGGTGAGATAGGCGACCGGACGATGCAGCGTCTCGCCATCGCGGAAGCGCGCGCGGCAGACGTCCATCCACGCGCCGCCACGCTTGCCGCTGCGCGCGTAGAGGTCGAAATACGTACCAGCGACCAGTGCGCCGGAGGCATCGAGCACGTCGTAGTAGCGCACGTCGTCGTGCCAGACGTCGACGTTGTCGCGGCGGCGCAGACGCACGCCGAACACGCGCTCGGTGATCGCGAACAGCCCGTCGAGCACCGCATCGGCCGGAAAGTACGGCTTGATCTCCTCCTCGCTGAGCCGGTAGGTGCGCTCGCGCAGCTTCTCGCTCGCATAGCCGATGTCCCAGGGTTCGAGGTTCCCTAGGCCCAGCTCGCGTGCGGCGAACTCGCCCAGTTCGGCGAGTTCGCGCTCGGCGACCGGCTTCGCACGACGTACAAGGTCGTGCAGGAAGGCGAGCACCCGCTCGGCCGACGGTGCCATCTTGGTCGCGAGCGATTCGACGGCAGCATTCGCATAGCCCAGCAACTGCGCGGCCTCGTGGCGCAGCGCCAGGATCGCTCCGATGCGCGCGGAGTTGTCGAAGCGCCCGGCGTGCGGGCCCTGGTCGGAGGCACGTGTTGAATACGCCGTGTAGACGCGCTCGCGCAGCGCCCGGTCGTCGGCGAACGTCAGCACGGCCTGCACGCTCGGCTGCTTGAGCGTGACCAGCCAGCCGTCGAGACCCTTCTCTCGCGCATATTCGCGCAGCACCGCGCGGCCGGATTCGGGAATGCCGGCGAGGTGGCTCTCACCGGCGATGGGCTCGCTCCACGCGTCGGTCGCGTCGAGCACGGCTTCCTCGAATTCCGTGGACAGCCTGGCGAGTTCGCTGGCGATCTCGCGAAAGCGCGTGCGCGCCGGCTCTTCGAGCGCCACGCCCGAGAGACGGAAATCCCGCAGCGCGTGTTCGGTCAGCGTGCGGGCCGCGCGGTCCAGACACGCGAAATCCGGCGCTTCGGCGACCGCCTTCACCGCGGCGTACAGCGCGCGGTTCTGGCCAAGCTCGGTGGCATGCTCGGTTAGCTTCTCGAGCGCTGCCGAATACGCCTTTCTCAGCGGCTCGGAATCCTTCACCGAATGCAGGTGGCCGACCGGCGACCAGGCACGCGACAGGCGCTCCTCGAGCCGTTCCTGAACCAGCATGGTATTGGCAAAGTCGCGCGGTCCGGTGGCGGCCGTGAGGGTGGCGATCGCCGCGCGGTAGTCGGCGAGGATCGCATCGATCGCGGGCTCGACGTGCTCGGGCCGGATCGCCGAGAACGCCGGCAGCTCGTCGTCGCGCAACAGGGGATTCTCGGCACTCATCGCAACGCGCTCCGACGGATCACAGGGAGCCGCCAAGGTGGTGCGGAGCGCCGGAGAAATCAAGCGCGCCGGGATGCGCCGGACCGCGGGAGCCGGCGGCCGCCCCTCAGCGCGTCAGGAACTTCGCGAGGAAATCGGCGAGCTTGCCGTAAGGCGGGCGGAACAACGCCATCGACGAGAAGGGCGCCTGATGGAACACCGGCATCTGCTGGGTGAAGGTCAGGAAACCGTGATGGCCGTGGTAGGCGCCCATGCCGGACGGGCCGACGCCGCCGAACGGCAGTTCGCCCTGCGCGTTGTGCAGCAGGCAATCGTTGACCGAAACGCCGCCGGCCACGCAACGCGTGAGCACCTCGGTGATGCGTCGGCGGTCGTGGTCGAAGTGATAGAGCGCGAGCGGCCGTGGCCGGGCATTGACGTAGTCGATCGCCGCCTCGACCGAGGCGACGCCGATGATCGGCAGGATCGGGCCGAAGATTTCCTCTTGCATCACGCGCGCCTCGTCCGGCGCGTCGAGCACGAGGGTCGGTGCGAACACGCGCTGCGTCGCATCGTGCGCACCCTCGTCGGGCAGCGTGACGATGGTCGCGCCGCGCTTGCGTGCATCGTCGACGAGTGCCGTGAGCCGTGCGTACTGACGCGCGTCGACGATGCTCGTGTAGTCCGGGGATTCGCGCAGGGTCGGATAATGGCGTGCGACGTAGCCGCGCAGCGCGGCGATCAGCGCGCCACGATCCGCGGCGTCGATCAGCACGTAATCCGGCGCGATGCAGGTCTGCCCGGCATTGAGCAGCTTGCCGAAACCGATGCGCTCGGCCGCGGTCGCGATCGGAAAGCCCGGCGCGACGATCGCCGGTGACTTGCCGCCGAGTTCGAGCGTGACCGGCGTGAGATTCGCCGCTGCCGCGGCCATGACTTTGCGCCCGACTGCGGTCGAGCCGGTGAACAACAGATGGTCGAACGGCAGCCCGGCGAATGCCGCGGCGACGTCCGGCCCGCCCTGCACCGTCGCCACGCGCTCCACGGGAAAGACCCCGGCGAGCAATTCGCCGAGTAGTGCCGCCGTGCGTGGCGTGTGCTCGCTCGGCTTGAGCATCACGTGATTGCCTGCGCCGATGGCGCTCACCAGCGGGATCAGCGCGAGATTCACCGGGTAGTTCCACGGTGCGATCACGCCGACCACGCCGAGCGGCTGGTGCCGGATCTCGCCGTACGCCGGCTGGAACACCCAGTCGGCCGGCACGCGGCGCGGACGCATCCAGCGACGCAGATGGCGGCGCACCTGATCGATCTCGTGCAGCACGGTCATGCCGTCGGTGAGCAGCGATTCGTGGCGCGAACGTCGGCCGAAATCCGCGCCCATCGCCGCGACGATATCGTCGAGCCGGCGCTTGAATGCCGCACGCAGCCGGGCGAGGTCGTCCATGCGCTGCGCGTAGTCGGGCGGCGCGGCACGCCACGCGGCACGCTGGCGCGCGAGCAGGGCGGCGAGGTCGGTGTCGGGGATCGGTGTGTCCATGGACCGAGTCTAGCGCCGTGCCCGCGCATCCGCTCGCGCCCGCGCGGCAGGCTGGTGCTAGCATGCCGGCCCTCGTCAGTACCGGGGGTGCCCGCATGAAGTTCCGTGCCTACCGCGGCGTGCAGCCGCGCGTCGACGACAGTGCCTACATCGATCCGGCCGCGACCCTGATCGGTGACGTGGAGATCGGCCCCGACAGTTCGATCTGGCCCGGCGCAGTAGTGCGCGGCGACGTGCATTACATCCGCATCGGCACGCGCAGCAACATCCAGGACGGCAGCATCGTGCACGTCACGCACGACGGCCCGTACACGCCCGGCGGCCAGCCGACCGTGATCGGAAATGACGTCACCATCGGCCACGCGGCGGTGATTCACGCCTGCACCGTCGAGGACGGCTGCCTGATCGGCATGCACGCGACCGTGCTCGACGGTGCGGTGGTCAGGAAGCACGGCTTCGTCGGTGCCGGCGCGGTGATCCCGCCCGGCAAGATCGTCGGCGAGGGCGAGCTCTGGCTCGGCAATCCGGCCCGATTCGTGCGCCGCCTTTCCGACACCGAGATCGAACGCCTGTACTACTCGGCGCGGCATTACGTGAAGCTCAAGAACGAGTACCTCGGCATCGGCGACTGAGCGACGGATGTCCGAACGATGCCGAGTGGAGACACACGTCATCACATGTCCGGAGGCACCGACGATCTCGACCGGATCGCCGCGCTCGTCGAGGACGCCTTCGCAGCCTGCCCACCGCCGGATGACGATGACATCGTCGAGACCGGCTGCTGTGCGGAATGCGATGCGTTGGGTGCCTGGCTGAGAGGACGGTCCTGGCAGGAGGTGCGCGAAGCGTTGCGTCGGGACGAGGCCGGTCCCGATCCATCGTTCCTGCTCCGCCCGCACGCTTTCCGTTATTTCCTGCCCGCGTATCTGCTCGCGGCACTCGAGCCCGGCGCGCCCGCGACGGCGGAAAGACGCCTGTTCTCGCCCAGCCACGCCCTGGCACCCGAGGGCACCGGGCTGGAGTCGTTCAGGACCAGGTACCTCGGCGTCTTCGCGCCCGCCGAGCGGACCGCGATCAGGGCCTACCTCACGGCGCTGGCGGCGCGGCGAAGCGAAGACGCCGATCTGCGCCGGCCCTGCATCGAAGAGGCGCTGCGGGTGCTTTGGTCGATGTAGCCGGTTGCATGGACTGGCACATCATTGTGCCAACGTGGCTCCAACCGGTGCCGTAGCGATTTCGAGTTCGGCGAGATTAGCCAGCGCCTCGCCCGCACTCTCCCCACACATATCGGGCAGCGGTCGCAGCCGCGCGCAGACCGCGGGTCGCTCGGGCATGCCGAAGATCGCGCAGCGGTCATCGAAGGTGAGCTGCACGCAGCGCACGCCGGCCGGTTTGCCGTACGGCATACCGGGAATCGGGGTCGAGATTGACAGCGCGATGCAGCAGGCGCCGCAGGCGCGCCGGCAGGCATAACGGTCGGCGGCGAGATCGTAGGTGAGCGGACTCATGCGCCATGCACGCGGGCGGCGAGTGTCGCGTAGACCGGATCGGTATCCGGACGCACGCCATGCCAAAGTTCGAACGAGACCGCGGCCTGCTCGACGAGCATGCCGAGCCCGTCGAGCGCGAGCGCGGCACCCGCGCTGCGGGCCCAGGCGAGGAAATACGTCGCGGCCGTGCCGTAGGACAGGTCGTAACAGAGCGCCCGCGGCGCGACGATCGTGAAGGGCAGATCGAGGGTCTGGTTTTTGACGCCGGCCGAAGTGCCGTTGACGATCAGGTCGAAACTGCCGAGATCGGCGAGGTCTTCCCAGTAGCGTACGTGCACGCGGCCCGGTTCGCCGATGCGGTCGGCCAGCGCGTCGGCCTTCTCAGGGGTGCGATTGACCACGGTCAGCGTGTCGATGCCTGCATCGAGCAGCGCCCAGGCCGCGGCCTGGGCCGCACCACCGGCGCCGAGCAGCAGTACGTCACGGCCGCGCAGGTCCAGGCGCTGACGTCCGGTGAGATCGATGACGAGTCCGGCACCGTCGGTGTTGTCGCCGCGCCAGCCGCCATCGGCCAGCGCGACCAGCGTGTTCACCGCACCGCAGCGGTCGGCAGTCTCGCTGCGCTCGCGGCAGAGATCGCGGGCGAGGTTCTTCAGCGGCAGGGTCACGTTCGCACCGCCGCCGCCGTCCGCGCGGAATGCCGCGAGCTGGGCGGCGAAGGTCTCCGGCGGCGCGTCGATCGCGTCGTAGCGCAACGAGCGACCGGACTGCGCGGCGAAGGCGCGATGGATTTCCGGCGACAGCGAATGTGCGACCGGATGACCGAACACGGCATAGCGGTGCGAGGTGGTATCGCGCATGCAGGGCTCCTCGAGGATGCGGGCCGCGCCGATTCTAGCCCGGTGCACAGCGCGGCTCCTTGCAATCCCGGTGCCGCGGGCCGCTGCGCTCAGCCGTCACGCAGCCAGCGCGCGGCATCCATTGCGAAATAGGTCAGGATGCCGTCGGCGCCGGCGCGCTTGATCGAGACGAGGGCCTCGAGGACGCAGGCGCGCTCGTCGATCCAGCCGTTCAGCGCGGCTGCCTTCAGCATCGCGTATTCGCCGCTGACCTGGTAGACGAAGGTCGGCGCGCCGAAGCGCTCCTTCACGCGGCGCACGATGTCGAGATACGGCAGGCCCGGCTTGACCATGACCATGTCCGCGCCCTCGTCGAGATCAAGGGCGACCTCGCGCAGCGCCTCGTCGCCGTTGGCCGGATCCATCTGGTAGGTGTACTTGTTGCCCTTGCCGAGATTGCCGGCCGAGCCGACCGCGTCGCGGAACGGGCCGTAGAACGCCGAGGCGTACTTCGCCGAGTAGGCGAGGATGCGCGTATGGATGTGCCCGGCGGCCTCGAGCGCGCTGCGGATTGCGCCGATGCGGCCATCCATCATGTCCGATGGCGCGACCACGTCGGCGCCGGCCGCGGCATGCGACAGCGCCTGGCGCACCAGCGCGGCGACCGTCTCGTCGTTCATCACGTAGCCGCCCGCGTCGGTGAGGCCGTCCTGGCCGTGTGTGGTGAACGGGTCGAGCGCGACGTCGGTAATCACGCCGAGTTCCGGGAAGTTCGCCTTCAGTGCGCACACCGCGCGTTGCGCGAGGCCATCCGGATTCCAGGCCTCGGCCGCGTCGAGGCTCTTGGCTTCGGGCGGCGTGACCGGGAATAGCGCGAGCGCCGGCACGCCGAGCGCCTGGGCGCGCTCGGCGATGCCGAGCAGGCGGTCGATCGAGACGCGCTCGACTCCCGGCATCGAGGCGACTGCCTCGCGCTGGTCTGTGCCCTCGCGCACAAACACCGGCAGGATCAGGTCGGCCGGTGTGAGCACCGTCTCGCGCATCAGGGCACGCGAGAACGCATCGCGGCGCATGCGGCGCAGGCGGATGGCGGGGAACGGCATGGCGGGGCTCCGGCGGATGGCGGGGCGCAGACTCTAGCAGCTCCGACCGTTGGCCGAGCCGTGCCGGGTACTGCGCTGGTTTGCCGCATCCGCCGGTCGTCATTGCTTCCCTGCCGATGACTTAGCGGCTTGCAAAGCCGCGGCGGGACTGCTCGAATTGCGGCCTCCGCTTAGGGGAGCGGAAGACAAGAAAACCTAAGAAAGCTGAGAAAATGCCCGCCAGTCAGTGGGCAGGGGGCTTTGCCGTGTCGGGCATCCTGATCGTCGAGCGGTCCACCACGCTCACCCACCTGCTGCGGCGAACCCTGGCCGCCGCCTCACTCGACGTGCGCAGCGAGCTCGCCGGCCACGCGGACACGGTCGAGCATCTGCGTCGCTCCACTGCGCTCAGCCAGCCATACGGACTGCTCATCATCGGCGCGCCGGCACGGCCGACGGCCGAGTTCGTCGCCCTGCTCGAGTTCCTCAATTCGAGCGAAGCTCGTGGTCTGTCCGTGCTGCTGATGGCGCACGAGGTGCAGCCGGAACTCGAGCGTTTCGTTGCGCGACGCGATGCGACCGCGATGATCCTGTGGGCGCAATTCAGCCGCATTCCGGGCGCGGTGCGCGTGCTGGCCGGTAGCACCGAGAAGCTCACCGCACCAACCGAGCCGGCCAGTCCGCCGACTGGCATCCGTATCCTGTTCGTCGACGATTCGCCGAGCGTGCGACTCGCCTATCGCCAGCTCCTGGAGCGCCACGGCTATGCGGTCGTCACGGCGGCCACGCTCGCCGAGGCCGAGGATCTCGAAGCGCGCGAGCCGTTCGATCTGGCCGTGGTCGATTACTTCCTGCCCGACGGCAACGGCGACGAGCTATGCCGGCGGATCGCGAAGAAGCCCGGCGCACCGGCGCTTGCGGTGATCACCGGCACGTATCGCGAAGACATCATCGTGCGCTGCCTCGAAGCCGGCGCGATCGAGTGCATGTTCAAGAACGAGGCGAAGGAACTGTTCCTCGCTCGGATCCGCACGCTGGCGCGGCAGGTCCAGATGCAGAAATCGGTCGAGGCCGAGCGCCAGCGCCTCGATGGCATCCTCGGCTCGGTGGGCGACGGCGTGTATGGCGTCGATCCGGGCGGCACGATCACCTTCGTCAATCCGACCGCGCTGCGCCTGCTCGGCCAGGCCGAGGAAGATCAGCTGATCGGCAAGTTCGCGCAGGCGGTCATCCATTACGCGCCGAGCGAAGGCAATCCACTCGGCGGGAGCGCCACGGCGCTGGTCGAGGCGTATGCGCAGGGCAGTGCGCTCAAGAGCCACGAGACCGTGTTCCGCCACCAGGACGGGCACGGCATCGCCGTGGAATGCTCGGTGCTGCCGCTCGCCATCCAGAACCGGCGCGAGGGCTCGGTGGTCGTGTTCCGCGACATCTCCGAGCGCAAGAGCGCCGAGAGCCTGCGCTGGGAACTCACCCACGACAAGCTCACCGGGCTCGCCAACGCGCGCCACTTCACGCACATCGTCGCCCAGGAACTGCTCCGCCGCCGCGACCTCGGCGGCTATTCGGCGCTGCTCTACATCGATCTCGACCGCTTTAACTACATCGTCGACACGATCGGCCAGCAGGCCGGCGACCGGCTGCTCGTCGAGATCGCCGGCGTGCTCGGCCGGCGCCTGCGCGACGGCGATCTGCTCGCGCGCATCGAGGGTGACCGGCTCGCCCTGCTGCTCGCCAGTGTGCAGCTCGAGAACCTGTTCCCGATCGCCGACAGCTTCCGCGAACTGCTGCATCAATGCTCCTACGAGATCGGCGGTGTGCGGCGCGGCGTGACCGCCTCGATCGGTGTGGCCGTGGTCAGCCGCGACACGCCATCGGCCGAGTATGCGGTCGAGCACGCGCGTCTGGCCTGCCGCAGCGCCAAGCAGCGCGGTCGCGACCAGACCGAGATCTACGTCGGCGAGCACGACGCGCGTGTCGCGCGCGAAATCGAGGCCGGCTGGACCGAGCGCCTGCGCCAGGCGATGGAGCAGGAACGCATCGTGCTGCTGGTGCAGCCGATCGTGCCGATCGCCGCGCTGCCAGCCGACGAGAACGCCGTCGTGCAGCGCCAGGGCTGGCGCGTCAACGGCTCGGCCGGCAACACCCAGGAGTTCCTGTTCGAAATCCTCATACGCATGGTCGGCAAGGACGGCCAGCTCATCTCGCCCGGCGTGTTCGTACCGCTCGCCGAGCGCGTCGGCATGATGCCGAAGCTCGACCTGTGGGTGTTCGGCCGTCTGCTGCGCCATCTCGCGGCGATGCGCGAGGTGCAGGCGCCGATCGCCTTCCACGTGAACCTGTCGAACCTGACTCTCGGCGATCCCGAGTCGCTCAAGCTCATCGAGACGGCGATCCGCAGCAGTGGCGTGCAGGCGCGTCAGCTGGTGCTCGAGATTACCGAGACCACCGAGCTGACCAGCCTGCATGCGGCACGCAAGTTCATCTCGGCGCTGAAGAAGCTCGGCTGCCGCTTCGCCCTCGACGATTTCGGCACGGGTTTCTCGAGCTTCACCCACCTGCGCCACCTGCCGGTGGATTTCGTCAAGGTCGAGGGCAGCTTCGTGCAGGGCATGCCCGGCAGCGAGCTCGATCGCAAGATGGTCGGCTCGATCACCCAGCTCGCACATTCGCTCAAGCTCAAGGTGATCGGCGAGCACGTGGACAGCTTCGGCACGCTCGGTGCGCTGCGCGCGACCGGCGCCGACTACGCGCAGGGTAATTATCTCGGCGAGCCACGGCTATTGCGCAGCGTCGATTTCGCGGCGCTCTTTCCACAGCCCTGAGCGTCGCTGCGCGCGGAGTCTACCCTCGCTGGGGGCGTGGGAAGGGCGCGTGTGGATGACCGGGCGTCAAAGGTGGTTCTTCAACGCCCGGCCATGTCGCGTTATGGCGCCACGCAGACGTAACCGAAATAGGTGATGTAGTAGCACGCTGACCGCCACGGTTGTGGCTCCGGCTCGTATGGCTGCGGGGCGGAATACGCGTTGCCGGTGTGCGACTGAGTAGGCACGGTCTTCGTGGACAAGGGCGACCGCAGTGATGCGGCCTGCACCCCGCGATCGGCGGAAGAGGTTGAATTAACTGTACTGGCCGAAGCGGCGCCAGCCGTCAATAGCAAGAAGAACAATGCTTTGGTCATAGCAACTCTCTCACTTCACGGACGCGCGGCAATCCCCTCCCACCGCGCTTCGGCACATCGACTCCTGATTGCCGGTGTCCGCAGAATTGACGAACGGAAACCTTTCCTAAGTTCCGCGACCGACAGCGAACGGATAGACGCTGCCGTATTCAGTGGAACGAAGGAGCTGACCGAAAACGAACACGGGATGGCCGATGATGATGCGTGCGATAGCGTATGTATTTGCCGGCTGCCGGCTTTGAATATGACGCCCTGACAGTAGGCCGCTTGGGAGAGGCCAGGAACGCTATTGCGCGGGCAACTTCGTACCGCTCGCCGAACGCGTCGGCATGATGCCGAAGCTCGACCTGTGGGTGCTCGGGCGTCTGCTGCGCCATCTCACGGCGATGCGCGAGGTGCAGGCGCCGATCGCCTTCCATGTGAGCCTGTCGAACCTGACTCTCGGCGATCCCGAGTCGCTCAAGCTCATCGAGACGGCGATCCGCAGCAGTGGCGTGCAGGCGCGTCAGCTGGTGCTCGAGATTACCGAGACCACCGAGCTGACCAGCCTGCATGCGGCACGCAAGTTCATTTCGGCGCTGAAGAAGCTCGGCTGCCGCTTCGCCCTCGACGATTTCGGCACGCTCGGTGCGCTGCGCGCGACCGGCGCCGACTACGCGCAGGGCAATTATCTCGGCGAGCCACGGCCATTGCGCAGCGTCGATTTCGGGGCTCTGCTCCCGACGCGCTGATACGGGGCGATCACGGAGGCGGTCGTGTTGCGACGGGCAAAGAGGTATCGCGAGCAGGCGTTCCTAAAAGCCGGGCGCCGAGCCCGCCTTGCCGACCGCTCCGGTTCGATGATCCGGTGCGGCCGGAGTGAGGGCCGGGTGCCGGGCGGACCCGACGTCCGGCGGCATTTCAGGGGGCGTAGCAGATCAGTAGGTACGCGCAGGCCAGCCGCCACGGATTCGGTTCCGGGTCGGACAGGCGCCAGGGGTTCGGCTGCGGATCGGACAGCATCTTGGACGAACGCCACGGGTTCGGATCCGGGTCGGTGACCGATGTCGAGCGTGAAGCGGCCACGGACACATCGCGGTCGGTCGGAACGGACTTGCCCGAGGTCGCCGCAGACGCGGCCCCGGCGGTGAGCATCAGTAACAGGAACAGGGACTTGCGCATGGATATCCCCAGAAGGAACGGGCCCACGGCAATCCGGTTGGCGCCGCGTGCCAGGCATCGCTCCGCAATGCCGGACGCCCGAAACTCGGAAAAGGAAACCGTCCCTGACTTCCCGCGTTTGCATCGAACTCAGGGCGGGTAATGCCAGCCGTAGCCGATACCGAACATCTGCCGGCACTCGAAGCTTTCCGCTCAGAGTGGGGAAATCGCCTTGGCATGGGAGGTGCCGCTGCACGGAGCGCCTGAGCGCGGGATGCGGTAGACGCAGCAAGGTTCCGCGCCGTGCCCTTTCTCCGGCAAAGGGCAACGGGATCTCCAGTTGCGCGAACGGCCCATCAGAGCGTTCGGGTCTGTCCGCCGTCTACGTCAAGGATCGTACCTTGGCAATAAGCGGCCTGCGGCGAGGCAAGAAAGGCTACGGCGCGGGCGATCTCGGCCGGGTCGGCGAAACGGTTAACGCGCAATGCTCGGGCGAGCTGCTTTGCCGCTGTTGCTGGATCGACGTCCTGCTCAACGCTGGTCCGGGTGATTCTCGCCTGCAGGCGGTCGGTCAGCGTGCTGCCCGGATTGACGGCGTTCACGCGCACGCCGTCGCGCATGCCGCGATCGGCGAGCGCCTTGGTGAGGTTCAGCAGCGCCGCGTTGACCGCGCCGCCGATCGTGAACTCCGCGTTGCCCGTGCGTCCGCCAATCCCGGCGATGTTGATGATCGTGCCGCCCTGCGCGGCGAGATGCGGCCAGGCCATACGGCAGCAGCGCATCGCCGCGAAGAACTTCAGCGCAAAGCCCTCGGCCCAGTCGTCGTCGCTGAAGCCGAGGAAGTCGCCGCGAGGGGTCGCACCGGCATTGTTGACCAGCACGTCGAGCCGTCCGAAGCGCTCGATCGTGGCTGCAACCAGCGCGGCAGGCGTGGCCCTGTCGCGGAGGTCGGCCGGGAAGGCCAGGCATTCCGTGGGCAGGGCCGCGGCCAGCGCGGCGAGTCGCTTGCCCGAGCGTGCGGCGAGCACTACGTGCATACCCTCGCCAGCGAGAGTTTCGGCAATGGCCTGGCCGATGCCACGGCTCGCGCCCGTGATGATCGCCACTTTGCCGGAGAGCAGGAGATCCATGTCGCGCCTCGCCACGCATGAGCCTGTCAGCAAATATAGCCGTCATCAGTCCGACACACCTGACAGGCTCATGGCCTCCGGCGTTGCCACAGGTGCGTGCCATCATGTGCCCTCAGTCGAAGTCATCGATGAAGAACACGTCGGGAACGATGTTGTCCACGTCGGTGGAACTGTTGTTGTCCGGTACCGGGTCGCTGACCTGAGCGGGCGGCAGGACCGCCGCGGTATCCGACAGCGTGCCGGTGGCCAGCGGCGAGATGCTGCATTGTGCGGTGTAGACGGCGCCGCCGCCGGGCGGCAGATGTACGCTGTCATTGATGTTCCCGGAGCCGCTGGCGCTGCAGGTACCGCCACCGAGTCCCACGCAGGTCCAGGTGCAGCCGAGGATCGCTGGGAACGTGTCGGTGACCTTCCCGCCGACTACATCATTGCCGCCGAGGTTGCTCGCGAGCGTGGTGTAGGTGACGGTACCGCCGGCGTAGACCGTGCTTACGCCATCGCTCTTGCTGATCGCGAGATCGGCGAGCAGCGACGGGTAGCCGGTCTGGGCGAGGAAGATGAGATCGCGGTTGCCGTCGAGATAGATGTCGAACTTACCCGGGTTGATGTTGAGGCCCGCGCCGCTCGCGGCCAGCAGGTAAGAGCGATAGTTGAGCGCATTGGTGAAGCCGAAGCGACCATCAGCGCCGGAGAACATCGAACCGGAGGTGTCGCCGCTCAGCGCTACCCTCACGTTCGGTAGCGGGTCGCCCGTGGTGGCATCGATGACCCTGCCGCCGATCGCGAAATGGCCGAATTTGGCGATGAACGCATCCTGACCGCCTCCATGCGTGGTCTGGAAGGCGCTGCCGGTCACCGGCAGGTTGGTCGCTGTCGCATTGGTAAGGCCGGTCAGGTAGAAGTTGCCATCGCCATCCAGTGCGAGCGCATTGGCATCATCGTCCCCCGACCCACCGAGCAGTGTGGAATAGAGCAGCAGCGACCCGTTCGCGCTCAGCTTGGACAGGAAAACGTCGTGCCCACCGTTTTGAGTCGTGTCATAGGCACCCGGGGTGGTGGGGTAATTGGTCGTCCCGCTGACGGTGTAGCCGGTGATATAGAAATTGCCGAAGGCATCCTGAGCGATATCGCTGCCGATGTCGGAGATCGTGCTACCAATGTAGATGGAGAAGATGAGAGCGGAGCCGATGGCATTCAATTGTGCGACTACAACGTCGATGGCACCGTTGTGCGTCGTGTCGTAGGCGCCGGTCGTGAACGGGAATCCTCCGCCATTCAGGACCGTGCCCACCACGGTGGCGTTCCCGCTGGCATCGACCGTGATCGCGTTCGCGGCGTCGCTGTCGGTGCCGCCGAGGTAGGTGGAGTAGATCAGCGAGCTGGCGCCCGAAAGCGCCGTGTTCACCTTGGCCACGAACATATCGTTCGTGCCGCCTTGATAAGTCCTTAGAAGTACGCCGGCGGTGGTCGGGAAGTTCGTCGAGGCGGTAAAGCCCGTCACGTAGGCGTTGCCGGCCAGATCGAGCGCGACGTCTTCGCCGTAGTCGTTCGCGTTCCCGCCGAGAAAGCTCGAATACATGAGCGTGGCGCCCGTTGAATCAAGATGCGCCAGGAATGCGTCGGCCATTCCGCCGTACGTTGTCTGAAACGCACTCGCGGTGGTCGGAAACGTGGCGGAGTTCGTCTGTCCGACGACGAAAACGTCGTTGTTCGCGTCGAGGGCGAGATCGTAAGCCTCGTCGAAGCCGGTGCCGCCGATCAGGGTCGAATAGCTCAGCGCCGACCCGTCCGGATTGAGCTTCAGCACGAACGCGTCGGCGCTGCCGTTGGCGGTCGTATCGTAGCTGCCGGACGTGACCGGGAAGGCGGACGAGCCGGTGTAACCGGTCACGTAGGCATGGCCCGAGGAATCGACCTTTATGGCCCTGCCTTCCTCATTACCACTGCCGCCGATGAAGGTGGAGTAGATGAGTGCCGAGCCGCCGGGGTTGAGCTTGGCGACGAAGACATCCGAGTTCGAGTTCTGCGTGGTATCGAACACGCCAGACGTGGTCGGGAACTGCACGGACTGCGTATAGCCCGTCACATAGACGTTGCCCTGCGTATCCGTGGCGATACCTTCACCGACATCGTTCAAGGTACCGCCGAGGAAGGTCGAATAGGCCAAGTTGTTCAGTGCGACGGTCGGATCGATCGTCAGCGGCTTGCTGCGGTCGTAAGCGCCGACTTCGAAGCGCACGCCGTTGCCGTCGATCACGAAGCCGCTCGCGACGTTCGACCGTGTGGTTCCGAGGTCCTGAAACGTCACGGGCCGGCTCTGCAGGATCACACCGGCGGCGGTATGGACCAGCAGGTTGCCGTCGGCGTCGGTCGTGAGTCGATCCGCGCCCTCGAATTCGAGGCGGATGCGTCCGGCATCGGCGCCCGGGGCGACGACGAAGTCGTATCGGGTGGCACCCTACTCGCGCCCCTGCCAGACCACCGACACGCCGGGATAGACATCATCGACCCGGACCCGGGAATAGCTCGGAATGCCGGTCAGCCAGCGAGAGGAGTCGTTGCCCTTCAGATAATTCGTCAGGTGCCCGCGGCGGGCCTCGCCGTGGGGTCATCGCTTCGGCATTCGCGCCGGCGAGGCGCATGCGCAGGGCGAACGCCCGCTTGCCGTCACTGCCGGGCATCGGCATCGCGTACACGGCCTCGGTCGCCGTGAGGAAGACGGTCGTATCGGCCGCGTGGGCGATGTAGCGCACGCGCGCATCCACCTGGCCGCGGTTTTCCTCGAAAGCGACCGCGGCGGATGGCGCCGGCGCGATTGCCGAATCGCGCGTCGCAACCGGCAGCGTCACGGCCGTCATGGGCGTGGCGGGCCGGCTGGCTGCCGACCCGAGGGGTCCCGCGGCGACGGCGAGAACGGCCAGGATGAAGCTGGCCAGCGGTATTGCGAACCGCGAACGGTTTGACCCAGACATTGATTGCCCCCTGTTGAATCTCTCTTCCACGCTTGCAGCGCGCATCGTCACGTGCGGTAGCACGGCGATGTCACATCGATAGGCCCGCGTCGCAGTCCCGCTTGCCGGGCATACGACCATGGCGCGGGCCTGCGGCGGGCCGGCCGGAAACCGATACGACGCGGCAGATTCGCCCGCATCCCGTATCCCACCGGCGATGGCGCGAGGTAGCGAATTCGCGGGCAGCAGGAGCGCGAACACGTTACCGGGCGAATTCCGACGACTGGCGCAAGTTACCTCGCCAATAATAAATCTGACCGAGCACGCGCAGCGCGGCGATCCGCCGCCGGACTCGGTTGTCGCGCCGGATCCGCCACTCACGGATGAGGCAGGTAGTGCCAGGCTTCCGGCGGTACCGACATGCCACCGATTCCTGCGGGGCTGTTCCATCCTGTCGGGCACCCGGCTATCACACGCCGGTGCTTCATCTAACGCGGGAGCCATCCCGCCGAGGCGACCGCCTCAAGCGGTCTCACGGTCGCATGCGAACGCCAATCGGGCCATCGACCTCCGGAGCCATGGATAAAGGACGACCGGCACTGGTCAGCGCCATACCGCAGCGTTATGGTCGATCGCAGGGATGTTCACGGCCACGAGGGCCACGACATCGGGGGGTTCCATGCACATCATGCGTCCGGCGCGGATCGCCGTCCTGTTTTCGATCTCCTTCGCAGGCGCGACCTCGGCCGCGGTCGGCGAAGGCCACCTGTTCGCCGGCATCGTCCACCAGACGCCGTATTTCGGCTCGCTGGTGAGCTATGCCACGCCGAATGGGCAGACCGATGCGATGACGGCCTACAACCGTGCGGCGATGATCATGCCGATCGCCTGCACGGCCGGCAGTCTGAAAGTCCAGCTGTCCTCGGTCGATGCGGCTTATGCTTCGGCTACGGCGACGTTGATGCTCAACGGCGCGGATACGGCCCTGACCTGCAGCCTCGCGGGCATGTCGAGCAGCTGCAACGACAGCGTGCACACGGTGGTCCTCGCCGCGGGCGATACGGTCGCGCTGAAGGTGAGCCCGGCCCTGCCGTCGCGGCCGATCAGCAATGTCGATACCGACATCGAGGTACGGCTGCCGTTCTCCTGGCGCTGCGTGGAGTAGGCCATGGCCGCGCCCCGTCCCCTTCTTCCCGCGATCGGCCTGCTGCTCGCGACCGCCACGGCATCCGCGCAGTTCGTCACCGACCGCGCGTTCTACAACGGTTTCGAGAACCGCTCGACCCAGGTATTCAGCGGCATCGTCCAGGAATCGCCCTACTTCGGCGCACCGGCGAGCTATGCCACGCCGAACGGCCAGGGCGATGCGATGACCAGCAGCGTCCGCGCCAACCTGATCGTCGATCGCGTCTGCGACGTGAAGCTGCTGTTCGGCCAGCTGTATTCGGTCGATGCGACCTACACGAGCGCGACCCTCCTGCTCAACGTCAACGGTATCGACACCAGCGTCGGCTGTGCGATGACCACGGCCTTTCCGACCTGCGTCGACAGCTTCCACAAGGTCGGCATCGGCCCGAACGACCGGGTGACGCTGAAGGTCGCACCGATCCTGCCGGCGCGGCCGATCAGCAACGTCGACAGCGACGTCAAGGTCGCCGTGCGTTTCGGCTGGACCTGCGAGGAGCTGTAAGTCCCGAATCCGGCTGGCGGCCAGCCTCCTGTGGGAGGCCGGCCTCTCGCCATCGGCTCATTCCCGGGTCTCGAATCCGGACACGTACAGATAATCGCCGAGCGGATCGCTGTCGCTCGCCGTGTTGTCGGCGAGATGGGTCTCGTGCGTGCCCGGGCCCGGCAGGATCGTCGCGGAATACACCAGCGGATCGACCGCGCCGGCGCCGGCCGTCGTGGTCAGCAGCACGTCGACGCTCGCGCCGGCGGCGAGATCGAGGGCGAGATCGAGCGCCCCGTTGCCGTTCGCCGTGGCGCACTGCGCGCCGGCGCCGGGCACACAGGTCCAGGTCGTCCCGGCGAAGCCCGCAGGCAGTGCATCGCGCAGACGGGCGCCACTGACCGCACCCGGTCCGGTGTTGTGCACGTGCAGGGTCCAGGTGCTCGGAATGCCGACCCCGACGTAGTCTTGGCCATTGCCGAGCGTGAGCTGCAAGTCCACGTTCGCCGTGGCCGGCGTGACGGTGACGACGAAGCTCGCACTGCGCGAAGCGCCATCCGGATCGGTGACGGTCAGCGTCACGGTCGCACTGCCCGACGCATTCAGCAGCGGCGTGGCGACGAGGGTGCGCACGCCGCCGGTGCCCGACGTGGCGATGCCGCTCACCGGCAGCAGGGCGGGATTCGACGAGGCGACGGTCAGCGTCAGCGCATCCGGCGGCGACTCGATGTCGGCGAGGCCGAAGTACAGGGTGCCTGAGTTGCCGTTCTCCGCGACCGTGGTGCTGGCCGGTGCGATCAGGAACGGCGGGTCGTTGACTGGTGCGACGTCGATCGTGAAGCTCGCCACGCTGGTCGGGCCACCGGCGGCCGGGTCGTGTGCGGTCACCGTGATTGTCACCGGGCCGTAGGCATCCTGCGCCGGCGTGGCGGTCACGGTGCGGTCCGCACCGCTACCGCCGAAGACGATGCCCGAGGGCGGCACGATCGCCGGATTCGACGAAGTCGCACTCAAGGTCACGTCGTCGGGACCGGATTCGACGTCGCCGACGGTGACCGGCAGCGGCCCGAGCACGCCGTCCTCGTTCATCGCCTGGTCGGCGGGAATGAGCAGCGACGGCGCATCGTTCACCGGCGTCCAGGTCAGGACGAAACTCGCCGTGGCTTGATTGGCGTCCGGATCGATCGCGCGCAGGGTCACCGTCGTGCTGCCGGAGGCCTCGGTGGTCGGCGTCGCGGTCAGCGCATAGCCGCCGGGCGCTGGCGTGAGCACGATGTTCTCCGGTGGCAGCAGGGCCGGGTCGCTGCTCTCCACGCCGACGGCGAGCTGCCCGGTCGGCGTGTCCGCATCGCTGAGGGTGATCCCGAGCGGGCCGGCGACCTCGTCCTCGGGCAGGGTCAGATCGCCGGGTGCCGCGAGCTGCGGCACACCGGTGCCACGCCGGTAGACGAAGGCATCGGCGGACGCGTTGCCGTCGAAATCCACCAGATCCGGCGACGGACTCAGAAAGACCACCGTGCTGGCGCTCGCATCGATCGCGGCACGCTCGGTATAGGCACGCGGCGCCTGATGCGGATCGAGTACGTAGGGCGTGATGAGCGCCGTCGCATCGGTGTCGATCACGTAGAGGTAAAGCTGCTGCTGCGAGTCGATCTGCGTGGTGCCCACCGCGATGGCCGTGCCGCGGTTGCCGTAGACGAGCCGATGGCCGTCCGTGCTGAGCACGGGCGCTTCCTGTGCCGACTGGGCCGCCTGCAGCGGCTGGCCGGCCAGGTGACTGACCAGGCGAACCCCGCTGGCCTGATCCCAGAGGAACACGTCGTCGGTCACCGGATCGTCAGTCTGGCCCGCGACGAGACTGGTCGCCGAGCTGATGAACGCCACGCGCAGACCGTCGCCGCTGATCGACGGCAGTCTGGCCGCACCGTCGCCGGATGGGTTGCCGAAGCCATCCGGCGCGCGGCTCAGCAGCTCGTTGCTGTCGCTCGCCCGGGTCCACCGGTACACCTGGGTATTCGCGCCGAACGGGAAACCGATGTTGTTCTGGAAATTGCTGACGAGATTGGTGGCTTCGCTGGCGAACGCGACGTACTCGGCTCCGGCGCTGAGCACCGGCGCCTGGTTGACGATGCCCGGCATGCTGGCGGCGGTGGTCGGACTGGCGACCGTATGGCTGATGAGGTGATTGCTCGGGCCCTGCGCATCGAACAGGAACACGTCGGCAGCGCCGTTCGTGTCCGTCTGGCCGGCCACGAGATTGGCCGCCGTGTCGAGATAGGCGACGTAGCGTCCGTCGTCGCTGATTGAGGTGCCGCTCGCATTGCCGCTGGCCGTCGTGTTCGGATCGGCCGCGCTGCGGCTGACGAGCTGCAGCGTGGCTGCGGCGATGTCGTAGCGGAACACGTCGCTGCTGCCGTTGCCGTCACTGACGCCGGCAATCAGATCGCTGGCCGTGCTGAGGAACACCACGGCGCTGCCATCGGCGGCGATGCGCGGCACGCTCGATGCGGCATCGCCGCTGCCGCCGCCGGTCCGGCGGCTGACCAGGCGCAGCGAGGCGGTCGGTGTCGCGAGGCGATCGAACAGCAGCACGTCGGGCAGCTGGTTGTTGTCGAGCTCGCCTTGAGCGAGATCGCTCGCATTGGATTCGAACGCGACGTAGCGGCCGTCGGCACTGATCGTGATGTTGCTGCTCGAGGTGAGCGCCACGCCGCGGTTGCCGGCCTGCAGCGCGCTGCCGGGTACGTGGCTGATCAGGCGCACGTTGCCGGTGGCACGTTCGAGCAGGAACAGGTCGTCCTCCTTGTTTGTGTCGATCTGTCCGGCGACGACGCTCGGTGAGCGGCTTACGAACGCGATCCACGCGCCATCGCGGCTCACCTTGACCTGGCTCGCGCCCATCAGCGTGGCATCGTCGGCGCCGGCCGCGTGGTGGCTCAGCAGGGTCGAGGCATTGCTCCCCGCATTCCAGAGCAGGATGTCGGTCGCCGCATTCGCATCCGCCGCGCCGCTCGGTAATTCATCGGACTGGCTCACGTAGACGATCTGATTGCCATCGGCGGTGATCGAGGGCGTATACGACATGCGTTTGCCGGCCGCGGCCGGCAAGCCGGGGACGTGGCTGACCAACGTCGGTCCGGCCGCGAGGTTGGCGATCGCGATGCGATAGACGTCCTCGCCGAGCAGCGGATCGCCGTCCGAATTGGTATCGACCTGGCCTGCGACGAGATTGTCGGCGCGACTGGTGAAGACGATCTGCGTGCCGTCGTCGCTGAAGAAGCCATACTGCGATTCGCTCGATCCGGCCATGGCCGGCACGCCGGCCGCATGGCTGATCAGCACCAGGCTCGCATCGTTGCGATCGAAGAGGAACAGATCGTCGGAACGCGCCGAGTCGATCTGGCCAGGCACGACGTTCGCCGAGGAACTGGTGTGCAGGACGTAGCGCCCGTCCGGGCTCAGGTTCGGATTGCCCGAGTACTGCACGCTCGTCGTGCTGTTGCTCGAGGCGTTGTGGCTGACGAGGGTCAGCGCCTGCGTGGCGCGGTCGTAGACGTACACGTCGCTGTCACCGTTCGTGTCGGTAACGCCAGCGACCAGATTGGTGCCCTGGGTCGTGAACGCGATCGTGCTGCCGTCGCGCGAGATCGTCGGATTTTCCGACGGGCCGTTCGCAGCGAAACTGCTGGATGCGCTCGAATGGCTGACCAGGCGTGTCACGCCCGTTCCGGTGGCATTGCGGTCGAACACGAACACGTCGTTGCCGCCATTGCCGTCGATGCCGCTCTGGACGAGATTGCTCGCCGTACTGGCATAGACGATGTAGCGACCATCGGCACTGATCTGCGGTGTGCCTGAGCCGCCATCGCCCGCACTCGTGTCGGAGAAGAACGAGGGCGTATGGCTGACCAGGCGCAGGCTGTCGTTCTGCGTGTCGTACAGGAACACGTCGAAGCCGTTGTTGCTGTCATCCTGATCGACGACGAGATCGGAGGCGCTGCTCGCGAACACCAGCCAGCGGCCGTCGTCGCTGAAACCGGCGCCACCGGTGAATGAGGCGGTGACCAGTTCCGGAATGCTCAGATGGCGATCGACCAGGGTCAGCGTCGCGCTGTTGCGGTCGTAGACGTACAGACGCTGCGAGCTGTCCTCGGGCAGCGGCGTATCGAGCAGGTCGGTCGCGGTGCTGATGAAGGCGATGTGGCTGCCGTCAGCGCTGACGACCGGGTTCATCGCGGTGCCGTTGCCGGTCGTCGCGGTCGTGCCGCTGCGGCGCGTGAGCAGGGTCAGCGAGCCGGTCGAACGATCGAGCACGAAGGCATCGGCCTGACCGTTGAGGTCGAGCTGACCCGGCACGAGGTTGGTCGCGCTGCTGACGAACACCACGATCTGGCCGTCGGCGCTGACCGCATGCCGGCGCGAGGTGTCGCTGGCGCCGTTCGCGGAATCGAAAACCGAATCCGGTGCGCTGCGCGAGACCGCCGTGATACTGCCCGCCTGGGCCGATACAGCGACGAACAGGCCGGCGAACGCCAGGCCGAGCGATACGAGTTGCGGTTGCATGGCGTCCCCCCTAGCCGGATCGGCATGGCTGCGTACTCTGCAGACGACGCGCCCGTCGTGCAATGCATGGCCGGGAAGCGGCAGCCGTGCATCGGCCTTGCGCGGGGTACGAGAACCGCCGCCACGCGAACCGGCCTGTGCCGTTCCATCCACGTGATCACGACGTACCGAACGGCGAGCCGATTCAGGAAAAATTCGAGCCTGTTAAGGAATAATTAAAAGCAAGCGGCTCATGGCCGTACGACGCGTGCCTCGCGGAGAGCCGGATTTAAGTCTTCCAACCGCTTGAAAGGATGGGACCGGTCATGACGACACCGCTGCTTTTCGCCCTCGCCGCATGCACCGCCGCGCTGCTCGGCCTGTCGGTGCGGCGGGTGCCGGAAGGTACGGTCTACACGCTGCGCCGCTTCGACGGCCAGGCGCGTACGGTCGGCGCCGGCACCCATCTGATCTGGCCGCTGCTCGAGCGCGTGGCGCACCGTATTGCCCTGACGGGCCATGTCCTTGCCATCGAGGAACCGTTCCGGCCCGCGCTGCCCGGCCATGAGCCGGTCGCGCGGATCCTGCGCGGCGCGGTGTACTGGCAGGTGCTCGATCCGGGCCGCGCAGACGCGGTGATCGAGCAGGCCGAGGAACTGATCCGCTGCCACATCCTCGATGCCCTGCAGGCCATTCCAGCTCCGGAAGCCGAGAGCGCCGAGGCACGCAACGCGCACCTCAAGCGCGGGCTCAACGAGACACTCGGCGGGAGCGGCGTGCTCGTGACGCGCGTGCAGCTCGATCTCGCCGGACAGCCCCTCGCATCCGTGTGACGCCGCCGATCCGGCGGCGCGGCTGGATTTTGCCCAGGCGGGCCGCGATACTTCGCGGCCCCGCGCCGCCTCGCCGCGCGGAGCGAGGACGTTCCCGATGCCGGCGCACGACCGCCTGCAAGCCAAGCTGGAATCCGGTCTGACGGCGCTCGGCCTGACGCTGCCGCAGGCGGCACCGGCGCGGCTGCTGGATTACCTCGCCCTGCTCGAGCGCTGGAACGCGACCTACAACCTGACCGCGGTGCGCGATCCGGACGAGATGGTCACGCGCCACCTGCTCGATTCGCTCGCGGTGCAGCCGTTCGTCCGGGGCATGACCCTGGCCGATCTCGGCACCGGGCCGGGCCTGCCGGGGATTCCGCTGGCGATCGCCGCGCCGGAGCGTGCGGTGGCCCTGGTGGACTCGAACGGCAAGAAGGCGCGGTTCCTGCGCGAGGCGGTACGTGCATTGAAACTCGCCAACGCCACGGTGATCGAGAGCCGCGTCGAGGCGGTCGAAGGGTCGTACCACTGCATCACCGCGCGGGCCTTCGCGAGCCTCGCGGACATGCTCGCCTGGGGCGGACACCTGCTCGCACCGGATGGCACCTGGCTCGCGCTCAAGGGACGCCATCCGGCCGACGAGCTGGCCGGCATGCCGCGGGGTTTCCATGTGCTGGCGATCGAGCCGCTCAGGGTGCCCGGCTTGGACGCCGAGCGGCATGTGGTGGTAATCAGCAGATCGAGGGAAGGTCTCGACGAGCCCACCCTGGACTCGTCGGCCCGCGCCGGATCCGGCACCAGTCCGGACCCGGCCATGTCGTCCCGAGCGTTTACTCGCTCGCGGCGCGGCATGCCATCCTTGGCCCGCGGAATCTCTGAGCCCGTTCAGAGATTCCGCAGCGAACCTGCGGTGCAACCATGACGCGCATCATCGCCATCGCCAACCAGAAGGGCGGGGTCGGCAAGACCACCACGGCAGTCAATCTCGCCGCGGCACTCGCCGAGACGCGCCGGCGCATCCTGCTCGTGGATCTCGACCCGCAGGGCAATGCGACCATGGCCTCCGGCGTGGACAAGCGCAGCGCCAAGCCGAACGGCTGCGAGGTGTTGCTCGAGGAGGCGCCGATCGATCGCGCCATCGTCGCCACCGAGGCCGGCTTCGACCTGCTGCCGGGCAACGCCGACCTGACTGCGGCCGAATTGAAGCTGATGGACGCGCTGGCCCGCGAGTCGCGCCTGAAGGAGCAGCTCGCCAAGCTCGGCGACCGCTACCACACGATCCTCATCGACTGCCCGCCGACCCTGCATCTGCTGACGATCAATGCACTCACCGCCGCGCACGGTGTGCTGATTCCGGTGCAGTGCGAATACTTTGCACTCGAAGGCCTCGCCAGCCTGCACGACACCGTCGAGGCCGTGCGCCGCCGACTCAATCCGCAGCTTGAGATCGAGGGCCTCCTGCGCACCATGTACGACGTGCGCAACAACCTCGCCAACGAAGTCTCCGCACAGCTCGCCAAGCATTTCGGCGAGAAGGTCCTGCGCTCGGTGATTCCGCGCAACATTCGTCTCGCCGAGGCACCGAGCCACGGCAAACCAATCAACCTTTACGACCGCGAATCGCGTGGCGCGATCGCCTACCTCGGTCTCGCCGGCGAGATGCTGCGCCGCGAACGCGGTGCCGCCGGCATGCCGCCCGCGGCCGCTCAGGAACTCCGTCATGGCAGCTAAGAAACGCGGACTCGGGCGCGGGCTTGATACCTTGCTCGGCAGCAATGCGGATGACCAGGCCGCCGCCGCGAACGGCAGCGAGGAACTCCGGCACATCGCGGTCGGCCTGATCCAGCCCGGCCGGTACCAGCCGCGTCAGGTGATGGACCCGGAACGGCTCGAGGAGCTCGCCGCCTCGATCCGCGCGCAGGGCGTGATCGAGCCGGTCGTGGTGCGTGCCGTCGCCGGTGGGCGCTTCGAGCTGATTGCCGGCGAACGCCGCTGGCGCGCCACGCAGCTCGCCGGCCTCGCCGAAATTCCGGCCCTCGTGCGCGAGGTCGACGACCGCGCGGTGGTGGCCATCGCGCTGATCGAGAACATCCAGCGCGAGGAACTCACGCCGCTCGAAGAAGCGCAGGCGCTGAAACGCCTGATCGACGAATTCGACCTCACCCACCAGCAGGTCGCCGAAGCCGTCGGCCGCTCGCGCGCGGCAGTGTCGAACCTCCTGCGCCTGATGGAGTTGCCGGCCGAGATCAAGACGCTGCTCGAGCAGCGCCGCCTCGACATGGGCCATGCGCGCGCGCTGCTCACCCTGCCCGAAGCGCTGGCGGTCGGCCTCGCGCGCCAGGCGGCCGAGCACGGCTGGTCGGTGCGCGAGCTGGAGGAGGCCGCGCGCGCCGCACAGGACACGCCGGCCGCGAAGGCGAAGAAGTCCGCCGCGTCGCGCGACCCGAACGTCGAATCGCTTGAACGCGACCTCGCCGAACGCCTCGGCGCGCGCGTGGCCATCGCGCACGGCTCCAAGGGGCGCGGCAGGCTGACGATCCACTACCACAGCGTCGACGAGCTCGAAGGCATCCTCGGCCGGATCCGCTGATCCGCGCGACCGGCTTGCCGCGGCGTCGGTACGCCGCGTAGAGTCGCCGCCACGGGGGCGCATGGGGAGGGTCGCATGGTTTCCTACACCCGATTCGCGCAGGCGCTCGGCGCCGTATTCATCACGTTCGTCACGGCCGGCATCGCCGTGGCGGCTACGCCGACCGTCAATGGCTGTACGCCCGATACGGCGACCGACGGCACCGGCCAGTCGACCGCCACGATCAACTTCGGCGGCGCGCTCGGCTTCAATTACTCACCGAAGTGCCTGCACGTGAACTCCGGCACGGCGGTGACCTTCTCCGGTACGTTCGGCTCGCACCCGCTGGTCGGCGGCAGTGTCATCGGCACCACGCCGACACCGGAGGCGGATAGCCCGTTTCCCGCCACGAGCAGCGGTTCCTCGGTCACCGTCACGCTGGTCCGCCAGGGCCTGTTCGGCTACTACTGCGGATTCCACGGTGCCGGCGGCATGTACGGCGCGGTGCTGGTCGGCGCGGAAACCGTATTCGCGGGCAATTTCGACGGCCCCTGATGCCGGGCTGCACACCGGTGAGGATCGTGTTCGGGATGACCGGACCGGTGGAATTCCTCGCGTGATCCCGGCCCTGCCGGATGATTGGCGAGGGCTTCTCGCCGGCCGCGCGCCATGCCGCCTTCCCCCAGACGGGGGACGCCAGGCCGAACGCTGACGGAACGGATGGCAAACCGCAGTTGCCGGCCTGTCCGGGCCAGGCCTAAAGTCAGTCGCGGGGGCATTCACGGAGGAATGTCACATGCCGTCCCTTGCCCGGTTTTCCCTGCGCCTCGCCCTACTGCTCGCGCTGCTGAATGCGTTCGACGCCCGTGCCGGCGTGCCGATGGTCAATGGCTGCAGCCCGGCCGGCACCTCCGACGCGACTGGCCAGAACAACCTCACGGTCACGTTCACCTTCAGCTACACGCCGAACTGCGTGAAGATCGATCCCGGCACGGCGGTGACCTTCTCCGGCTCGTTCGGCACACACCCGCTGCAGGGCGGCGTGGTGGTCTCGGGAATGGAATTCCCCGATGCGACGAGCCCGATCCCGTCGGTCAGCAGCGGCACGAGCAAGACGTTCACGCTGACTCGCCAAGGCCTGTTCGGCTACTACTGCATTCCGCACGGCACCTTCGGCATGTACGGTGCGATCCTGGTCGGCGAGGAGACGGTTTTCACGAACTCGTTCGACGGGCCCTGAGACCCAGGATCCGCCGCGATCCGGGCGCACGCCGCCCGTCGATCACGGTCAGCCGGTAGACTTGCGGTTTCGGCCTCCGCGGCGGAGGCCCTCGCCGGGTGCTGGAAAGCGTCCGGCGTCAGCCTGCCAGGAAACCGCGATGACCGTACTCGTCACCGGCGCTGCCGGCTTCATCGGCGCCTACGTCGCCCGTGCCCTGCTCGCTCGCGGCGAGCAGGTGGTCGGCGCGGACAATTTCACTGACTACTACGACCCGCAGTTGAAGTGCGACCGCATCGCCGCGCTGTGCCCGACGCTCGATCTGCGCCGCCTCGACGTGGCCGACAAGCCGGCGCTCGACGCGTTGTTTGCCGAGCTTCGGCCGGAGGCCGTGATCCACCTCGCCGCGCAGGCCGGCGTGCGCTACTCGCTCGAGAATCCGTACGCCTACCTGCACAGCAACTGGATCGGCTTCCTCAACGTGCTCGAAGCCTGCCGCGCACATCGGCCGCGGCATCTGGTGTACGCCTCGTCGTCGTCGGTGTACGGCGCGAGCGCGGTGCCGCCATTCTCGGAAGATCAGGCCGTCGACCGGCCGCTGTCGCTGTACGCTGCGTCGAAGGCCTCGAACGAGCTGATGGCGCATTGCTACGCGCATCTCTACCGGATTCCCGCGACCGGTCTGCGCTTCTTCACGGTGTACGGGCCTTGGGGCCGGCCGGACATGGCGCCGCTCCTGTTCTCGCGCGCGATCCTCGCCGGGCGGCCGATCCAGGTGTTCAACGGCGGGCACATGCGTCGCGACTTCACCTTCGTCGACGACATCGTCGCCGGCGTGCTCGCCGCACTCGACCGCCCACCGGTCGATGGCGGCAGCGCGCCGCCGTGTGCGGTGTACAACCTCGGCAATCACCGGCCCGAAGCGCTCGAGCACTTCATCGAGATCATCGAACAGGCCGCCGGCCGCAAGGCCGAGCGCATCTACAAGCCGCTGCAGCCGGGCGACATGGTCGAGACCAGTGCCTCGATCGAGCATGTCAACGCGGCACTCGGCTTCGTGCCGACCACGCCGATCGAAGTCGGCTTGCCGAAAGTCGTGGACTGGTGTCGCGACTACTTCGGCGACAAGCTCTAACCTGAAGCGGCGATAATTGCCCATCCCCGCCGGAATCCGCGCCATGCCTCAGTTGTCGGTCGTCGTGCCCGTGTTCAACGAGCGCGACAACATCCCGCCGCTCGTCGCCGAGATCACCGCCGCGCTGCGCGGTCACATCGACTTCGAGATCGTCTACGTCAACGACGCGAGCCGCGACGACTCGCTCGCCGTGCTCGAGCAACTGAAGGCGGCTGTGCCCGAACTGCGCGTGCTGAGCCACGTCACGCAGAGCGGCCAGAGCACGGCCGTGCGTACCGGCGTGAAGGCCGCGCGGGGCACGTGGATCGCCACGCTCGATGGCGATGGCCAGAACGATCCGGCGGATATCCCGAAACTGCTCGCCGCCCGCGATGCGGGCCCGGCCGACGTGCGGCTCTATGCGGGCTGGCGCGTGAACCGGCAGGACAGCGGCAGCAAGCGCTGGGCCTCGAAGATCGCCAACGCGATCCGCTCACGCCTGTTGCGCGATGCCACGCCGGATACTGGCTGCGGCATCAAGCTGTTCGAGCGCGAGGCCTTCCTCGACCTGCCGTATTTCGACCACATGCACCGTTACCTGCCGGCGCTGATGCAGCGCGCCGGCTGGAAGACGGTGAGCGTGCCGGTCAATCACCGGCCGCGTGGCGCGGGCGTGTCGAAGTACAACAACCTCAACCGCGCCCTGGTCGGCATTGCCGATCTGCGCGGCGTGGCCTGGCTGATCCGGCGCGCCAAGCGCACGGCGGTCGAGGAGCACTGAGCGCGAGGTACTCCGGCCGGCGACGCGGGATCAGCCGCGACCCTTGACCACCGGCAGATCGGCCTGGCGCCAGGCGGCCATGCCGCCGCCGAGGACGTAGACGCGGCTGAAGCCCGCCTTCAGCAGACGCTTGGCTGCGGTGCGTGCGGTCACGCCGCTGCGGCAGATGATCGCCACGGGCAGATCCTTCGCCTTGGCGAGATCCTTGTTCTCCGGATCGAACTGGCTCATCGCGACATGCCTCGCGCCGGCGATGTGGCCCTTCTCGTAGTCGGCGAGCGGCGAGATGTCGACGAGCAGCGCGTTCTCGCGGTTGATCAACTGGGTCAGCGCCGCGGGCGTGAGTTCCTTGAGGCCGCTGAACAGCCGCGCGATCTCGCCGCCGATCAGCACCACCAGCACGGCGACGAAGGCCATCACCAGAAACACGTGATGGGCGATGAACTCGGGCAGGCGCTGCAGGAAATCGGACATGGCTGGGCTCGGGCGCCGCAAGGAGAAGGGCGCGGATTATCCGCGAGCGCCGGCGCCGGCAAAAGCCCGCCCGCGACGCGCCCGCCCGCCCTGCACCGCGACGCCCGGCCATGGCGTCTCGAAACCGTCGGCGGAAAGGATGTCCGGGACGGGTTCGCATGGGCCGATGCCGCCGCGTCCCGCGGGTCCGTGCGGCCAACCCGCCAGGCTGCTCCGCTGCGTCGGCGGATGCCGGGCGGCGATCCTCTCCGAGCCGTGTGCAGACGTGGCCGAATGTCCGCGTCCGCGATGGGCTCAGTCGTGGCGGGTGATGTCGGGCAGGCCGGACGTCAGCCACCAGCGCTGCGCCTTGGCATCCCAGCGCCAGGTCTGGTGATCGAGCAGGCGGCGCTCGCCGAGCGTGTGCTCGTTGACGATGCCGATCTCGACGAGCTTGTGCGCCTCGTTTTCGCCGGTTATCTGCACGGGCTGATCGTGGTAGTAGCTCACGCGCACCTGGCGGTAGCGCTCGAGATCAAGGCGGCTCGGCGGGTGTGCGGCCAGCTCGGCCGGATCGACGAAGGCCAGCGCCTGCTCGAAGCCGCCCCAGCGGACCGCCGTGGCATAGTCGAGCAGGGTCTGGTCGAGCGCGCGCCGCGTCTTGCCCTGCGTGGCGCAGGCGGCGAGCAGTGCACACAGGATCGGCAGGACGAGGGCAAGCGCACGGCGCATGGCGGGATCTCCGGGTGGCGTCGGCGGCGATTCTGCCGCAAGCCGCCCGCGCACCGCTCGAGCGGTCGATGAGGCAGCGGCTCCCTGCGCTCGATCCGCCGTACCCTGCGGTGTCGGCTCGCCGTTTATGCACGCTCCGGCACGTGCCGTCTCGATCCAGCGGCGCACGCCGGGCCTGTGTACGTTCTCCAGCCAACGCGGGCGCGATCGACAGGCGCGCAGCCCCTCCGCGGGCCGCGCCATCGGCGCTGTTTCCCGGCAGCCCGCTAATGCGCGCAGCGCAGGGCGACGTAGCGGCCCTCGAGCGTCGTCGCCGGGGCGCCCTCGGGCGTGCGCACGACGGCCCGCACACGCAGGCGCGCCTTGCCGCGCGTGGCGAGCGATGCGAAGAACGCATCCCAGCTCTCGCCCTCGGCCGGCTCGGCGCGTGCCGTGAAATCGCCCCAGATCGGGACGAGGTAATCGACGTGGGAGTCCTGCACGTAGACGTCGCAATCGGCATCGGCCTCGCGCAGGCGCAGCATGATCAATGCCCAGCCGGCGAGCGTCAGCAGGCTGGCGAGGCTGCCGCCGAACGCGCAGCCCTTGTCGTTGACGTTCGGCGCGAGCGGCGCGCCGAGCGTGATGCTATCCCCGTCGAACGCGGTGATCGCGAGACCGAGCGCGCGGGCCATCGGGATCTCGGCATGGAGTTCCCGCTCGAGGCGGGCGGCAGCAGCAGGCAGGCTCATGCGGGGACGGCGTGACGGAAAGCGCCGCACCTTGCCACGTCGCTTGGGGGGCGACAAGCGCGGCGTTAGCATCACCGCATGTCGCCCGCCGCCGATGCCGCCCATGCCCCGCTCGCTGGCGCGAGCGTGATCCTGACCCGACCCGCCGGCAGCGCCTCCGCGCTGGCGCGCCAGGTCCGTGCGCGAGGCGGCCAGCCGGTCCTGCTGCCCGGGCTGAGCCTGCGCGGTCCGGCGGATGCGGATGCCGCCTCGCGCGCCCTGGATGCCGCACGCGGCGCCGAGCGCGTGGTCTTCGTCAGTCCAGCCGCCGTGCGCGCCGCCTGGCGGCTGTGCCCCGAGCTGCGCTTCGCGCCCGCCGCGCAGATCGCCGCCGTTGGAACGGGCACGGCCCGCGCGCTCGCCCGGCGCGGCGTGCGAGACGTGCTCGTCCCGGCCGCACAACAGAACAGCGACGGCCTGCTCGCCCTGCCCGAGTTTGCCGATCTGCGCGGCTGCCGCGTGGCGCTGGTCGGTGCGCCGGGTGGACGCGACACGCTGCCTGTGACGCTCCGCGAACGCGGCGCGCGCCTCGAGCGCATCGAGGTCTACCGCCGCGCACCGCCGCACTGGACGCGCCGCCATCTTGCGGCGCTCGACGTGGCACCGAAGCCATGGCTATTGCTCATATCGAGCGCCGAGGCGCTCGGCCATCTCGTTGCACGCCTGCCGGCTGGTCTGCTCGCCGCGCTGCGCGAGGCCGACACGATCGTCAGCAGCCCGCGGCTCGCGGCGCTCGCCACCGGGCAGGGTTTCGCGCATGTCCACGGCGCCGCCTCGGCGCTGCCTGCGGCGCTGCTCGAGGCTGCTGCACACGCGCTTGGGAGGCATCGCCTGTGAAGCGCATCGCAACGTGCCGGGTGTCGCGCGTGGCGCATCCGGGCTAGCATTGTGGAATGGACATGGAAACGCCCAAACCCGTCGCACCGGCCGTGCCGCCCGCCGCTCCCGCACCGCGCTCGGCCACCGGCTGGCTCGCCCTCGTACTCGCCCTGATCGCGCTCGCGCTCGGCGGCGTGGCGCTCTGGCTCAGACTCGCCCACGAATCCGCGCGCGGCGAAGCCGATGCGGCGTTCGCCGGCCTGCGCGTCGAGGTCGAAGGGCTCGGCCGGCGGCTCGATCAATCGAACCGCGAGCGCGAGGCGCTGCGTCTGCGGCTCGAGGATGCCGAAGGCGTGAACAAGTCGCTGCGCGAGGAACTGCTCGGCGTCAGCGAGCGTGCGCGGGTGCTCGAGGATGCGGTCGCCAACCTGGCCGAGAAGCGCTTGTCGGGCCACGACGCGCTGCTGCTCGACGAGGCCGAGCTGGTTCTACTTGCCGCGCGCGAGCGCTACACGCTGTTCCGCGATGCGGAAAGCGCGCTCGGCGCGTATGCGGTGGCCGATGCGGCACTCGCCGATGTCGAGGACCCGGCTTTCGCCACGGTGCGCGAGACGCTCGCAGTTGAGCAGCGCGCGCTGACCGCCGCGGCGCGCACCCCGCCGGCCGCTGGCGTGGCGGCCCTCGAAGCCCTGCGCGAGCGGCTTGCCGAAATGTCCGACCGTACGCCGGCCGGTGCACGCGCCGACGGCGAGGATCCCGCTGCGCAATCGCGCCTGTGGCAGGTGCTCGGCCGCTTCGTGCGGATCAGCCGCGACAACGCCACGCCCGAGGCCTATGCGCCCGGCCTGGCACGGCTGCTGATCGCACTCGACCTGCGCCAGGCCGAGGCCGCCCTGCTCGACCGCGATCCGGTCGTCTACTCGGCCGCCCTGGCGCGCGCACGCGGCGCGATCGAGATGCGCTTCGACCGCGGCGCCGCACCGACCGCGGCCGTGCTCGCCGAGATCGACCGGCTCGCCGCCCAGCTTCCGGCCGAAACCGACGTGCCGCTCGGCGCGGCGCTCACGGAGCTGCGCAACCTGCGCTCGACTCATCGCCTGCGCGGCACACGGCCCGCTCCGGGCGGCGACAAGTCATGAGGACCTGGCTCGTCCTCCTGCTGTTCGGCACGCTCGCGGTCGCCACCGCGTTCGGCTGGCAGGCACTCGCGTCCGATCCGGGTTATGTGCTGATCGCGCTGCGTGGCGTCCGCATCGAAACCTCGCTGGTGTTCGCCGTACTGGCCGTGCTGGGCGCCGCACTAATCCTCGCCCTGCTCTGGCGGCTCGTGCGCTGGCCGCTGCGCTCGTGGGCGCGGCGCACCCGGCGGCGCAGCCGCGAGCGCATCGCGCGCGGCCTGATCGCGCTGTACGAGGGGCGCTATGCGCGCGCCATCCGCGAGCTCGAGAAGGCCACCCACTATGCCGAACTGCGTGCACCGGCGGAACTGGTCATGGCCCGCGCCGCGCTCGCGCTCGGCGATGTCGCGTGCGTCAACGCCGCGCTCGACGCGGCGGCCGAGCAGGCCGATGCAGCGACGCTGGCCCTGCGTGCGCGCCTCCTGCGCGAGCAGGACCAGGCCGAGGCGGCATTCCGCCTGCTGCAGCCGGGCGCGGACGCCGGCACGCTGCCACCGCTCGCCTGGGTCGACTACGCCGAGACCGCGCTCGCCGTCGGCAATCCGGAAGCGGCACGCGCCGCGCTCGTGCCGCTGGCGCGCGCCCGAGCACTCACGCCTGAACGCTACGCCGCACTCGAGGTGCGAGTGCTCGGCGCGGCGCTGCTCGCGCAGCGTGATGCCGACAGTCTCGATGCGCTGTGGGCTTCGCTGAGCCGCGCGCAGCGGCGCCTGCCGGTTACGCTGGCGGCCTATGCGCGCCGCGGCGCCGCGCTGGGCCGCCCGCTGCCGGGCATCAGCGAGATCGAGCGCGCGCTGCGTCACGAATGGCAGCCGGATCTGGTACGTCTGTGGGGCGAACTCGGCGAGGCCGAGGCGAACCTGCGCCTGCGCAGCGCCGAGGGCTGGCTGAAGGCGCATGCCGAGGATCCGGTCCTGCTCACCACGCTCGGCCGGCTGTGCGTGACGCTGGGCCTGTGGGGCAAGGCGCAGGAATATCTCGTGCGCGCCCTGGCCTACGCGCCGGACGCGGCGGTCTGGGAGGCACTCGGCGATGCCGCACGCGGGGCGGGCGATCCGGCGCGGGCCGCGCAGTGCTATGCGAACGCGCTCGCCGCGCTGCGCGGCGCCGACGTGACCGCACCCGATCTGCCGGCGCCGACGACACCCGAGGTCACGCTCGTCGCCGACGAACGCGACGAACACGGCATGCCGCGCCTGGCGGCCCCGCGCTGACCGCGGCGCGCGACACTCAGCGACCGAGCGATTCCACGCTGTCGAGCTGACCGTCGGTCAGGTACAGCAACCGGCTGCGCCCATCCCCGGTCGCATACACCCATTCCTCGCGGCGTTGCGGCGCATAGCGCTCGTTGCCGTGGCCATCGCGACGCACCAGCGTGTCCTCGCGGTAGCGGCGCGAGGCCGGCGCGCCGCAGCGCGCGACGATCTCGCCGCTGGTCAGACCCGGCGCGAGCATGTCGAGATTGCAGGCCGCGCCGATCTCGCGCACGCCGTAACCGAGCGTGTCCTCGCGCAGGAGCACGCCGTCGCGGAACAGCAGGCGGACCATCAGCCGCTGCGGGCCGAAGTTGTAGTACCAGCTCTCGTAGACCGTCTCGCTCTGCACCTCGTACGGGCCGTTCGCGCCCTGCCTGTCGAGCGTGCGGAACTCGTCCGTCCAGAACGGCGCGCCGCAGCGCTGGCGCACCTGTACGTCGCGATCGCCGGTGCCGACCACGCGCGAGTCGCAGCGCAGTGCCTGGGCGGCGGGCGCGGCGGCGAGCAGCAGGAACGGCAACAGACACAACGCATGGCGTGGGCTCATAGTCCGTGGATTCCCGCACGTTGGCCGAGGATCCTGGCGAGCACGTCCGGTGCGTAGTCGAAGCTGTCGTAATACAGCCGGTCCTCGGCGAGGCCGGCCGCGACGAACGAGCGTCGTCCGGCATCGATCATCGCCGGCGGGCCGCTCATGTAGACATCGTGACCCGACAGATCCGGCTCGGCGGCCAATACCGCCTCGTGCACGAGACCGCTCGGGAGGCCATGCGCCTGCTCGGGGTCGGAAACCACCGGCACGAAGCGGAAGCTGGGCACTTCGCGTGCCCAGCTTTCTGGCAGCGCGCGCAGGTACAGGTCCTCGACCTTGCGTGCGCCCCAGAACAGGCACATCGGCCGGCGCGTGCCGAGATGAAGGAAATGCTCGATCAGGGCCTTGATTGGTGCGAAACCGGTTCCACCGGCGACGAACAGCATTGGACGCTCCGAGTCCTCGCGCGGCACGAAGGTGCCGAGTGGTCCTTCGACACGCAACACGGCACCGGGTTCCAGCTCGTTGAACACCTGACCGGTGAAGCCGCCGCCGGCCACGTGGCGCACGTGCAGTTCGATGTGCTCGCCCGTGTGCGGCGCGTTGGCGATCGAGAACGCGCGGCGCTTGCCCTCGGGCAGCAGCACGTCGAGATACTGCCCGGCGAGCCGGTTCAGGCGCTCGCCGCGCGGTGGACGCAGGACGAGTCGCACGACGTCGCTGGCGAGCAGGGTTTTCTCGACGAGCTTGAGCGCGAGCATGCGCCTGGGCAGGTCCGCGACCGAGGCGACCTCGCGCACGGCGATGAGCAGATCCCTCTTCGGCACGGCTTGGCAAAGCAGCACCTCGTGGCGCGCCCGCTCGGCCGCGCTCAGCGCCGCAGGCGGATTGCGCGGGTAATCGACCTCGCCGGCCACGAGCAGCGCCTTGCAGCTTCCGCAGACGCCGGAAAGGCACGAATACGGCAGCGCGAGGCCGGCGCGCTGAGCGGCTTCGAGCACGCTCTCGCCATGCGCGACCTCGAAGCGCTCGCCGCTGGCCTGCAGGGTGACGGTATGGGACACGGTCCGGTCCGGCTGGGTGGGCGCGGATTGTCCCGCATGCGCCGCGAATCGCCAATGAAAAGCGCGGCGGATCGGCGATGCGCGCCGCGGCGCATAATGCCGGCCCCGGCACCGGAGAAGCGCATGAGCATCTGGCAGCATCAGGTCGATCCCGCCACCGCGAACGGCTGGAGCCGCGGTACTGCGGCCGAGGCGCTCGGCATCGAGATCGTCGAGATCGGCCCCGACTTCGTGCGCGGCACGATGCCGGTCGATCAGCGCACGCGCCAGCCGTTCGGCCTGCTGCATGGCGGCGCCTCGGTGCTGCTCGCCGAAACCCTCGGCAGCTTCGCCGCGAACCTCTGCCTCGATCCGCGGACCTCGCTTGCGGTCGGTCTCGAGATCAACGCCAATCACCTGCGTGCGACCCGCGCAGGGCATGTCACCGGCACCGCGCGGCCGCTGCATCTCGGGCGCACCACGCAGGTCTGGGAGATCCGCATCGAGAACGAGCGCGGCGAACCGACCTGTGTCTCGCGCCTGACCATGGCCGTCGTCCCGCACCGCACGGAGCCGGCATCGGCATGAGCAGCGAGGCGCCGTATGCGGACCTGGTGCCGCAGCGGGTGCTCGAGGCGGTCGATGCGCTCGGTCTCGTGCCGGATGGCCGCCTGCTGGCACTGAACAGTTTCGAGAACCGCGTCTATCAGGTCGGTCTCGAGGAGGCTGCGCCGGTCGTCGTGAAGTTCTACCGGCCCGGGCGCTGGTCTGATCAGGCGATCGACGAGGAACACGAGTTCGCCGCGGAACTCGCCGCGGCCGAACTGCCGGTGGTCGCACCGCTCGTGTTCTGCGGACGCCGCCTGCATCGGCATGCCGGGTTCCGTTTCGCCGTTTACCCGCGGCGTGGCGGCCGTGCGCCGACGCTGGAGTCGGCCGAGCATCTGGCCTGGATGGGCCGGCTGATCGCGCGCATCCACAACATCGGCGCCCGCCGGCCGTTCCGGGCACGCGGCGCGATCGATCTCGACACCCTGCTGCACGCGCCGGCCGCGGCCGTGCTGGCCTCGCCGCTCCTGCCCGCGCATCTCGCCACGCGCTACCGCGCGGCGGTCGCGGCACTCGTGCCACCGCTCGAAGCGGCGTTCGCGGCGGTGGCGGATGTCCCGCGCCTGCGTCTGCATGGCGATTGCCATCCGGGCAACGTGCTGTGGACCGATGCCGGCCCGCACTTCGTCGATCTTGACGACGCACGCCAGGGTCCGGCCATACAGGACCTGTGGATGCTCGCCGGCGATCGTGCGGCACTCGACGCGCTGCTCGACGGCTATACCGAATTCCGCGATTTCGATTATCGCGAACTCGCGCTCGTCGAGCCGTTGCGTGTGCTGCGCCAGATGCACTGGGCCGGCTGGATCGCGCATCGCTGGAACGATCCGGCCTTTCCGGCCGCGTTTGCGCATGTCGGCGAGGCGCGCTGGTGGGAGCAGCATGTCGGCGATCTCGGCGAGGCGGCGCCGCGGCTCGACGCGGCTGGCTGAAAGTCCCTGGCATCGATCGCCGGCCATACGGTGGCCCTCGGGGCGATGCGTTCGCTACCATGGCAAAGATGAATGCCCTTCCCGAAGACAGCGCGCCCGCCGCGCCGCGCGTCGATCGCCTGCGGCCGCTGCGTTACCTCTGGCGTGTGCCGCTGCTCGCCTTGCACGTGCTCATCGGGCTGCCGCTCGCGCTGGCCGCGATCAATCCGCTCGGCGCCCGCGTATACATCCGCGGCGAGCGCCTGGACCACTGGATGATCCGCTGGTGGTCGCGCTGGCTGGTGCGCGTGTTCGGCTTCCGCATCGTGCGCAGCGGTGAGCCGCTCGGCGGGGCGGTGCTGTTCGTCGCCAACCATGTCTCGTGGCTCGACATCGTGCTGCTGCACGGCCAGGCGTTCATGTGCTTCGTCGCCAAGGCCGAGATCGAGCGCTGGCCGCTGGTCGGCTGGCTCGCGGCACGCGCCGGCACCATCTACCACCGCCGCGGCAACGCGCATTCGCTCGGCGCGGTGATGGAACGCGTGGTCGAGCGCCTGCGCGGCGGCCTGCCGGTCGGCGTGTTCCCCGAGGGCGGCACCGGCAATGGCGAGCAGGTGCGCACCTTCCACGCGCGGATCTTCCAGGTCGCCGTCGATGCCGACGTGCCGATCCAGCCGGTGGCGCTGCGCTATGGCAACGACGGCCGGCAGGATCCCTCCGTGCCGTTCGCACCGCGCGAGAGCTTCTTCGCCAACTTCCTGCGCCTGCTCGGC
>CAYYHP010000002.1:0-45697 GCA_964471815.1 uncultured Rhodanobacteraceae bacterium
TCCGTGCACGCGCTTCTGCCCGGCCGGCGTGTACGAGATCGTCGAGGACGAGGCCGGCAAACGCCTGCAGATCAATGCCGCGAACTGCGTGCACTGCAAGACCTGCGACATCAAGGATCCCTACGAGATCATCGACTGGGTCACGCCCGAGGGCGGCTCCGGGCCAAATTACCAGAATATGTAGTCGGCGCCGGGCGGATGCCCGCGCGGGATCCACGCTGAGCGCAGCCGGCCGACGGGCGGTACCGTCGGCATGCATGCCAACCATCCTGGACGTGGGTCCGGATCGACCATCGCAGTGTGCCGGGCACGTCGGCGGTTAGACTTCGCGGTTCCTGCCGCCGGAGGTCCGCCATGTCCGTCATCGCCCTGGTCACCGCCGCCGCGGCCCGCGATCTCGACGAAGACCTCGCACCCCTCCAGGCGGCGCTCGCGGCGGCCGGCGCCGAAGTGCACACGCCGGACTGGGACGATGAGACGGTGGACTGGTCGCGCTTCGACCTGGCGGTCCTGCGCTCGACCTGGGACTACACCGGACGCCTGCCGGAATTCCTCGTTTGGGCCGATCGCGCCGCCGCCGCGACCACCCTGCTGAACCCCGGTGACGTGGTGCGCTGGAATACCGACAAGCACTATCTCGGCGGGCTCGCCTCCGCGGGTGTACCGACCGTGCCGAGCGTCTTCGTCGAACTCGGCGCGGTGCCCGGCGCGGCGCTCAACGACTTCCTCGCCCACCACCCCGATGCCGCGGAATTCGTGGTCAAGCCCTGTGTCGGCGCGGGCTCACGGGATGCGCAACGCTACGGACGGGACGAATGCATGGCGGCCACGGCGCACATCGCACGCCTGCTCGCCGTCTCGCGCAGCGTGCTGCTGCAACCGTATCTCGGCCGCGTGGATGCCGAGGGCGAAACGGCACTGCTGTTCTTCGATGGCGTGTTCAGTCATGCAATCTGCAAAGGCCCTTTGCTGCGCCGCGGTGAAGGCCCGACCCGCGCCCTGTTCGCACCGGAACACATAACGCCACGCCAGCCGAGCGATGCCGAGCTCGACCTCGCGCAGCGCACCCTCGCGGCAATGCCATTCCCCGGACCGCTGGCCTACGCACGCGTGGACCTGCTCGCGGCCGATGACGGTTCGCCGCGGGTGCTCGAACTCGAACTGACCGAACCCTCGCTGTTCTTCGCATACGCCGAGGGCAGCGCCGGGCGCTTCGCCGCGACCCTGCTCGCGCGCGGCGCGGCGGCACGCCATCGGGCCGGTCCGCTCACGAACGCACGCGTCGGCTGAACAAGTCCGGCGAGGTCCGGCCCGAGGATCACGGGACCGGTCAGGCGGCGGTCCGCATGCGCTGGCCATACTGTTGCGGCGACATCGCTGCAGCGGACGGAAACGCATGAACAGGGCCGGCGTCGCCTGCACTATCCCAGATATGGCATTCTCCACACACGTCGTGGTCCAGACGCGGGGGCGGATGCCGATTCCGGGGAGCGCGTGTGTTGGAAGCATGGTTTTCCCTGCCGACCTTGCCTGAGCGAGCGGGCCGATGATTTTCTCCATACTGCCCGCCGTCGTTTCGCTGCTGTTCCTCGGCTACGGCTTCCACGTAATTTTCGCCAAGGGGCTGAACCGGACCACCGGCAGCTTCTTCGCGCTATGCATCTCGACCTTTGCCTGGCAGGCAGCCTGGGCCCTCCTGTTCCGCACGAAAGACCCGACGACGGCCCACTACCTCGTCAAGTTCGGCTGGCTGCTGATCCTGTTCCTGCCGACCACGCTGTATCACTTCCTGACCGAGATCTCGGGCCGTATCGCCGACCGACGTTACGTGTACTTCTCCTATGGCGTGGCCTTCGTGCTCGCCTGTTTCCTGTTCACCACCGACCTCGTGGTGTCCGGCTACTACACCTACTACTTCGGCCCATACCCGAAAGCAGGCCCGCTGCATGCGGCGCATCTGGTGCAGACCTGGGTGGTGGTCATCCGTGGCCTATACCTCACCTACCGCCAGCAGCGCGTGGTGGACAAGAAGAAGCGGGCTCAGCTTCGGCTCTGCACGACGAGCTTGTTCATCTACGTGTTCGCCGGGGCGGACTACCTGTGCAACTACGGCATCGAGTTCTACCCGCCCGGCCTGTTCTTCCTCGCCATCAGCCTCGGCATCATCGCCTACACGGTCATCCGCCATGACCTGATGAACCCGATGGCGCTCGCCGCCACCGTCGCGCACGAGATGCGCACGCCGCTGGCCACGATCCGCCTGCAGGCCGCGGCACTGTCGAAATTCCTGCCCGACATCTACCGTGGCTATCAGCTCGCCGTGCAGCACGGGCTGTGCGAGCCGGTCGTGCGCAGCGGGCTGGAGGAACAGCTCTTTGGCCTGTCGAGCCGGATCGCTCACGAAGTGGACCGCTCCAACGCCGTCATCGACATGATGCTCGCCTCGGCGCGCATGAACGAGATCGACTCGCGCGACTTCCGCGTGCATGCGATCGGTGCCTGCGTCGACGAGGCCCTGCAGCGTTATCCGTTCTCCGAGAAGGAACGGCGTCTGGTGCATATCGCCTATGGGGTCGATTTCACCTTCCACGGCTCGGACACGCTGCTGGTCTTCGTCCTGTTCAACCTGATCAAGAACGCGCTGTTCGCGGTCAGAGTGGCCGACAAGGGCGAGATCCGGATCGCCACGGCACGCCACCCCGACCACAACAGCCTGAGCTTCACCGATACCGCCTCCGGAATCGACGCTGAGGTGCTGCCCTACATCTTCGACGACTTCTACAGCACCAAGCACGGCCGTGCCGGCGGTGCCGGCATCGGCCTGGCCTTCTGCAGCCGGGTGATGGCCTCGTTCGGCGGTCGCATCCGTTGCGAGTCCGTGGTCGGCGAATACACCACCTTCACCCTCGATTTCCCGGTGTTGGCGGGCGTCGTAGCGCGACATGCCGGGGCCGAAGCCCCGGCATGAGCGGGACGCGCGGATGGACGGTCCTCACTGGACCGACGTATCCGGCCTGCACTCGTAGGCCCTGACCTTCTCGGCGATGAACTCGGGCAGGCGGGCGATCTTCTTGCCCTTCTGGAACACGACCTGCTGGTAGCCGCTCGATACCAGCACGCCGCCGACGTAGAAGCGAAAGCGCAGGTAGAACGAGCAGGCACGGATATTGAATGTGTTCACCTCGCACTCGACGGTCTGCATCGGAAACGTCTCGTGCACGTAGTCCTGATGGGCCTGTTTGGTCACGAAAGCGCCATCGAGGTGCAGGAGGTCGTCCGAGATACAGTGGTGAAACCAGTGCTCGCGGCAGACGCCCTGCCACTCGAAATAGCGTGCGAAGTAGACATTCGTGTAGGCGTTCGAATCCTTCAGGTAAACCATGAACGAGTGCCGGAACGTGCGGCGTTCCGGGGCGATGCGGACCGGGGTTTCCGGAGCCTTGTAGAGGCGGGTGCTGGTTTCGGTTTCGGTGACGAGATCGAGATCCAAGGCCATGACGGTGTCTCCTGGTGGTGGGGGCGGCTGCTCTCGGCAGCCGCCATTGCGCGTGATGCGCAATCTCTAGAATTCGCTTCCACCCCGCCCCGAAGCCCCCGGATTCCCGGCATGCCAACAGGCCGCGACGACGGGCGCGGTACGGCAATCCGCAGCCGACGTGCGCCGCTGGCACTTGCCGAATCCACGGTTGCGTTCGCCTGTCCCTGCCCAGGATTTGTGAGGATCATCGCAACGTCTGCGACGGGATTCCACGTCGTTGCCGAGTGGCGCGACGGGAATTCGGCGCATGGCCTCCCGCTGGATCGTTCCGAAACTTTGGCCAGCCTTGGCAAATGATCTTTAAGTTATTGTCCTGTCTGCAATTCGCCACCCACCGCGGCATTCTCGGTGCTGTGGCCAAGTAAATTGAGACGAAAACGCAGCAGGAAGACAAAGGCCGAGTTCGCTAGAGGTTACGACTGCGATCTGCGCAGAAATGCGCACGGGTGCGCGCATTCCACGACGGAACGGCGGCTCCTTGGAGCCGGATCTACACCCCGCATCGGGCGGTCGGCCTGCGACCCGTGTGGCAGATGGTCGCGACGTCACCCCGGAAATGACAGGGGCGGCCCGGAAGCCGCCCCTGTCATGCCTTGCCGGTAGGACCGGCGCGGTGAGTCACTCGACGACGAGTATTCCCGTCGCTCCGTCGGCATCCGGCGCCCAGCGGATCTCCGCCTTGCCGGTCGCTGTGACGGCCTTCCAGCCGTTGCTCGTCCAGTCACCACCGGGAGCACGCTGCAGCAGGCGGATCTCGGTCGCCGCACCGGTGTTGCGCACTTCGAGGCGTGCCTGGACGGCGCCACGTTCGATCCGCACCACCTCCGCCGCCTCGGCACCGGCCGGCATGCCAGCGAGTTCGCCGGCCGGCAACGCGATCACACTGGACGTGACCGGCAGCTTGATCGCCGCGCCGGGCGCGGTGGGCGCCTGATTGCCAAGATCCTCGAAGCCATCGGCAAACAGCCGCACCGGCTCATCGATGCTGGCCTGGTTGTTGGCCGGCGTGGCATCAACTGTCGAGCCCGGCATGATCGCGCTCACGGCATACGCCAGCGTGGCCTGCTGCAGATCGACGAGGGTCGCTGTCACCTCGATCAGCACACCGGAGCCGACCGGCAGATCCACCGGCAGGTCGAGGGCGCCGGTACCGGATGCCGCGCAGGACGAGCCGCCGGACGTGACGCAGGTCCAGCTCGGCGAGGCCAGGCCCGAATCGAGCACGTCCACGACGTGCACGCCGATGACCGGGCTCGGTCCGGCATTGGTCACGTGGATGACGTAGCGCACCAGACCGGTTACCGCATCGATGCTGCTCTTCAGCGAGACGGCGACATCGGCATTGGCGGTGACCGCGACATCGAGCGTCTTGCTCGTCGCCGCGTAGTTGGCATCCCCGGCGTAGTACGCGGTCACGGTATGCGTGCCCGGCGAGGCGAAGGTCAACGCGCAGTCCCCGCCTGGCGCACTCACGGTGCAGTCCGCGAGACCTGGCGACGAGAGCACGATGCTGCCAGTCGGCGCAGCCTGACCCTGGCCGCTGACCGACACCGTGACGGTCCGCGCCACGCCGACCAGCACCGGATTGCCACTGTCGGCGAGCGACAGCGAGAGCGTGGCCTCCAGGGCGGATACGATGTAGTCGCTGAGAGAGGCCGTAGCGGTGCCCTCGTCGGCATCCGCGCTGTCGGCGTTGTAGGTCGCCGTGACCGTGTAGCTGCCCGAGGCGGTGAACACCAGGTCGCAGCTGGCCGTCGCCGCCGGCACCGCGAGGCAGGACGGGCCTGCCTGGCCCCCGGTGTCCTGCGTGGTCACGTCGAACGTGCCGGTGTGGCTGCCGTAGCCGCCGCTGAGCACGAGCCCGACCTGCACCGTCTGGCCGATCGAGGCCGAACCGGCCGGGCTGACCGGACCGAGCGACAGGCTGACCGGCGCCAGCGTGCTGCTGTGCACGGTCGCACCGCTCGGCATACTGATGTCGAGGTAATCCCCGTCGAGGTTGTCATAGGTCGCCGTGACCGTGTGCGCACCCGGCGTGGTGAAGGTCAGGTTGCACGTGGCACTCGCCTCGTCTGCCCCCGGACCGCCGCTCAGGCTCAGCGGACCGCAGCCCGCGCTGCCGTCGGCGGCCAGCGTGACCGTGCCGGTCGGCTGGCCGGCACCCGGGGCCTGGGTCGTCAGCGTGACCGTGAAGCCCACCGGTGTGCCGATCTCGGCGCTGGCCGGGCCGCTGAGCGCGAGCGTCGTCGTCGCCGGCGACACCGTGAACGCCACCGGCGCGCTGCTCGAGGCGGCATCATCCGCATCGCCCGCATAGGCTGCGGTCAGCGTGTAGCTGCCGGCGCCCACGGTCAGCGAGCAGTTCGCGCTCGCCGTGCTGCCGGAACCGCTCAGGCTGGGCGTGCACGAGGCCGCGAGGTTGTTGCCACCGTCACGCGCCTGGATCGTCACCGTGCCGGTCGGGCTCAGGCCCGCCACGCTCACGTCGACGCTCAGGCTCTGGCCCTTGACCAGACTCGCACCCGCACTCGGCGTGTCGATCGTCGTGGTTGTCGTGACGGCCGTGATCGAATAGCCGACGAACTGCGCCGTAGCGGTACCTTCATCGGCATCCGCGCTGTCGGCGTTGTAGGTCGCCGTGACCGTGTAGCTGCCCGAGGCGGTGAACACCAGGTCGCAGCTGGCCGTCGCCGCCGGCACCGCGAGGCAGGACGGGCCTGCCTGGCCCCCGGTGTCCTGCGTGGTCACGTCGAACGTGCCGGTGTGGCTGCCGTAGCCGCCGCTGAGCACGAGCCCGACCTGCACCGTCTGGCCGATCGAGGCCGAACCGGCCGGGCTGACCGGACCGAGCGACAGGCTGACCGGCGCCAGCGTGCTGCTGTGCACGGTCGCACCGCTCGGCATACTGATGTCGAGGTAATCCCCGTCGAGGTTGTCATAGGTCGCCGTGACCGTGTGCGCACCCGGCGTGGTGAAGGTCAGGTTGCACGTGGCACTCGCCTCGTCTGCCCCCGGACCGCCGCTCAGGCTCAGCGGACCGCAGCCCGCGCTGCCGTCGGCGGCCAGCGTGACCGTGCCGGTCGGCTGGCCGGCACCCGGGGCCTGGGTCGTCAGCGTGACCGTGAAGCCCACCGGTGTGCCGATCTCGGCGCTGGCCGGGCCGCTGAGCGCGAGCGTCGTCGTCGCCGGCGACACCGTGAACGCCACCGGCGCGCTGCTCGAGGCGGCATCATCCGCATCGCCCGCATAGGCTGCGGTCAGCGTGTAGCTGCCGGCGCCCACGGTCAGCGAGCAGTTCGCGCTCGCCGTGCTGCCGGAACCGCTCAGGCTGGGCGTGCACGAGGCCGCGAGGTTGTTGCCACCGTCACGCGCCTGGATCGTCACCGTGCCGGTCGGGCTCAGGCCCGCCACGCTCACGTCGACGCTCAGGCTCTGGCCCTTGACCAGACTCGCACCCGCACTCGGCGTGTCGATCGTCGTGGTTGTCGTGACTGCGGAGACGGTGTAGCCCGTGCTGGTGCTGGCATTCGCGAAGCGGGTCGATCGTGACGAGACGTAGCTCGCGCCGACGGTATGCGAACCCGCCGTGGCGAACGAGTGGGCGGGCAGCGCCGCATTGCCTGCCACCACGTTCACTGCCGAACCGATCGGCGTACCGCCATCGTCGAACTGCACCGTACCCTGTGGCAGCTCGGCGGTGTGGAACGCATAGGTCAAACTCAGGCTCGCGGTGAAATCGACCGGGGTGCCGACGCTGCTGCTGGCGGCCGGATTGGCGGCCAGGGTTACGGTCGGCGTCTGTGCGGTGACCGTGAGCGACTGATTCGCGCTGCTGTTCGCGTAGGCGCCCGTGTCGGATGAAGCAAAGCTCACCGCGAGGGTCTTGCTGCCGCTGTCGACCGCTTCGACGACGCACGAGGTGGCCACACCGAGCGTGAACGTGCAGGTGTCCTCGACTGCCGAAGTCCCATCATCGGTCAGTGTCACGGTCACGTCGCCGGGCGGTGAGCCGCTGGACGTACTGACGGTGACCGGCACGGTGATGTCCTCGCCGGTGACAACGCCGGGGCCGCCGCCCTCGTAGACCAGGCTGCCGAACGAGGTCGTGGTCGCCACGGCAGGCACGTTCGAACCGCTGCCGGACAGGGCCACGGTACGCGTCGCCAGGACCGGATCGGTCACCGGCACGTTCAGGGTGCTGTTGAACGCACCGTTCGCGGACGGTGCGAAGGTGACGGTCACGCCACAGCTCGCGCCGATGGCGAGCGTCATGCCGGAGCAGGTATCGCTGCTCGCGCTGAACGGCGTGAAGGTGGCGAGCGTGCCGAGGGTGATCGGCGCGAGGCTGTTGTTGGTGACGGTAAACGCCTGCGAGGCGTTGCCGCCGATCTGCAAGGCGCCGAAGTCGTGACTGGCCGGCGCGATGCCGAGATCGAGATCGACCGCGGTCAGCGTGGTCGTGGCGGCGGCGCTGCCGAAGCCACTGACCGAGAGCGTGATGTCGCTGTTGCCGGTCGCGCCGGGCGGGACCGCAACGCTGACATTCACGGTGGCCGAGCCGTTCGCCTCGATGTTGCGCGTCGTGCCGCCGAGGACCGTGGTCGTCCAGCTCGCCTGGCTGGAGCTGGCCGAGAAGTTGACGTTGATCGCATCGGTGCTGAGGTTCTGGACCGTGAACGGCAGAGTGACCGTGGTGCCTGCCAGCGCGTTCTGGTTGCCTGGCGCGAGCGCCTGCACGGCACCGGCGGCGGTCCAGGTCTCATAAGCTTCAATCGTCCAGGTTTCACCAGGCCCGAGGCTCGCGCGGTTCCACTGCAGGTAATAACCCGCGTCCTGGAATGAGGGATCAACGGTATTGGAGAGATTGCCGGCGGTAGTGGCCAAATCCGTGCCACCCCAGAAGGGACCCTCATGGTAGCGAGCGGCCGGCGTGGCCGGATTGGCATAGAAGCCCATCAGGCCCCAGTTGGTGTAGTCGTCATTGCGCACATACACCATGCTGTTGGCGGCATCGTAGAACCCGAAGGCCGAGTCCTGGCCACCGAAGAAAGTATCGCCGCCGTGGAAAAAGCGCAGATCGGTGAAGGTGGTTGCATCAAATGTGGTTCCACCAGTACTACCGGTCTTGTTTTGTATCGTCCAACGTTTGGTGACATAACGCGTACCGTCAAGATACTCGAAGGTCTGCGTCAGACGCAGGGCACCGAGCCCGATGTCCACGACGGTGACGATCTGACCCCCACCGGGAATCGTATTCAACGTATTGGAGATCGGCGTGATGCCTCCCTGACCTTGGTAGGACGTGCTGTATTTGCCAGCGCCGCCATCCACCCAGAGCACATTGCCCCAGGCGTACTGGCCGAAATACTGATAAACATACGGATCGCCGGGGCCGGCCGCGGTAGAGGGTTTGACCTCGATGTTCGGCGTGCCGTCATCCTGCACGGTCATCTTGATCAGATCACCGGTATAGGTCTGATCGGCGGCCGACGCCGCCGGCGCGAAACCCAACGCACTCACCAGACTGAACGCGGCGGCCAGTAAGGCGCAGCGTCCGCGTCCGCCGCTAGTTCGGTGGTCCCCATGGGCTTGCAGCCCGGCTGTAAGGCGTTCCGCCTGCATGCCGAGTCCTCCTGATCTCCAGCTGCTCATCGGTTGTATCTCCTCGTCGCAGGGCATCCGGATGTCCGCCCCATCCACCGCCTATCCGGTGAATGGCGAGGAACGGCCCGTCGGCGGCATCGGCGATCCATCGCATGGATCGCCGATGCCGCCGCCTCGGGCCGGATGGCGCAGGCCACCCATGCCTTCTGCGTTGTAAACCCCAGGCAGAGCGCACGAGCGCCCCGCTCCCCAGTGCCAGCGGCTCGCGGCCCAGAAACGAGGGCCGGACCAAACTGATCCGACAGGCAGGCACCGCAGAACCGGCGTGCAGCATCCGTGCCGCAAAAAATCCGGCACCCGATCGCGACGCGCTGTAAAAACACAAACGATCAATGGCTTGGAAGGCCTCCACTTGGAACCGGATGGAATGACGGAGCAAGGATGCACGCCGAAGCTGTGACGCACGCCTCAATCTGGAGGATGTCCACGATGGCGCGTGGAGCCAGAGAGCGCATTAGTCGGTGGCCTGACCCGGCGCTCCGGCGATGGCGACAGATTTCTGACGAATCCCCAAGGGCGGCAGCACCGCCGTCCCCGTCGTCATCCGGACCGCTTCGCAGGCGGCGAACCGCCCTGCATCGCATGCTCCCCGATCGGCTGGCCCGGTTCCCGGGCCGCATCGCGACGGTCCGGATCTGCCCGCTGCCACGTTCCGCGCTAGAATTTCGATCCTTTGTCGCCCGCACCGCGGGCGATCCAGCAGCCTCACGAGGAAGCGATCGATGAAGATCCTGGTCGGGTACAAGCGCGTCGTCGATTACAACGTGCGCGTGCAGGTGAAGCCGGACGGCTCCGGCGTGGCCACCGAGGGCGTCAAGCTTTCGGCCAATCCGTTCGACGAGATCGCGCTGGAGGAAGCGCTGCGCCTGCGCGAGAAGGGCGTGGCGACCGAAGTCGTCGTGGTCAGCATCGCCCCAGCCGATGCCCAGGCGCACCTGCGCAACGGCCTGGCAATGGGCGCGAACCGCGCGATCCATGTCGTCGCCGACCAGGCGATCCAGCCGCTCACCGCGGCGCGCGTGCTGCTGAAGCTGATCGAGAAGGAGCAGCCGGGCCTGGTGCTGCTCGGCAAGCAGGCGATCGACGACGACGCGAGTCAGACCGGCCAGATGCTCGCCGCCTTGTGGGACCGCCCGCAGGCCACGTTCGGGAGCGGCATCACGGTGGACGGCAACGTGGCGCGCGTGACCCGTGAAGTCGATGCCGGCCTCGAGACGATCGAGATTGATCTGCCGGCCGTCGTCACCGCCGACTTGCGCCTCAACGAGCCGCGCTTCATCAAGCTGCCGGACATCATGAAGGCCAAGGCCAAGCCGCTCGAGACCGTGCCGCTCGCCGATCTCGGCGTCGAGTCGGGCGACCTGCTCGAGATCACCGCCTATGCATCGCCGGCCAAGCGCAGCAAGGGCGTGATGGTCAAGGACGTGCCCGAGCTGGTCGCCGCGCTGAAGAACAAGGGCCTGCTGTAATCCGTACCCAGGCCGCCGGCGCATCGCCGGCCGGGCCCACGAGGAGAGCCATCCATGAGCAAGATCCTGATCGTCGCCGAGCACCTCGACGGCAAGCTCAACCCGAGCACGGCGCGCTGTGTGAGCTGCGCACGGCAGATGAATCCCGCGTCGATCGACGTGCTGGTGCTGGCCGCCGAGCCGGCCGCCGTCGCGACCGAGGCCGCGCGCCTCGATGGCGTGAGCAAGGTGCTCACCGTCGCCAACGCGGCCAATGCCAATGCCCTCGCCGCCGTGTATGCCCCGCAGGTGGTCGCCGTCGCGGCCGGCTACACGCACGTGCTCGGCCCGTCCACGACCTTCGGCAAGGACCTGATGCCACGCGTCGCCGCGCTGCTCGGCGTCGCCCAGGTTTCCGACCTCTCGAAGGTGATCGACGCGCATACCTTCGAGCGGCCGATGTATGCCGGCAATGCAATCGTCACCGTGAAGACGCCGGCCGATCGCAGCGTGGTCGCCACGGTACGCACGGCGTCCTATCCGGCCACGGGCCAGGCCGCCAGCAGTGCGCCGGTCGAGGCGCTGGATCTCGCGGTCGGTCTGCCGGCGCACACGCGCTTCGTCGAATTGAAGAGCGGCAAGGGCGATCGTCCGGATCTGCAGAGCGCGCCCAAGGTCGTCGCGGGCGGACGCGGCCTCGGCTCGGCCGAGAACTTCGCGATCGTCTACCGCTTCGCCGACCGCCTCGGCGCAGCCGTCGGCGCCTCGCGCGCGGCGGTCGATGCCGGCTACGCGCCGAACGACCTGCAGGTCGGCCAGACCGGCAAGATCATCGCACCCGAGCTGTACGTCGCGGTCGGCATTTCCGGCGCGATCCAGCACCTCACCGGCATCAAGGACGCGGGCACCATTGTCGCGATCAACAAGGATCCGGAAGCGCCGATCTTCGAGGTCGCGGACTTCGGCCTGGTCGGCGACCTGTTCAAGGTGTTGCCCGAGATCGAGCAGGCACTCGGCTGAGGGACCCGCCGGTCGCGCCCCCGCGCGACCGGTGCCACTAGTACCAAAGGACATGCCGCCCGGCACCGCCGGGCGGTTTCGTTTCGTGCAGTGCACGAATTAGGATGCGCAGCCGACCCGACTCCTGCGGGCCGCGTGCCCTGGAACCGTATCCACATGGAAATCAACACGCCCATCTGGGAACCGAGCGCCGAGCGTATCGAGCGCGCCAACCTGAGCCGCTTCCTGCGCTTCGTGCGCGAGCAGGTCGGCGACGACAGCCTGCGCAGCCACGCCGCGCTATACGACTTCTCGGTCCACAACCCCGAGCAGTTCTGGCTCCTGGTCTGGGAGTTCTGCGGCGTGCGCGCCTCGGGCTCGTTCGACGAGGTCCTCGCCCATGCGGACAAGATGCCGGGTGCGAAGTGGTTCCCCGGCGTGCGCCTGAACTTCGCGCAGAACCTGCTGCGCTTCCGCGACGACCGTATCGCCCTCGCGTTCCGCAATGAGTGGGGCCACGAGCGCGAGATCAGCTATGCCGAGCTTCATCACCTCGTCGGCCGCGCCGCACACGCGCTGCGCGAGGCCGGCGTCGGCAAGGGCGATCGCGTCGCGGGCTTCATGCCGAACATGCCCGAGACGGTTGTCGCGATGCTCGCGGCGACTTCGCTCGGCGCGGTGTGGTCCTCGTGCTCGCCGGACTTCGGCATCAACGGCGTGGTCGATCGCTTCGGCCAGATCGAGCCCAAAGTGCTCGTCACTGCCGATGCCTATCCGTACGGCGGCAAACGCTTCGACTGCCTCGAGAAGATCCGCGGCGTGCTCGCGCAGATCCCGAGCGTGACTAAGCTCGTGGTCGTGCCGTACAGCGGCGAGCCGGTGAGGCTCGACGGGCTGGCGCAGGCCGTGCTGTGGCCGGATTTCCTCGGCGACGAGGAACGCCCGCTGCAGTTCGAGCAGACCGCGTTCGACCATCCGGTCTACATCATGTATTCCTCGGGCACGACCGGCGTGCCGAAGTGCATCGTGCACGGTGCCGGCGGCACCCTGCTGCAGCACCTGAAGGAACACGTGCTGCACACCGACCTGAAGCGCGAGGACCGCATCTTCTACTACACGACCTGTGGCTGGATGATGTGGAACTGGCTGGTTTCCGCGCTCGCCGTGGGCGCGACCGTCGTGCTGTTCGACGGCTCGCCGTTCCATCCGGACGGCAACCACCTCTGGCATCTCGTCGACGAACTCGGTATCAGCGTGTTCGGCACCAGCGCGAAGTGGATTTCTGCGATCGAGAAGGCCGGCATCAAGCCGCGCGATACGCACAAGCTCATCACGCTGAAGACGATCCTCTCGACCGGCTCACCGCTCGCGCCGGAGAGCTACGACTACGTCTACCGCGACGTGAAGGAACGCGTGATGCTCGCCTCGATCTCCGGCGGCACCGACATCATCTCGTGCTTCGCGCTCGGCTCGCCACTGCTGCCGGTCTATCGCGGCGAGCTGCAATGCCGCGGCCTCGGCATGAAGGTCGAGATCCTCGACGAGGATGGCCAGCCGGTGCGCGGCGAGACCGGCGAACTCGCCTGCACCGCGCCGTTCCCGTCGATGCCGGTCGGCTTCTGGAACGATCCGGATGGCGAGAAGTACCGCAGTGCGTACTTCGCCAAGCATCCGAACGTCTGGTGCCACGGCGACCACGCCGTGCTCACCGAGCACGACGGCGTGATGATCTTCGGCCGCTCGGACGCGACCCTGAATCCCGGTGGCGTGCGCATCGGCACGGCCGAGATCTACCGCCAGGTCGAGCAGCTGCCCGAGGTCGTCGAGAGCCTGTGCATCGGCCAGGACTGGCAGGGCGACGTGCGCGTCGTGCTGTTCGTGCGCCTGCGCGAGGGTCTGGTGCTCGACGAGGCGCTGCGCGAGCGGATCAGGAAGCAGATCCGCGACAACACCACGCCGCGCCACGTGCCGGCGAAGATCCTCCAGGTCACCGACATCCCGCGCACGATCAGCGGCAAGATCGTCGAACTCGCGGTGCGCAACATCATCCACGGCAAGCCGGTGAAGAACACCGATGCGCTGGCCAACCCGCAGGCGCTGAAGCTCTACGAGGGACTGCGGGACGAGCTGCGGGCCTGAATGCCGCGTCGCAACGGCGCGGCACGATGAGGCTGGCGACTGGCCTGTGAAGTCCGGCGGCACGCCCGTGTCCGGGCATAGTAAGCTCGCGGCCCTAGGCGGTCGCGCGCGACCGCCGGTCCCTCGTCCGGATCAGGTCCACGGATGCACGATCTCGCCCGCGACATTCCGGTCTGCGTCGATCTCGACGGCACCCTGATCCGCTCGGATCTGCTCGTCGAGGCGGGCCTCGTCCTGCTGCGCGGCAATCCGCTGTACGCATTCGCGCTGCCGTTCTGGCTGCTCGGCGGCAAGGCGCGTCTCAAGCGCGAAATCGCCCGGCGCATCGAATTGCCGGTGGCCGAACTGCCTTACGACGAGCGGCTCGTGACGTGGCTACGCGAGGACTGCGCGGGGCGTGAACGCGTGTTGTGCACGGCCAGCGACGAGGGCCTGGCCGGGCCGGTCGCGGCGCACCTCGGCCTGTTCGATGCGGTGCTGGCCAGCGACGGTGAGCGCAATCTCGCCGGCGCGGCGAAGGCCGCGGCGTTGGTCGAGCGCTACGGCGAGCGCGGCTTCGACTATGCTGGCGACGAGCCGCGCGACCTCACCGTCTGGCGGCATGCACGCCGCGCGATCGTCGCGAATGGACCGGCCGGACTGGCGGCACGCGTCGCGGCGATCGCCGAGGTGGAACACGAGTTCGCGCGCGAAGCGGGCGGTGCGGCGGCCTGGCTGCGTGCGCTGCGCCTGCACCAGTGGCTGAAGAACCTGCTGGTGTTCCTGCCGCTGCTCGCCGCACACCGCGTGTTCGACCTGCCGGCCCTGCTCGATGCGGGGCTCGCCTTCCTCGCCTTCGGCCTGTGCGCTTCCGGCGTGTACGTGCTGAACGACCTGTTCGACCTCGCCGCCGATCGTCGTCATCCGCGCAAGCGCCTGCGCCCGTTCGCGGCGGGTACGCTGCGGCTCGCGCACGGCCTCGCCATCGTGCCGCTGCTGACCCTCGCGGCGTTCGCGCTCGCCCTCGGCATCGCACCGATGTTCGCTGCAAGCCTCCTCGGGTATTACCTCTTGACCCTGGCCTATTCGCTGTGGCTCAAACGCGTCGAGATGCTCGACGTCGGGGCGCTCGCGGTCCTGTACACGCTGCGCATCGTCGCCGGCGGCTTCGCCACGGCCACGCCGATCTCGTTCTGGATGCTCGCCTTCTCGATGTTCCTGTTCCTGAGCCTCGCCCTCCTCAAGCGCTATACCGAGCTGCGCGGCACGCCCGACGGCGCGGCGCGCAACGGGCGCGGTTACACGGCGGCGGACATGCCGCTGCTGCTCGCGCTCGGCAGCACTGCCGGCTACCTCGCCGTGCTGGTGCTCGCGCTGTACATCAACAGCACGGCGAGCGAGGCCCTGTACCGGCAGCCGCGCCTGCTCTGGGCGCTCTGTCCGATCCTGCTGTTCTGGACCAGCCGCGCCTGGCTGCTCGCGCATCGCGGGTGCATGCACGACGATCCGGTCGTGTTCGCGATCACCGACCTGCCGAGCCTCGGCCTCCTGGTCCTGGCTGCCGGCATCGTGGCGGGGGCGGTCTGACATGTCGCGGCCGGGTACCTCCTGGGGCCGTTACCCGCCGGCCACGCAGCAATTGCTGTCAGTCCGGCGCCGCGACCGCGAGCTGCCGGCATTCGACGGGCATGCCCTGCCCTACGGCAGCGGTCGCAGCTACGGCGACGTGTGCCTGAATGACGGCGGCACCCTGCTGCTGACCCGCGGACTCGACCGCTTCATCGCCTTCGACGCCGACCGCGGCCTCCTGCGCTGCGAGGCCGGTACGACGCTCGGCGAGATCGACGATCTGTGCCTGCCGCACGGCTGGGCGCTGCCCGTCGTGCCGGGCACGCGTCACGTCACCGTCGGCGGCGCGATCGCGAACGACGTGCACGGCAAGAACCACCACCGCGTGGGCAGCTTCGGCGACCACGTGCGGGCATTGGAGCTGCTGCGCTCGGACGGCCGACGCATCGAGTGCGGGCCGGACCGGCATGCCGACTGGTTCGCCGCGACGGTCGGCGGGCTTGGCCTGACCGGCCTGATCACCTGGGCCGAACTCGCCCTGCGGCGGACCGCCGGCCCGTGGGTCGAGAGCGAGACGCTCGCGTTCTCCGGGATCGGCGAATTCCTCGCGTTGTCCGCGCAATCGGCGGACAGCCACGAATACACCGTGGCCTGGGTCGATTGCGCGGTGCGTGGCACAAGCCTCGGCCGCGGCCTGTTCACGCGTGCGAATCCGGTCGCCGGTCCGATCGACCGGCGGCACGCACGGCGCGTCTGGCGCATCCCGTTCACTCTGCCAGTCCCCCTGGTCAACCGCTATTGCATGCGCGCCTTCAACGCGCTGTACTTCCGGCACGGCAACCGCCAGCGCGGTGTGCGTCGCGTACCGGCCGCGCGTTTCCTGTATCCGCTCGATGCGCTCGGCGACTGGAATCGCCTGTACGGTCCACGCGGCTTCGTGCAGTACCAGTGCGTGGTGCCCATGGCATGTGCCGAGCCGGTGCTCAACGCACTGCTCGCGCGCATCGCGGCGAGCGGCAGCGGATCGTTCCTCGCCGTGCTCAAGGTGTTCGGCGATCGTGCGCCGGTCGGACTGCTCTCGTTCGCGCGGCACGGCGTCACGCTGGCGCTCGACTTTCCGCTGCACGGTGCGGGCACGCTGGCCCTGCTCGACGCGCTGGACGCCGAGGTTTCCGCTGCCGGCGGTGCGGTCTATCCGGCCAAGGACGCGCGCATGAGTGCACCGACGTTCCGGCACGGCTTCCCGCGCTGGGAGGACATGCGCGCGCATCTCGATCCCCGCTTCTCGTCCGGCTTCTGGCGCCGCGTGGGGGCAGCGTGAGCCGGCGCGGCATCCTCGTCGTCGGTGCGGCCTCGGCGATCGCCGAGGCGGCCCTGCGCCTCCTCGCCGCACGCGGTGATGCGTTGTTCCTCGTCGCCCGTGACGCGGACCGGCTCGAACAGATCGTCGCCGACCTGCGCGTGCGTGGCGCAGCCCAGGTCGGCAGCGCCGTGCTCGACGTGCGCGACCTCGCCGCGCACGCCCCCGTCATCGACCGCGCGATCGCCGATCTCGGCCAGCTCGACGCAGTACTCGTCGCACACGGCACGCTCGCCGATCAGGCGGAGTGCGAACGCTCGGTCGATGCGCTCTGCCGCGAGTTCGAGATCAATGCGACCGCAACGCTCGCATTGCTGACCGAGCTGGCCAGACGCCTGGAGGCACAGGGCCACGGCACGCTCGCGGCGATCACCTCGGTGGCCGGCGACCGCGGCCGCGCGAGCAACTACGTCTACGGCGCGGCCAAGGCCGCGGTGACGACGTTCCTCTCCGGCCTGCGCCAGCGCCTGCACGGCAAGGGCGTGGCCGTGGTCACGCTCAAACCGGGCTTCATCGATACGCCAATGACCCGCGCCTTCGCGAAGGGCATGCTCTGGCGCATGCCAGCCCGGATCGCACCGCGCCTGGTCCGCGCACTCGATGTCGGCACCGGCACGGTTTATCTGCCGGGCTTCTGGCGGGCGATAATGGCTGTGATCCGCAGCCTGCCGGAACCCGTGTTTCGTCGCCTGCGCCTGTAGCCGGCCCGAATCGCCCCGCCTCCACCCGACCATTCCTCCCGAAGCCGGACCGCGCATGGACAAGCCCGACCACCGCAACGTGTCACCGCTCACCGTGACCGTGCCGATCTACAACGAGCAGGACAACATCCTGCCGCTATACGAAAAGACGCGGACGGCACTCGAGGCGCTCGGCCGGCCCTGGGAACTGCTGCTGGTTAACGACGGCAGCCGCGACGCCTCGGCGCAACGCCTGGATGAACTCGCCGCGCAGGATCCGCGCGTGACGGTCGTGCACCTGCGCCGCAATTACGGCCAGACTGCGGCACTGATGGCCGGACTCGACCACGCGCGCGGCGAGATCATCGTACCGATGGATGGCGATCTGCAGAACGATCCGGCCGACATCGGCCGCCTGCTCGCCAAGCTCGACGAAGGCTTCGATGTCGTCTCCGGCTGGCGCAAGGACCGCCAGGACCACGCGATCAAGCGCAACCTGCCGAGCCGGCTCGCCAACCGGCTGATCTCGACCGTCTCCGGCGTGCACCTGCACGATTACGGCTGCTCGCTGAAGGCCTATCGCCGCAGCGTGCTCGAAGGGGTGAAGCTGTACGGCGAGATGCACCGCTTCGTGCCGGTCTACGCGGCCTGGAACGGCGCCCGCGTCGCCGAACTCCCGGTATTGCACCATCCGCGCATCCACGGTGAATCGAAGTACGGCCTCGAACGTGTGTTCAAGGTGCTGCTCGACCTGATCGTAGTGAAGTTCCTGTTCAGATATGCCAACAAGCCGATCTACGTGTTCGGCGGCTTCGGTATGCTCGCGCTGTTCGGCGCCTTGCTCGCCGGCGGCTGGGCGATCGGCCTGAAGTTGTTCGCGTCGACTTCGCTGATCCAGACGCCGTTGCCGCTGCTCGCCGTGTTCCTCGCCGCAGTCGGCGTGCTGAGCATCCTGATGGGACTACTCGCTGAGATGCTCAACCGCACCTACCACGAGTCGCAGGCCAAGCCCGTGTATGCCGTGGATCGTGTCATCCGCGGCGGAGGTGGCTGAGCATGTGCGGCATCGCCGGCTTCACCGGACGCGCCGACCGTGCCGTGCTCACGGCGATGGCCGATGCGATCGCGCATCGCGGACCGGATGGCGAAGGCTTCCTCGAGGACGTCGCGCATGGCGTGCATCTCGCGCACCGCCGGCTCGCGTTCCTTGACCTCGCCGGCGGTCACCAGCCGATGACCAGCGTCGCCGGCGATGCGGCGATCGTGTTCAACGGCGAGATCTACAACTTCGCCGAACTGCGCCGTGAGCTCGAAACCCTCGGCGCGCGTTTCGCGACCGATCACTCCGACACCGAGGTGTTGCTCGAGGGCTGGCGCTACTGGGGCCCAGATGTGCTGCCCCGCATGAACGGCATGTGGGCCTTCGCCCTGCACGATCGCCGCCGCCGGCAATTGATCCTCGCCCGCGACCGCTTCGGCAAGAAGCCCCTGTACTACCGGCATGCCCGCGACGGCCTGGTGTTCGCCTCAGAGCTGGGCGCGCTGCGCCGGCATCCGGCGGTCAGCGCGGGGCTCTCGCCGGATGCGGTGCGCAAATACTTCGCCTACGGCTTCGTGCCGGCACCGCTCAGCATTCTGGACGGGGTGTACAAGCTGCCGGCCGGGCACTGGATGGTTCTCGATCTCGACAGCGGTGCGCTGCGCCTGACGCGCTACTGGTGTTACGAACCGGCGCCGGATGCCGCGCTGCTCGCGGCCGATCCGCAAGCACTCGCCGAGGAACTGCTCGCCACGCTCGACCGCGCCGTGGCGCGGCGTCTCGTCGCCGATGTACCGGTCGGTGCGTTCTTAAGCGGCGGCGTGGATTCCTCGACCGTGTCCGCGCTCGCGATCCGGCACACCGGCCGCGATCGTCTGCAGACGTTCTCGATCGCCTTCGACGATGCGCATTTCGACGAATCGCCGCATGCGCGTCGGGTCGCCGCCCACATCGGCGCGGCGCATCAGGTCGAGACGTGCTCGGTCGAGGAGATGCGCCTCGGCCTGCCTGAGGTACTCGCGCGCCTCGACGAACCGCTCGCCGATGCCTCGTTGCTGCCGACCTTCCTGCTCTGTCGGCACGCGCGGCGCAAGGTGACCGCCGCGCTAGGCGGCGACGGTGCGGACGAACTGCTCGCCGGCTATGACCCGTTCCGCGCGTTGCGCTATGCACGCTGGTACCGGCGTCTCGTCGCGCGGCCCCTGCATCGCGCGATCGCCGCCGTCGCCGCGCGCCTGCCGGTTTCACACCGCTACATGAGCCTCGACTTCAAGCTCAAGCGTACGCTGCGGGGCGTCGGACACCCGCCCGCGCTGTGGCTGCCGGTCTGGATGGCGCCGCTCGCACACACCGATCTCGCCGATCTGCTCGGCACACCGGTCGAGCCCGAGAGCCTGTACAGCGAGGCGATCGCGGCCTGGGAGCGCGGCGGCGCGGCCGGTGGCGACGATGTCGATCGTACGATCTGCTTCTACGTCGACCTGTATCTGCAGGACGACATCCTGCCCAAGGTCGATCGCGCGAGCATGATGAATTCGCTCGAGGTACGTGCACCGTTCCTGGACATCGAGGTCGTCGATTTCCTACGCCGTCTGCCCTCACACTGGAAGTTGCGCAACGGCCGCGGCAAGTGGCTGCTCAAGCACGCCGCGCGCCGCCTGCTGCCCGAGGCGATCACCGGTCGTCGCAAGCAGGGCTTCGCGGTACCGGTCGGCCGCTGGTTCCAGGAGGGCCTGTTGCCACCGGAAGGCCTTCGTACGCACGTCGGCGGCTACTGGCAGGGGCGCCTCGACGAGCACCGTGCGAACCGCGCCGATCATCGGCTCTACTTGTGGAGCCAGATGGTGCTGTCGAATTTCGGTTGAGACATGCCCATGCAATGCCGTCCGATGCAGACCGTGATCACCCCTGCCCCGATCCTGTGCCCGGCTGCACAGGCCGATGCGATGTGCCCGCCTGCCGATGCCACACGGTCATGCCACTGGCACATCGTATGCCGCAGCCAGTCTGACCGCCCATTCTCCCGGAGTCCGCAATGGAACCGACCCTCCTTCCACGCGCTGCCGGCTACCTCGCCCTGATCGGGGTCGTGCTCGGCAATGCCGCAGGCAACGTGCTGCTCAAGCTCGGCGCGATGGACGCCTCACCACGTTGGCTCGTCGCCGGCCGCGTGCCGTGGCAAACGCTCGCCGGGATCGGCTGCTTCGCGTTCGGCGTGATTGCCTACGCCTGGGCGCTCAAGCGCTTCGAGCTGCACATGGCACAGGTCCTCGTATCCGTGCAGTACGTCGCCACGATCTCGCTCGCCACGCTGCTGCTCGGCGAATCGATCTCGCCGCTGAAATGGCTCGGCATTGCCCTGATCGCGCTGGGCATCGCCCTCTGTCTACGCTAGGAGGAATGATGGGACATCTATACGACGAGCGGTTCATGGACTACACCGACCGCTCCTCACGTCATGCCGCCCGACGGATCATTGACCTGCTCGCTCCGGCGCTGAAACCCGCGAGCGTGCTCGACATCGGCTGCGCGCGCGGCACCTGGCTGTCCGAATGGGCCATGCTCGGCAACATGGACATCGCCGGTGTCGATGGCGATTACGTCGATCGTGCGGCGCTTGCGATTTCACGCGACGCGTTCACGTCGGCCGATCTTTCGCAGCCGCTCGACCTCGGCCGGCCGTTCGATCTCGTGCAGTCGCTCGAAGTCGCCGAACACATTCCTGCTTCGGCTGCGGACACGTTCGTCGCGAACATCGCGCGACACAGCCGTGGACTCGTGCTGTTCTCGGCCGCACCGCCGGGTCAGGGTGGCGAATTCCACGTCAACGAACAGCCCTACGACTACTGGCGCGACAAGTTCGCCGCACGCGGCTTCGACGCCTACGACTGCATCAGGCCGCAGATCGCCGGCGATGCTTCCATCTCATTCTGGTACCGCTTCAACTTGCTGCTTTACGTGCATCGCGACCATGCCGGCGCGCTGCCGCCGGAGATCGCCGTGGCCCGCATCCCTGACGGCACACCGGTCACCGATGTCTCACCACCCGTGTTCCGTCTGCGCAAGGCCGTGGTGAGCCGGCTGCCTTATGCCCTGCAGCAGACGCTGGCCCGCTTCAAGGCGCGCGTGCTGCCGAGCGGGCGCTTCTAAGCTACATCACGACGGCGGAGCGAACGCCTGCAGTGCGACGAATGCGAACGCCAGGCCAGACAACATGCCGCCAAAGACCAGGCAAAAGCGAAAGACACCGCGTGGCAGCCGCTCGACCGCAGCGCCGAGCGGCAGGGCCAGGATCGCGAAGGCCGGGAACAGATAGCGTCCCTGCGCTTCGAAATCGTTGACCCAGCTATGCAGCAATGAACTCAGCGCGACCAGGAAAGCACCCCCGCCAACCAGCATGACCTGCGTGGGCCATTGCGCCGTTGACCGCCTTCGCATGGCGAGCAGCCCGCAAGCGACGAGCAAGGCGAAATTGCCGATCAGCACGGCATAGATCCAAGCCGGCGCGAAGATGCTCATGAATCCGTACACGCCGAAGGCGCTGCGCAGGCTGCCCAAAGCCCAATGCCACGGTGCGAGCGCGACCTGCGGCAGGGTGACGCCCTTTTTCGCGAGGGCGAGGCCGAAGTAGCCCTTGCCCTGCTCGATCACCGAGGCCTTGAAGTCCGGCGCGGCCCGCTGTTCCTGGATCTGCGCGACGACCGCGCGCTTGGCACCCGGCAGGCCGTTCTGATGCACGTCCCAAAGCACGCGCGGCAGGGCGACGGTGACGACGAGTCCGAGCAGCAGGGCCAGACGCCGGAAGGCCGGCCATCTCGCCGCCTCGCCTCGCAGGCGCCAGAGGAAATGCCCGGCAGCCACCGCGAAGACCAGCGCACCAAGCACGAGCAGCAGCATGCCGCCCGGCAACGGCGATCCGAACATCGGTGCACGCAGGATCGTTCCGGCACCGGCCAGAGCCAGACCGAACACCAGGAACGTCGCCTCAATGAAACGGAGGCCGAGATGGCGGACCGCCAGCCACGACGCGATCACGGGAACGACCGGGAGGTAGTTGCGCTTGGAGATCAGCAGCAGACCGCAGCAGAGGATCAGTAATGCGAGTTCCCCGCGGCGCAGCCTGCCGTGCTCGAGATAGGCGGCGACGCCACCGTCGGGATCACTGGCCAAGGCCACCGCGATCAGCGAGAGCAGGAACGGCAAGGCATCCCCGTTGAAGTACGAGAACACGTACCAGACCTGTGGTGATACTAGCCCCACGGCGGCGACCGCGGCCCACGACCGGCGCCGCACGGCGAAAACCAGCAGCACGCACCAAAGCGCGAAGCTGAACAGTCGCGCAGACAGCACCGCATCGCCGGGCACGACCCCGAATGGTGACAACACGAGCGCGGCGAGCGGATAGACGATGTCGAGTTCGAACAGGTAGGAAAACCCGAACAGCGAGATCGACGAATACAGATCCGGATCGGTGACCTTCGGTGGCAGCACGCCGTGGGTCAGGTGGTACACCATGGCAAGCAGATGGGACATTTCGTCCGGATGCACCGCACTCGTCTTGCCGCTGACGATGGCCATGGCGAGGATCAGCCCCCCCGCCGTCACCGCGCTGGCGCCCACGAGCCCGCGTAGCTCGATGGCTTCCGTCCGGGCGAGCCGCGCGCAGAGCCACAGCACGGCCGTCAACAGCAGACCGCGGAACAGGTCAGCGATGAACGATGCCAACCCGCCGCCGAGCCGGATCGGGAAGTCGAGCATGAGCTGCGCATCGTTGACGGCAGGCGTGGGGACAACACGCACGCCGCCGACGATCGCCTCGTAATGTGCCACGTTCGCCGCCGGCTTCAGGGCAGCCAGCACTTCGTCGGGTCTTGGCTCGCCCGTGCGCCACAGCGCGACGCGACGGATCGTCACGCTGCCGTCGTTGTTGGTCGGATCGAAGCGGAAACCGCGGTACGTGCCTTCCGGAAGCGGAAAGACCAACCAGTTCGAGCCGGGCCGTAATCGGCGCTGCACCGAGGCGGCCTCGTTCAACGGCTCGCCGCGGTCGAAGTAGACCTGGGCGATGCCTTCGCGTTCGGCCTCCATTTGTACCTGCAACTCGGCGCCCGTGCGCGGCAGGAATTGCAATGCGGCAACGCAGAGCATCCAGACGAGCGGCCAAAACAGTCTGGAGCCGATCAGCACCCGGATTCGTTCCTGCATGGCAGATCTCCTCATCGATCCGATCCGGCGATCGAGGAATCGCCAGCAGAACTCATGTGATGGCCGGTCGCCGCCGCGCCGTGAGAGGCCGCCGCGACGCCGAAGCAGGCGTATGGCGTCCACACGACATGGCGGCTCCGGATAGGGAACGCATCACCAGCAGCGGCTGGTGGGCACGTCGATGTCATCGTGCCGTCGCGTCGATCGTGCTCACCCGCGCAGGCGCGCAATTCCCAGGCGACGGCCGCCGTCTCCTGCACGAGCCGCGCCCGCTGCATCGGTCCGGCGGCGCCGAACGGCAGACTTGCGAACAGTGGTTCGAGCGTGCCATTCGCGCCGGCACGCAGACCGCTGGCGTGCTGCATGGCGCCGTCGAGCACCAGCCCGCCGACTGCCTCGACATCCGGACGCAAGGCCTGCGAGACGAGTTCGTGCCACGACTCGTCCGACAGCGCATAGAGCCCCGGTATACCGGTCACGATCACGTCACTCGGCTGCGCTTCGATCATGGCCGCAATGTCCGCCTCGGTGCGCAACGGCGGATCGAAGCGCCGGAGACTGTCCGGCACCACCTGCCAGCGATGTCCTCCGACTGCGTCCGGCCGGCCTTCGATCCGCTCGGCCTCGACCACTGCACCATCGGCGTCGCGGCCGATGCGCAGCACGCGCAGATCGCGCGGTGGCAGCCGGTGCCGCAGGCGGAAATGCCCTGGCAGGCCTGGCAATGGCAGCACCTCGGCGTCGATGCCGCGGCGGACCAGCGCGTCCTGCACGGCACGCCGCGCGGCATCGCCGGCGTAATGTTTGGCATCGAGGCGCGCGGCCGTCGAACCGGGCAAGGCACGCCAGTGATAGAGCACTTCCGGAATATGCCCGATCGCGTCGGCGGCGAGCCGCTCGCTCGCACGCAGGGCGAGATCGTGATCCTGACTGCCTTCGTAGCCTTCGCGGAATCCGCCGCAACCGCGCACGAGCGCCGTGCGATACGCGACGAGGTGGCCGACGTAGTTCTGACCGAGCAGCAGCTCGGCATTCCAGGCGGGCTTGCGGTGTGGATCAAAGCGCCGCCCGTGCCGGTCGATCTTGTCCTCGTCGGTGTAGACGATCTGCCAGCCGGGATGCGCAGCAAGCGCCAGTGCGATTTCGCCGAGCGCGAGCGGCGAGAGCTCGTCGTCGTGATCGAGCAGGGCCAGGTAGTCGCCCGCGGCAAGCGCAAGCGCGTCGTTGCTGGCCGTCGAGATATGGCCATTGCGTTCGCGGAACGTGCCGCTGATGCGCGTATCGCGTGCCGCGTAGTCCGCGAGCAACGCACGTACCTCGGGCTGGCTCGACGCATCGTCGCAGAAGCACAGTTCCCAGTTCGCGTAGACCTGACCGAGCACGCTGTCGAGGCAACGACGCAGGCAATCGAGCGGCGGATCGTAGACCGGGACCAGCACGGCGATGCGCGGCAAGGCGCCGGCCTGATCCAGTGCCTCGCGCTGGGCACGGCATGCCGCGGCGAGATCCGTGCGCTCGGCCGCGACACGACGCGCATACGCACGCCGTGCGGCAATGCCGGCGAGCGCGAGCCGCGCCTGGCACCAGAACCATCGTGGCCAGACGGTCCACGGCAAGCGCCGCAGCACGGCGAGCCCGAACGGGAATCCGTACGCCGCATGGCCGGGTGTGGACATCGGCGCCGCCGGCTCAGACGTGCCGTGGCAGCAGCGTGCGCTCGATCAGCGGGATCTGCCGATACCACGCGTAACGCCGTTCGGCATCCTGCCAGGCGCGCTCGGCCATGGCCGGATAATCGGCCAGCCGTGCGATGCACGTCTCGAGCGCCGGACCCCAGTCGAGGCTGCGCGCGAGATAACCGTTCCGGCCGTTTTCGATCGCCTGGGCATAGGTGTGGATCGGCGAAGCCACGGTCAGCGTGCCGACGATGCCGGCCTCGAAGTATTTCAGTTCCGACTTGCAGTTCGTGAAGACGTTGTCCTGCAGCGGCACGAGGTTGATTTCGACCAGGCCGATCAGACGCTGCAGGTTGATGAAATCGTGCAGCGGATAGAACTCGACGCGGGAGGCGAACCGGCGCCACTCGTCCTTCAACTCCATGTAGCCGACCACGCGCAGGACGATGCGCGGATCGGCCTCCATCAGGTCCATCAGCGCCGACGAGGCGACCTGGAAATCGCGGGTGTGGGTCGGCGTGCCGCTGAAGTAGCCGACATAGATCTGCTCGGTACGCTGGAACCCGCGCCGCTGCTTCTCCTCGAAGATCCGCGTGGAGATCTCCATCTGCTCGCGGTTGAGGAAGTTCGGGATCACATGCGTGGGCAGACCGGCAAATTCGGCGATACGCCCCGCGAGGAAGGCGTTGGTGGTGATCGCCGCATCGCACAGTTTCAGCGTCGCGCCGATGCGGCCGATGTAGGCATACCAGTGATCCCAGATGCCCGGATGTTTCAAGTCCTGGTCGAGCGTGGTGACGATCAGGTTCACGTAGTCCGTGTCGAAGACGAAGTCATCGACGTCGAAATACACCGGCTTGCCCTGGTGCCGGGCGCGCAGGATCGCACGGTTGAGCTTGTCGGTGTAACGCGCACGGCACACGACCAGCACGTCGGCGCGATCGATCACCTCGTCGAGCCGGTCGATGTCGTCGGTATGGAAGCAGGCCGCACCGACATCCAGCGCCGACGCCTGCAGCGCCTGGATCATGTTGTAGACGCGGTAGCGGAAGGTGCTGTTATCCGGCTTCTCGTAGAAATAGGCGATGTGCGCGCTGCCGCGCTCGAGCAGCATCAGGCGCGCCTCGAACGGCGTTACGGCCCAGGGATCGGAATAGGCGGCCGGTGGGTGTTCGACGACGAACATGCGATTCCTCAGGCGAGCTGGTCGACGACGGGAGTGAGCGCGGCGCGCCAGTCGCGCTGGATGCCGCTCACATCGAGATGGCGTTGGCGCGTGGCCGCATCCGCGGCCAGGCGCACGCCGCGCGTGAGACCCTCGACGAGCGATTCGAGATCGGGCTCGACGCAGAGGATGTTCCGGCAGTAGCGGTCGAGGTCGTGCTTGGGTCCGAAGCGGTTGGTCACCACCGCCGCGCCGCAGGCGGCGAGATCGAGCGGTGGATAGCTCGGGTGCGGCGTGTACATCAGGCACAGGCCGAGATCCATGCCACGCACCAGCTCGCCGTACTCTTGCCACGAAAGGTTGTCGGACACGATCGGCCGGTAGCCGTCGCCGAAGGTGATCGCCGGCAGATCCTTGCCGGCCATGTGGATGTCCCATTCGGCGAGGTCGAGCACACCACGCCGCACCGCCGCGTCGATCGCCTCGATGCCGCGGTAGAACAGGTTGCGCAGGTTGTTCGGCCGGCCATAGAAGAAGAACCGACGCTTGCCGCCCTCGATGCGCGGAACCGGATGGAAGGTGCGTGGATCGAAGGCCGGCTCGAAGCTCGCGCCTTTGCGCACGAGGTTCGTGAAACCCTCGGCGACGAGGTGCTCGAACAGCATCCTCGAATTGATCACGATGCGCAGCCCGGCGTGGCGCATGATTTCGCCGGCACGCAGGAAGTCGTCGCCAAGCGAGTAGAACATGCGCTCGTCTTCCTGCAGCAGGTAGATGACGCGCTCGACCGGCACGCTGCCGAGCACGCTCGCCGTGGTCCACCACGAGGTCGTCAGGAAGTGGTCGTTGGCGCCGACGTCGAGTTCCGGCGATTCGCTGCCGACCGGCGCATGCGCGAATTCCACAATGCCGGAGAACTCGATGCCGTTGCAGTCGAGCACGTGGCGCACGTTGGCCGTATTCGGCTTCTCGGTGCGCGTGACGATGCGCAGACGCATGCCGCGCCGCTCGGCGAGCAGTGCGGCCAGCAGGATCGCGGTCGCCACGCCGCCGAACAGGCTGCCCTTATTGATGCTGTCGGTGACCAGATTCAGGCGTGGCGGATCGACCGGCGAGCGGTAGATGCCGAGCGGACGCAGGCTCTGGAAGCGCCTGGCGAGCAGTTGTACGGCCGACAGCGGCGCACCGCCCGTACGCGTCTCTTCGCTGCGCGGCGCCGGCACGAAGCTCGGCAACTCGGGCCCGTAACGGTACAGATGGACGAAGCGCCGGACGAAGGCGATCAGACCGAAACTGCGGTAGTAGTCGATGCCCTGCCGGATGGCGATCCTATCGATCTTCATGCCTCTCCCCTGGTCCCTGCCCGCGTCCTGCTCTCGCTGGCGCGGTGAATCGTCATCGCCTGCGCAGCCGCGTCGCCGGCCCGTGAGTGCTCATGCTCACGGCGATGCCATCGACCGCGCATGATCAACCGTCCTGTCCGCCGCGCGCTACCGGCGCTCCGTCCTGCATCGCGGAGGACCCACCGCGGCGGCTGCGATCGGCACGCGAGGCCCCATCCGCCTGGCGCGTCTGCGCCAGGGCCACGCGCAGGGCCTCGCACTCGGCCAGCAGCTCGCGCAACCGCTCGTCCTTCGCCTGCAGGGCGATTTCGAGCGAAACCCGCACGGCGTCGGCGGCCTCGAGACGCTGCAGGTCTGCTTCGACCGCCGCTTCGTAGGCACGCCGCTTGGTTTCGACCCCGTCCCGGAACGCGTTCCAGCGCGCCTCGGCGTCGGCGAGCGCGGCGTTGCGCTCGGCCAGTTCGGCCGCATGCTGTGTCAAATCCGCTTCGAGCCGTGCCCGGGTCTCGTTCGCTTCCCACAACGCCGCATCGGCGAGCTTCAACTGATGCTCGAGCCGCTGCGCGACCTCACCTTGCAGGCGCAGGCTTTCGCCGACCTTGTGGATGTCGCTGGCTGCGGCGGTGGCCGCCTCGACCGCTGGGCGCGCCGCATTCAGCCAGGTCTCCGCGTCCCTGGCGCGCTTTTCGGCACCGTCGAGGCGTGCGGTGAGATCCTCGATGGCTCCTGCGTAGAGGCCGGCGACCGCGGCGAACTCGTCACCGAGCCGTGCGAGCGCCTGCCAGCCCTCCGCATCGCCTTCGGCGGCCTGCCGGCAGGCCGCGAGCAGCGCGGCAAGGAACCCGGACATCGGCTGTCCTTCGCATGCCGGCTTGCGATGGTGTTTCTCGGCGGGATCGAGATACGCCTCGATTGCGCCGGCCGCCGCCTCGATGGCGACCGGCCAGTCGACCACCAGCTCGCGTGCGAAGCGCGCGACGCTGCCGCGCCAGTCGGCGAGCAGGCCATCGTAGAAAACCAGACTGCGTGGCAGGTGGCGGCTCGCGCGTTCGGCGTCGAGCAGATGCTGCACCCAGAGCAGGATGGATTGCGCCGGCGCCCAGCCGTCGCGCACGCGCAATGATTCGGCAACCTCGAACGGATCGCGCACGACGATCAGCGCACGCGGCGCCTGGCCGCATTCGCGCAGCGCCTCGACCCACAATGCAGTCAGCCGGCAGATGCGCGGATCCTTGATCGCCCAGAGCGGCGACGCCGCGAATTCGCGACCGACCAGCTCGACGATCTCGGCCTTCGCACGCAATGTGGCCGGATGCGTGCGCCAGTTCGCCGGCAGATCGCGCACGTCGTGCCAGGTGCGGCCAAGACGGACGAGCAGACGATCGTCGATCGCATAGGCCTCGCGGTGCTCCCAGAAACCCTGCTCGTTGCTGTAGCCGGGGCCGAGCAGGTCGGAGCCGAGTTCGACACCCAGCAAATTCAGCACGCGCGTCACCGCCGAGGTGCCGCTGCGGTGCATGCCGAGGACGAGTATGGCGGTGGAAGGCTGGTCGGTCATGTTGGACTGGATTCCGTGGCGACGACATTGCCGAGTTCGGGCTGCACGTCGAGATCGACATGCCCCGTCGCCAGGCGCTGCGGATCGGGCAGGACGCGGAACATGGCCACGTCGATGCGCCGGTCGAGATATTCCTCGCTTTCCCCGATCAGGCCCAGCACACCGGCGTTCGCGAAGTACGTACCGGGCGCGAGCAGGCAGCGGAAGCGGAAGCGCACCTCGATGCTCTGACCTGCCTCGATCAGCGGCAGCGCGTCGGCCGGCTGCGCACTGACCGCACCAGCGAGCTCGACGCCGGTCGTGGTCTTGAACAGCATGCCGAAACGCACCGCGCACGCGGCCTGCTGGAAATGCACGCGATAGACATAAACGAACGCGCCGCCGGGACGCAGCACGTTGACGTGCCGGCCGCCCGGCGTCTCGATGTGCGGATCGAGGATCTCGGCACCACGCGCGGCATAGTGGACCGTGCTCTGCGGAACCAGGCCCGGTTCGAACCATGCGGTCTCGGCGAGTTCCGCAGCGTGCGCCGTGGCATCGGTACGCGCCGCCGAGGCACCATCGAGCATTGATGCCGGGTGCGCCACGCCGGATGACGGGCCGTCGCGCCGCTCCGCACGCAGTTCCGCGCGCAGCGTCTCGGCACGTTCGGCCGGGGCATAGAGCAGCTTGTGGTAGCGCGCGATGACGTGCTTCGGCGTGCCGATCGCGAGGCATTCGCCGCGGTCGAGCAGGATCGCACGACTGCAGAGCTCGATGACCGTACCGGCCGAATGCGAGACGAACAGCACCGTCGCGCCGTCCTCGCGCAGACGCTGGATGCGCGCGTAGCACTTGCGCTGGAACGCCTCGTCGCCGACCGACAAGGCTTCATCGACGACCAGAATATCCGGCACGACGTGGATCGCCACGGCGAACGCGAGGCGCACGTACATGCCGCTCGAATAGCTCTTCACCGGCTGATCGATGAACTCGCCGATGTCGGCGAAGGCCGCGATCGCATCGAAGCGCGCCTCGACTTCGGCGCGCGTGAGACCAAGCACCGTGCCGTTGAGATAGACGTTCTCGCGGCCAGTGAATTCCGGGTTGAAACCCGCGCCGAGTTCGAGCAGCGCGGCGATGCGGCCGTGGACCTCGACCGTGCCGGCGCTCGGCGCGAGCGTGCCGCAGACGATCTGCAGCAAGGTCGACTTGCCCGATCCGTTGCGCCCGACGATGCCGACCGTCTCACCGCGGCGCACCTCGAAGCTCACGTCGTGCAGCGCATGGAACTCGCGATGCCAGGCACGCCGCCCGGGCAGGATCTGCTGCAGCAGGCGATGATGCGGCTTGTCATAGATCGCGAAGGCCTTGCCGAGGCCGGCGACGCGGATCGCCAGATCAGAGGACATCGCCGAACCCCGGGCGCGTGGCACGGAACCAGGCATACGTCGCGTAACAGAACGCGAGGCTGCCGAGCGCGTACAGGCCGAGTCCCGGCCAGTCCGGCCAGCGGCCCCACAACGCGACGGCACGCGCCTGATCGATGATGAAGCTCAGCGGGTTCAGCTCGAACGCCCAGCGGTAGGTATCCGGCAGGCTTTCGACCGGCACCACCGCCGAGGACAGGAACAGCATCGCCGTGGCCAGCACGCCGGTGATCTGGCCGATGTCGCGCAGGTATACGCCGAGTGCGCCGAACAGCCAGCCGATGCCCGCACAGAGCAGGGCCAGCGGCAGCAGCACGAGCGGGAACAGCACGAGCGTCGCCGGCGGCGCGCCGAAGCGCACGGCATGCAACAGGGCGAACACGGCGAGGTTCATCAGCGCATGGAACAGTGCCGAGAGCAGCATCGGCCACGGCAGGATCTCGAGCGGGAAGACCACGCGCTTGACGAAGCTCGGATTGCCGACCACGAGCTGCGGCGCGCGGATCAGGCACTCGCTGAAGAAGCCGTGCACGATCAGGCCGACGAACAGGATCATCGTGTAATCGGGCCCGCCGGCACCGGCCTGCGGCCAGCGGCTCTGGAACACCGAGCCGAACGCGAGCGTGTAGACCAGCAGCATCAGGAACGGCGTGAGCATCGACCAGACCAGGCCGAAGCTCGCACCGCGGTAGCGGCCGAGCACGTCGCGCCGGGCCAGCTCGAAGGTCAGCGAGCGGTGCCGGCCAAAGGCCGTGAACGGACCGGCGAGAAAGCCAGTTCTGGCGGCGGCGTCGCTCACGGCCGGCCCGCGCGCTCAGACCGCGGCGAGCGCGGCATCCAGCTCGGCGCGCAGGTCGGCGAGATCCTCGACGCCGACCGACAGGCGCACGAGGTTGTCGTGGATCCCGAGCCGTGCGCGGTTCTCGGCCGGCACTGAGGCGTGGGTCATGATCGCCGGATGATTGATCAGGCTCTCGACGCCGCCGAGCGACTCGGCCACAGCGAACAGCCGGCAGCGCTCCATGAACCGTCGTGCGCCGTCGAGTCCGCCCCGGACGTATACGCTAAGCATGCCGCCGAAGCCGGCCATCTGGCGCTTCGCGAGCGCGTGCTGCGGATGGCTCGCGAGACCCGGGTAAATCACGTGTTCGACCTTCGGATGTGATTCGAGCCACTCGGCCAGCGCCAGGGCGTTCGCGCAGTGCGCGCGCATGCGCAGGTGCAGGGTCTTCAGGCCACGCAGCGCGAGGAAGCTGTCGAACGGGCCCTGCACGCCGCCGACGGCGTTCTGCAGGAAGGTCATCTTCTCGGCGAGCTCGGCATCGTCGCCAACCACCAGCATGCCGCCGACGATATCGGAATGACCGTTCAAGTACTTGGTCGCCGAATGCATCACCAGATGCGCGCCGAGTTCCAGCGGGCGCTGCAGGATCGGCGAGGCGAAGGTGTTGTCGACCGCGACGCGGATGCCGCGCGACCGCGCGAAATCGGTGACGGCGGCGATGTCGACGATCTTCAGCAGCGGATTGGTCGGCGTCTCGATCCAGATCAGCCGTGTCGTGGGCTTGACCGCGGCTTCCAGCGCGGCGCGGTCGTTGAGATCGACGAAACTGAAGTCGAGCCCCGCCGAGCGGCGGCGCACGCGCTCGAACAGACGGTAGGTGCCGCCGTAAACATCGTCCATGCAGATGATGTGGCTGCCCGAGTCGAGCACGTCGAGCACGGTCGAGGTCGCGGCGAGCCCGGAAGCGAACGCATAGCCGCGCGTGCCGCCTTCGAGATCGGCGACGCAGCGCTCGTACGCGAAGCGCGTCGGATTGTGCGAACGCGAGTACTCGAAGCCCTGATGCACGCCGGGGCTCTTCTGCGCGTAGGTCGAAGTCGCATAGATCGGCGTCATCACGGCGCCGGTGGACGGATCGGGCTCCTGACCGGCATGGATGGCGCGGGTGCCGAGGCCGAACTTCTGATCTTTGGACATGCGGGGCTTCCGGGCTCGTGGCAGGCGGTGCATTACTGCACGCGCCGGCGCAGGTAGTTCAGGAGGTCGATGCGCGTGATGAGGCCGAGGAACTTCTCGTCGTCCATCACGATGGCGACGTGGCCGCGGTCGAACACCGGCATCAGCGCCTCGATCGGCGCCTTGACGTCGAGCAATTCGAGCTTGGTGATCATCGCGGTCGACACCGGATCGCGGAAGCGCGCCTCGTCGGCATGCACGTGCATCAGCACGTCGGACTCGTCAACGATGCCGACGATGCGGTCGCCGTCCATGACCGGCAGCTGCGAGATCTCGTACAGCTTCATGCGCTGATAGGCGACGGTCAGCGCGTCGCGCGGTCCGATCACGACCGTGTCATGCTGCGCATACGGACGCAGGATCAGATCGCGCAGATCACCGTAGTGCGGGCGCTCGAGGAAGCCGTTGTCGAGCATCCAGTAGTCGTTGAACATTTTCGACAGGTACTTGTTGCCCGTGTCGCAGACCAGCACGACCACGCGCTTGGGCACGGTCTGCTCGCGGCAATAGCGGAGCGCGGCGGCGAGCAGCGTGCCGGAGCTCGAGCCGGCGAGCACGCCCTCCTTCATCAGCAGCTCGCGCGCGGCGAGGAAGCTCTCCTTGTCCGCGATCGCATAGGCCTTCCGCACGTGCGAGAAATCGGCGATCGACGGCAGGAAATCCTCGCCGATGCCCTCGACCATCCACGAACCCGACTTGGTCGAGAGCACGCCCTCGTTGATGTACTGGGTGAGGATCGAACCGACCGGATCGGCGAGCACCAGTTCGACCTGTGGCGCGGCCTTCGCGAAATAGCGCGACAGTCCGGTCATCGTGCCGGATGAGCCGCAGCCGAACACGATCGCATCCATGCGCCCACCCATCTGCTCGAGGATTTCGGGACCGGTCGTTTCCTCGTGGGCGCGCGGGTTGTCCGGATTGCCGAACTGGTTGATGAAATACGCGCCGGGCGTGTCCACGGCGATCCGCGCGGCGAGGTCCTGGTAATACTCGGGATGACCCTTGCCGACGTCGGAGCGCGTCAGCACGACCTCGGCGCCCATCGCGCGCAGGTTGAAGATCTTCTCGCGGCTCATCTTGTCGGGGACGACGAGGATGAGCTTGTAGCCCTTCTGCTGGGCGACGAGGGCGAGACCGATGCCGGTGTTGCCGGCCGTGCCCTCGACGAGCGTCGCGCCGGGCTGCAGACGGCCGTCGCGCTCGGCGGCCTCGATCATGGCGAGACCGATGCGATCCTTGATCGAACCGCCCGGATTGGTGTTTTCGAGCTTTAGGAACAGCTCGCAGCACCCCGTATCGAGATGCTGCGCCTTGACCATCGGCGTGTGCCCGATCAGCTCGAGGACACTCTGCTGGACGTTCATGCGGACTCCCGGCCTGCAGGCCGGCGTGGGCGGCGGCAGGTGTTCGGATCAAGGGCGGCCGCGGGGCGGCCGGATCGGGGCGCGATGATAACCGAGGCACTCGCCGGGCCGCGACGAGGCGCTGGCGGCTGGCCTACGTTCGCCGTTCCATTGCCGGCGTGCGGACGGCGCGGGGGCCGATGCGCGGACCGGTCCGGTCCCGCCCCGGCCCGACGGTCGTGGTTGCCGCCGGACCGGCCCTTCACCGCAGGGCCGGGCACGCGCCGCAGGATGGCGCGACCGGCCGGGATCGCTCAGTGCTGGGTGCGCAGCTGTTCCCACATGACGATGAGCTTGTCCTTGGCGCGCAGCTTTTCCTTCTTCAGCGAGTGCAGCGTGGTGTCGTCCATCGGCAGTACGCCGAGGTCGGCGTCGCGCAGCTTGCTGTCGAGCTCTTGATGGCGCTGATAGAGCTGACGGAATTCCAGGTTACTCCGCATCAGCGCATCGACTTCGTCTTTCTGCTGGGCTTCGAACATCGGACAATCTCCTCGTTACGGACGTACAGACGCCTCCGCGCCGGGCGCGCCGACGCGAAAGGAAGCGGGACAGGGGGAATGAGCCGGGTGCCGGAACCGGGTCGAGGCAAGGCGCCACCAGACGGATGGCGAAACCGGTTCGAGGATCGCGAGAAGGAGGCTCATCAATCGATTCCGGGCGGCACCGCGGGCGTCGCGGGAGCCGGTTCGAGCAAGCTACTCCTTTGCCCGGGACCGCGCAACCCGATGTAAAAATCTTTCTAATCAAACACTTCTCTCGCCGACGAAGGCTGCCGCCACGTTCCGCGCCGCAGCCGGGGAGGACGCTGCGAAGAACGGCGATCCCCGGTACCGGCAGCGCGGGCCTGCCGCCCGCGCGCATGGATTTTTCGCCGGCTTAATGCCATAACTGCCGGCAACGACACAGGGGACTGGGCGTGTCCGCGGCCGCAGACCCGGGCGACCCGGCGACGGCCCGTCCCTACGGCAACCGCCGCAGGGCACACCAAGGGGCAATCATGGATATCGGCTACTTCCTCAAGCTGATGACCGAGAAGGGCGCGTCGGACATGTTCCTGACCACGGGCGCGCCGGTGAACATCAAGGTCGAGGGCAAGCTCTATCCGCTCGGCAACACCGGTCTGCCGAGCGGCATGGTCAAGAAGATCGCCTATTCGCTGATGGACGAGGGCCAGGTGCCGCAGTTCGAGCGCGATCTCGAACTGAACATGGCGATCGCCGTGAAGGATGCCGGCCGCTATCGCATCAACGTGTTCAAGCAGCGCGGCGAAGTCGGCATGGTGATCCGTGCGATCAAGAGCGACATCCCGACGATCGACCAGCTCAAGCTGCCGCAGATCTTCAAGGACGTGGTCATGGAACCGCGCGGCCTGATCCTCGTGGTCGGTGCGACCGGATCGGGCAAGTCGACCACGCTCGCGGCGATGATCGACCACCGCAACACCAACGTCTCCGGTCACATCCTCACCATCGAGGATCCGATCGAGTTCCTGCACCGGCACAAGAAGTCGATCATTAACCAGCGCGAGGTCGGCCTCGACACGCGCAGCTACCACGAGGCGCTGAAGAACGCGATGCGCGAGGCGCCGGATGTGATCCTGATCGGCGAGATCCGCGATACCACGACGATGGAAGCGGCGATCGCATTCTCGGAAACCGGCCACCTCTGTCTCGCCACGCTGCATTCGAACAACGCCGACCAGACCATCGAGCGCATCCTGAACTTCTTCCCGGAATCGGCCCACAAGAACATCCTGATGAACCTCGCCCTGAACCTGAAGGCGGTCATCAGCCAGCGCCTAGTGATCGGCAAGGACGGCCGGCGCCTGCCGGCGGTCGAGGTGCTGATCAACACGCCGCACATCCGCGACCTGATGCGTCGCGGCCAGGTGCACGAGATCAAGGAAGCCATGGACCGCAGCCTGCAGGACGGCATGCAGACCTTCGATCAGTCGCTCTACCGCCTCTACAAGGAAGGCAAGATCGAGCTCGAGGAGGCGCTGACCAAGGCCGACTCGCGCGATGGTCTCGCGCTGAAGATCCGTCTCGCCGAGGGCGGCGGCGACGGTGCCGACGCAACCAGCGACGGCGATCCGTTCAACATGAGCGGGTTCGGCTGAGACGGTTCAGCTTCAGCTCTGCGGCGCGTCCGGCTGGTTTTCCGGTGCAGCGCGCCGGAACGCCTCGAGGCGGCGGCAGGCCTCGTCGATCCGCGTGACGACCGGGAACGGCGTGAGGTCGAGCCCCCAGCGGCGCGCGTTGTAGACCTGCGGCACCAGCAGGATGTCGGCGAGGCCTGGCGTATCGCCCTCGCAGAACTCGCCGGTCGCCGGGCTGTCCGCGAGCAGCGCCTCCAGTGCGCGCAGGCCCTCACCGATCCAGTGCTGCGCCCAGCGTTCGCGCTCGATCGGCGGCACGCCGAATTCGCGTTCGAGATACTGCAGCACGCGCAGGTTGCCGAGCGGATGGATGTCGCAGGCGACGACCTGCGCGAGACCGCGCACGCGCGCACGATCGCGCGCGGTCGCCGGCATGAGCTTCAGCGCACCGTCGTAGGTTTCGTCGAGATATTCGATGATCGCGAGCGACTGACGGATGATGCGCTCGCCGTCGCGCAGCACCGGGACCAGCTCCTGCGGATTGAGCCCGCGGAACGCCACGGAATGCTGCTCGCCGCCGTTCTCGGTGAGATGCACCGGAATCGTCTCGTAGTCGAGACCCTTCAGGTTCAGCGCGATGCGCACTCGGTACGCCGCGCTGGAACGCCAGTAGCCGTAGAGCCTGAGGCCTTCGCTGCTCATGACGCACACTCCGCAGGTCGTCGCGCCGGTCGGGAGATGACGGCAAATCTATACCCGTGCAGGATGCGCAACAAGCGCATCGGCACTGCCCGCTGCGCCCTGCTCAGCGCGGATGCAGCGGCGCGATGCGCTGCTCGATCGCGCCGAACAGGCTGCGCCCCTCGGCATCAAACATCTCGATGCGCACCGTATCGCCGTACCGCAGGAAGGGCGTGAGCGGCTTGCCGTGCGCGAGCGTCTCGACGGTGCGCTTCTCGGCGAAGCACGAAGCGCCGCGCGAGACGTCCTGATTGGCGACCGTGCCCGAGCCAACCAGCGTGCCGGAGGTCAGCGGGCGCGTCTTGGCCGCGTGTGCGATCAGCTGCGCGAAATCGAACTGCATGTCCTCGCCCGCTTCCGGTGCGCCGAACCACGCGCCGTTGACGTGCGTGACGAGTGGCCGGTGCAGCCTGCACTCGTGCCAGGCCTCGCCGAGCTCGTCCGGCGTGACCAGCACCGGCGACAAGGCCGAGCGCGGCTTGGACTGCAGGAAGCCGAAGCCCTTGGCGAGCTCATCCGGTATGAGGTTGCGCAGCGAGACATCGTTGACGAGGCCGACGAGCTGGATGTGACCGGCTGCCTCGGCCGGCGTCACCGCCATCGGCACGTCGTCGGTCACCACGATGACCTCTGCCTCGAGGTCGATGCCGTAGCTTTCCTCCGGCACGACGACCGGGTCGCGCGGACCGAGGAAACCGGCGCTGGTCGCCTGGTACATCAGCGGATCGACGTAGAAGCTCGCCGGGACCTCGGCGCCGCGCGCCCTGCGCACGCGTTCGACATGCGGCAGATAGGCCGAGCCGTCGACGAACTCGTAGGCACGCGGCAACGGCGCGGCGAAATGGCTGAAATCGACGTCGAACGGCCCACCCGCATAGTCGGCGAGCCCGCCGAGCCGGGTCTCGCCATCCTCTGTGCCGTCCTGTCCGCTGACCAGGTTGAGCTGCTCGTACAGCGCATTGAGGCGCGGCGCGGTGTTCTGCCAGTCGTCGAGCGCCTGCTGCAGGGTGCCGGCGATACCGGTGGCCTTCACGGCCTTCTTGAGATCGCGGCTAACGACGACCAGCGTGCCGTCGCGTCCGCCTTCCTTGAGGGTGCCGAGTTTCATGGGAGCGAGGGTCCGTTCGGTGTGCGCGGGGCACGCGGTTGGCAATGATGCCTCGGGTCGCCGGGCCGGTCTGCGCCGGCCCGGCGACCGTCAACGCCGGGTCGGGTCGAAATGCCGGCCGAGACCCTGCCAGCATTCGAAATAGTCGGCCTGCAGTTCCGGTGCCTCCATCGCCTGGCGGGCCGGATGGATCGCCGCGCGGGTCTCGAACATGAAGGCCATCGTGTCGCCGACGAACTGCGGTTGCGTGGTATCGATCGCGCTCGCCCTGGCGAACACTTCGGCATCCGGGCCATGACCGCTCATGCAATTGTGCAGGCTCGCGCCGCCCGGCAGGAAACCGGTTTCCTTGGCGTCGTACACGCCGTTGATCAGGCCCATGAATTCGCTGGCGACGTTGCGGTGGAACCACGGCGGACGGAACGTGTCCGCCGCGGCGAGCCAGCGTGGCGGGAAGATCACGAAGTCGAGATTCGCAGTGCCGGGCGTGTCCGACGGCGAGGTCAGCACGGTGAAGATCGATGGGTCCGGATGGTCGTAGCTGATCGAGCCGATCGTGTTGAAGCGGCGCAGGTCGTATTTGCAGGGCGCGGCATTACCGTGCCAAGCGACCACGTCGAGCGGGGAGTGGTCGATCGGCGCCGACCACAGCCGGCCCTGGAATTTCGCGATCAGTTCGAAATCGCCCTCGATGTCCTCGTAGGCCGCGACCGGCGCGAGGAAGTCGCGCGCGTTGGCTAGGCCGTTCGCGCCAATCGGACCGAGTTCCGGCAGACGCAGGCCCGCGCCGAAGTTCTCGAGCAGGTAACCGCGCGCCGCGCCGTCGGGCAGCTCGACACGGAAGCGGATGCCGCGCGGCACGATGGCGATTTCCTGCGGCTCGACCTCGAGCACGCCGAGCTCGGTGGCGAGGCGGAGCCGACCGTGTTGCGGCACGACGAGCAGCTCCGCATCCGCATCGTAGAAGTAACGGCCCTGCATCGGCCGGTTCGCCGCATACACGTGGATGCCGACACCGCCCTGCGCGGCCGGGCCGCCGTTGCCGGCCAGGGTGAACAGGCCGTCGAGGAAATCGACCGGCACCTCGGGCAATGGGAACGGGTTCCAGCGCAGCTGGTTCGGCGTGGCCGGCAGCTCGTCGAAACGGTTGTGGAAGCGCCCTTCGGCGATGAGCCGAAAGGGCCGGTGCAACACGCCGGGCCGGATCCGGTAGCACCAGGTCCGCCGGTTCAGATGGCGCGGCGCGGTGAAGGCCGTGACCGAGATCTGCTCGGCATACAGCCCGTAGGCGCAACGCTGCGGCGAGTTGCGCCCTTCCGGCAGCGCGCCGGGCAGCGCCTCGGTCGCGAACTCGTTGCTGAAACCGGACTGGTAGGCGAGGCCGGCGTGCAGGTGGCGTGGGGTGGTGAACGTATCCATGGCGGCACCGTCGCTCACAGCACGCCGCGTCGCATCTGATCGCGCTCGATCGATTCGAACAGCGCCTGGAAATTGCCTTCGCCGAAGCCCTGATTGCCCTTGCGCTGGATGATCTCGAAGAAGATCGGGCCGATCGCGTTCTGCGTGAAGATCTGCAGGAGCTTGCGCTGCGGCGCGCTCGGGTCGGCGTCGATCAGTATACGGTTCTTGCTGAGGCGCGGCACGTCCTCGCCGTGATCCGGGATGCGCTGGTCGATCACCTCGAAGTAAGTGTCCGGCGTATCGAGGAACTCGATGCCAGCCGCACGCATGGCCTCGACCGTCGCGTAGATGTCGTCGGTCGCGCAGGCGATGTGCTGGATGCCCTCGCCGTGGTAGGCCTCGAGGTATTCGTTGATCTGCGATTTCGGATCGGCGGATTCGTTGAGCGGGATGCGTACGATGCCGTCCGGCGCAGTCATGGCCTTGGAGATGAGGCCGGTCTTGGCACCCTTGATGTCGAAGTAGCGGATCTCGCGAAACCCGAACAGGCGCTCGTAATAGTCGGCCCACTTCTCCATGTTGCCGAAGTAGAGGTTGTGGGTCAGGTGATCGATGAAGCGCAGGCCGAAGCCCTTCGGCATCATCTCGGCGCCGGGCAGCCATGCGTAGTCCGGGTCGTGGATCGTGCCCTTCTCGTCATAACGGTCGACGATGTAGAGCATGCAGCCGCCGATACCCTCGATGACCGGCGCGGCCACGGCCTTGCTGGTTTCCTTGTGGGCGATCAACTGCGCGCCGTTCTTCAGCGCCTGCACGCGCACCCACTCGGCGAGCTTGTTCACGCGGATCGCGAAGCCGCAGGCGCTCGGGCCATGCCTGGCCGCAAAGTCCGCGGCGAACGAATCCGGGTCTTCGTTGATCAGGAAGGTACAGTCGCCCTGCCGGTAGGTCGTGATCGGCCGCGTGCGATGCCGCGCGATCGCGCTGAAGCCGAGTTTCCTGAAGTAATCGTGCAGCGCCGGGGCCTGCCTGGCCGGCGCGGCGAATTCGACGAACTCGAAACCGTCGATGCCCATGGGATTGTCGAAGGTCACCGGCGAGCCGGCGGTCACGGGAAGTGCGTTCATGGATCGCTCCGTGCATTCGGGGGAGGGCGCTTGCGCCGCAGGGTGCTGGGGTTATAGTTTCAGATGAAACCATTTGCAAGGCGCGCTGCGGCATGAGCGGACACAGGGTTCTGGAACTCGAGCGCTTCCTCCCGTACCGGCTGTCGGTACTGTCGAACCTGGTCAGCCAGGCGATCGCGAGCGACTACGAGCGCCGCTTCCAGGTATCGATCACGCAGTGGCGGGTGATGGCCGTGCTCGGCCGGTTCGACGGCGTCTCGGCGCGCGAGGTCGCCGCGCGCACGGCGATGGACAAGGTCGCGGTCAGCCGTGCCGTGGCCGGGCTGGTCGCGGCCGGCCGGGTCCGCCGCGGTACGGCGGACCATGACAAGCGCCAGTCGGTCCTGCGCCTGACGGCCGCGGGCCGCAGGGTCTACGAGCAGATCGTGCCGCTCGCCCTCGAACACGAGCGCCGCCTGCTGGCCCGGCTGGATGCCGAGGAACAGCGCTGGCTGACGCGGCTGCTCGACCGGCTGGGACCGGATCCAGTCTCGCCGGCCCAGACCGACCGATCGGACGGCAAATTGTCGCAGGCTTGATCCAGGTCGCTGCAAGGCGGCACCGACATGGCAAAGTCGCGCGCCTTCCGTCCCTGCCTGGTCCGCGACCCATGTCCGAATCGAGCCGTATCCTGAATCCTGCCTTCCGGAAGAAGATCATGCCCGCCGAGGCGGCGGCCGCGCTGATCCGTTCGCATACCCATGTCGGCATGAGCGGCTTCACCGGCGCGGGCTATCCGAAGGCCGTGCCGGCGGCGCTCGCGGACCACATCCTCGCCGCACACCGGCGTGGCGAGGACTTCCGCATCGGCGTATGGACCGGCGCCTCGACCGCACCGGAGCTCGACGGCGCGCTGGCCAAGGTCGATGGCGTGGAGATGCGCCTGCCCTACCAGTCCGACCCGACCTGCCGCCAGCGCATCAATGCCGGCGAGATGGAATACATCGACATCCATCTCTCGCACGTCGCGCAGTTCGTCTGGTTCGGCTTCCTCGGCAAGCTCGACTACGCCGTGGTGGAGGTGACCGGCATCACCGAGGACGGCCGCCTGATCCCGTCCTCGTCGGTCGGCAACAACAAGACCTGGCTCGACCAGGCCGACAAGGTCATCCTCGAGGTCAACGCCTGGCAGAACCCGGCGCTCGAGGGCATGCACGACATCTACTACGGTACCCAGCGTCCGCCCGAGCGCCTGCCGATCCCGCTGGTGAAGCCTTCCGACCGCATCGGCGAGACCCACTTCCGCATCGATCCGGACAAGGTCGTCGCGATCGTCGAGACGAACGATCCCGATCGCAACTCGGCCTTTACGCCGCCCGACGAGGATTCGCGGCGGATCGCCGGTCACATCCTCGAATTTTTCGAGCACGAGGTGCGGAAGGGCCGTCTGCCGCGGAACCTGCTGCCGCTGCAGTCCGGCGTCGGCAACATCGCCAATGCGGTGCTCGCCGGTCTGAACGACGGTCCGTTCGAGGGGCTTACCTCCTACACCGAGGTGCTGCAGGATGGCATGCTCGAACTGATCAAGTCCGGCAAGCTGCACTACGCCTCGGCGACGGCATTCTCGCTGAGCCCGGACGCGCTCGCCGAACTCAATCGCGACCTGCTCCGCTACCGCGACCGGATCATCCTGCGCCCGCAGGAGATCAGCAACCACCCCGAGGTCGTGCGCCGACTCGGCGTGATCGCGATGAACGGCATGATCGAGGCCGACATCTACGGCAACGTCAACTCGACCCATGTCATGGGCACGAGCATCATGAACGGCATCGGCGGCTCGGGCGATTTCGCGCGCAACGCCTATATCTCGATCTTCATGACGCCGTCGCAGGCCAAGAGCGGCCGGATCTCCTGCATCGTGCCGATGGCGAGCCACGTCGATCACACCGAGCACGACGTGCAGATCATCGTCACCGAGCAGGGCCTCGCCGACCTGCGCGGCCTGTCGCCGAAGCAGCGCGCCGAGACCATCATCCGCAACTGCGCGCATCCGGACTTCCGGCCCGCGCTCGAGGATTACTACCGCCGCGCGCTGGCGCATTCCCCGGGCAAGCAGACGCCGCATCTGCTCGACGAAGCCTTCGCCTGGCACCTGAACTATCTGCGCGGCGGGGCGATGCGCTGATCCCGTTGCGGCAGCAACGGAGAAGAGCCCCATCCCGGAACTCGTGACGAAGACGGCGGCCTAGGCCGCCGTCATGGTGTTCTCTTCGCGTGGAAATGCGGATATCAGGCGGTTGCCTCACGCGGCTTCTCGGCGCCATGCATCCAGTCCACGAGCTTGCCGGACAGGAGCCAGAGCACGACCGAGAAGAGGATCAGGGTCAGGCCGATGCCACCGAATACGGCGAGCAGGCCGGAATGGGCCTGGGTCACGCCAATCGCCGCCGCGAAATTGCGCACCACCTCGTATTCGCCAGCGTGCTCGGAGAACGCGCCGACCAGGCCCCCGAGATACTGCGCGACGGCAGGCATCAGGAACCACACGCCCATGACGAGAGAGGCGAGGCGCAGCGGAGACAGCTTGGTCATCAGCGACAGACCGACCGGCGAGATGCACAGCTCGCCGAGGGTATGGAACAGGTAGGCAAGCGTCAGCCAGAGCATCGACGACTTCACGCCCTCGCCGGTCTGCATCTGGAAGATGCCGATGACCAGGAACCCGAAGCCGATCGCGGTCAGCAGCATGCCCGCTACGATCTTGATCGGTGCCGACGGATTGCGGCCGGCCGCGCTCAGCTTGACCCACAGCCAGGCGAACACTGGCGCGAACAGCAGGATGAAGAGCGGGTTGGCCGACTGGAACCAGCCGGCGCGCACCTCGAAATTGCCGAGCATGCGATCCGTATAGTCCTGGGCAAAGATGTTCATCAGACCGCCCGCCTGCTCGAAGGCAAGCCAGAACAAGGTGACGAACACGAACAGGAAGGCCACCACGCGCAGGCGATCGCGCTCTTCCCTGGTCAGCGGTTGCTTCACGCCACCCGCCGCGGCGAGCGAGCGCTTGGCGCCGGCGACCATACCGACATCACCGATGAATTTCTGTGCGAGCGCGAGCTGGATGATGACCGACAGGGACATGCCACAGCCGGCCGCGAAATAACCCCAACGCCAGCCAAAGTTCGGATCCTCACCGAGCGTCGACGTCACCAGCGGCGCGACGAAGGCACCGAGATTGATGCCCATGTAGAAGATCGAGAACGCACCATCCCGGCGCGCATCGCCCTGCGGATAGAGGTCGCCCACCATCGTCGAGATGTTCGGCTTGAAGAAGCCGTTGCCGACGATCAGGAGGCCCAGACCGATATAGAAGAGTGCGAGGCTGTGCGGGGTGGCAGCGAACAGGGTGAACTGGCCGGCGGCCATCAGCACGCCGCCGAGGATCACCGCACGGCGCTGGCCGATGAAATTGTCGGCAATCCAGCCGCCGAGGATCGGCGTGAAGTAGACGAGGCCCGTGTAGATGCCATACAGCTCGAGCGCATGGCCACGGGACAGGCCGAATCCGGGGTTCGCGACATCCGTGGCGGCGACCAGCGTAAGGACCAGCAGGGCGCGCATGCCGTAATAGCTGAAACGCTCCCACATCTCGGTGGCGAACAGGAGGAACAGGCCCTTGGGGTGTCCCAGGATCTGGCCCGCGGGAATGTTGAGGCCGTTGGACATCAATAGCGCTCCGGATGGGGAATGTCAGGAATCGAGCGGCACCGCCGCATGACGGCGAAACCCGCAACATGTACCCGCTGGCGCGGACCCGAGTCAAACCTTCGGCATGCTGCGCCGCGTCAGGCGTCGCGACCGCGGCGCGGGCCGAGGATGCGTTCCTCGTCGTAGCTCGCCAGCCAGGCCGGACGGTAGACGGCAAGGATCGCGAGCGTGCCGCCGGTGAAGAAGGCTTCGCCGAACATCATCAGCGGCAGGCTGGCGAGATAGGTGTCGATCACGTTCGGCCAGCGCGCGAGACCGGCCCAACCGGTCACCGCCGCCTTGACCAGCTGCGAGGCGACGACCGCGAGCGCAGCGGTGAGAAAACCATTGACGAAGATGTAGATGAAGAAATGCGCGGGCAGGAAGCGCAGGGTCAGCGCGAGCATCGATACGGTGACCAGCACTGGCAGCGCACCCGAAGCGAGGAAGTCGAGCGGCGGCGCGAGCCACAGGCCACCCGGCGAGAACGCGCCGATCACGGCGACCGACGCGGTCACGCCGAGCGCCCAGCGCCAGCCGAGCATGTGCGTGACCACCACGCTGCCGAGGAAGAACAGCTTGAGCACGCCGAGCAGTTCGAGGTGGATCTGATGCAGCGCCCACAGGGCGAGACCCGCACCGAACGCGAGCAACCAGCGTGACAGCGGAGGCTTTCCGGTCTGTGGAACGAGCACGAGCGCAAGCACGCCGAGCGCGATCACCCAGCCGCCCAGCAGCAGTCCCGGCGGCAGCGGCGGGCCGCCGGCCGGAAGCAGGAGGCCGAGCCAGGCATCCACGTCAGCCGCCTGCCGGACCGAGCACGCCGCGTACTTCGAACAGTTCCGGGAAGAAGGTGAGTTCCAGGGCCTTCTTCAGGAACGCCACGCCAGACGAGCCGCCGGTGCCGCGCCGGTAGCCGATCACCCGCTCGACGGTCTTCATGTGCCGGAACCGCCAGAGCTGGAACGCTTCCTCGACATCCACGAGCTGCTCGCAGAGGTGGTAATCGGCCCAATAGGCCTGCGGCTCCTCGTAGATGCGCCGGAACACCTCGACGAGTGCCGGATGACGCCGGTAGGGCTGCGACCAGTCGCGCTCGACGCAGGCATCCGGCACCGCGTGTCCCGCGCGCGCGAGATGGCGCAGGAACTCGTCGTACAGGCTCGGCGCCTCGAGCACCGCACGCAGCGCGGCCTGGCGCGGCAGATCGTGCGCGAACACGGCGAGCATGTCGGCATTCTTGTTGCCGAGCAGGAACTCGATCGTGCGGTACTGGAACGACTGGAAACCGGAAGCCGGACC
>CAYYHP010000003.1:0-43831 GCA_964471815.1 uncultured Rhodanobacteraceae bacterium
GCCACCGTGGCGCGCCAGGACTGCACCTTCGAAGAGGCGATCGAGAACATCGACATCGGCGGACCGGCGCTGCTCCGGGCCGCCGCCAAGAATCACGAGCACGTCGCCGTCGTCACCGATCCGGGCGATTACGCCGAGCTGATCGAAGCGCTGCGCGGCAAGGGTGGCACCGGCGTGGCGCTGCGCCGACGCCTCGCGGCGAAAGCCTTCGCGCATACCGCACGCTACGACGGTCTGATCGCCAACTGGCTCGGCGTGCGCAGCCGTGAAGGCGGCACACCGTTCCCGCCGAGCCTGCACCTCGCCTTCGACCGCACTGCCGTGCTGCGCTATGGCGAGAATCCGCACCAGGGTGCGGCGCTCTACGTCGAGCGCGAGGCGTCGCGTGGCATCGTCGCGAACGCCGAAGTGCTGGCCGGCAAGGAGCTGTCCTACAACAACATCGCCGATGCCGATGCGGCACTCGAATGCGTCAAGGCCTTCGGCAACACGCCGGCCTGCGTGATCGTCAAGCACGCCAATCCCTGCGGCGTGGCGCTCGGCGAGACCCCGCTGATGGCCTACGAGCGGGCCTACGCCTGCGACCCGACGTCCGCGTTCGGCGGCATCATCGCCTTCAACCGGCCGCTCGATGCGGCTGCCGCGCGCGCGATCCTCGATCGCCAGTTCGTCGAAGTCATCATCGCCCCGGAAGTCGAGCGCGAGGCGCTTGCCGTGTTCGCGAGGAAACCGAACGTGCGTGTACTCGCGACCGGCGCCTGGCCGGCCCAGGCACCGGCCGCACTCGATTACCAGCGCATCGCCGGCGGCCTGCTCGTGCAGGATGCGGATCGCGATACACTGCTGCTGTCCGATCTCAAGGTCGTCTCGCGGCGCATCCCGGGCGCCGACGAGCTGCGCGATCTGCTGTTCGCCTGGCACGTTGCGATGTACGTGAAGTCCAACGCCATCGTGTATGCGCGCGACAGCCGCACGGTCGGCATTGGCGCCGGCCAGACGAGCCGCGTCATGAGCGCGAAGATCGCCGCACTGAAAGCCGCCGAGGCCGGGCTCGAGGTCAGGGGCAGCGTGATGGCCTCGGACGCGTTCTTCCCGTTCCGCGACAGCATCGACGCCGCGGCCGCGGCCGGCATCGCCGCGGTGATCCAGCCCGGCGGTTCGATGCGCGACGGCGAGGTGATCGCCGCGGCCGACGAGCACGGCATGGCGATGGTGTTCACCGGTACGCGGCACTTCCGGCACTGATTGCCCCGGCCCGCACGGCCCTGCCGTGCCGGCGCGGACGGGATGCAAGGGGGGCTGCTCCGCTCAGCGCGCCGAGACGTATTTCTCGCGGCGGATGTGGTGCAGCGCGAGTCCGGCCTCCTTGAGCAGCGCGAAGGCCTCGTCGACCATCAGCGGATTCCCGCACAGATAGGCGATGTCGGTATCCGGGTTCGGGCGAAGCGCCTGCAGTGCGACCTGCACGCGGCCCGCGCGGTCGTTCGTGCCCGGCTGTGCGCGCGGCCGCCGGCTCAGGCACGGATGGAACGAGAAGCCCGGCGTGCGCCGCGCATAGTCCTCGAACTCGTCCGCATAGATCAGTTCCGCCTCGCTGCGCGCGCCGAACACCAGGGCGACCTCGAGGCCACGCTGCGGAATCAGTTTCGCGAGCTGCGGCAGCATTGCCCGGTACGGCGTGACGCCGGTGCCGGTGGCGACCAGCAGATAGCGCCGGTTGTGATCGCCGTCGAGCAGACAGAAGCGGCCGTAAGGACCGCTCGCCTTGAGGCTCTGGCCCGGATCGAGATGGGCCAGGAGATGCGTCGCCGCGCCACCTTCGACATACGACACGGCGATCTCGATGCGCTCGATCGGCATGGCATCGCCGTGACCGCGCGTGGCGATCGAGTAGCTGCGTTTGGCCGGGTGGCCATCGGCCTGCTCGAAGTGGATCTGCAGGAACTGGCCGGGCGCGAACGCGAACGGCTTGCCGTCGGCACGCTCGAAGCTCATGTGGCGTACGGTCGGCGCCAGCATGTGCGCAGAACGCAGACGCAAGGGGAAGAATTCGGCCACGCGATAGTTCGATGAACGGCTGGAAGGGACCGCTATACTAACCGTCGGCCCTCGCGACAGGCAGCCCATGAGCACACCCGCGCTCGACGTGAGCGATCTCAGGAAGACTTACGGCAGCGGCGTCCAGGCGCTCAAGGGCGTGTCGCTCTGCGTTCAGCCCGGCGATTTCTTCGCCCTGCTTGGCCCGAACGGCGCAGGCAAGTCGACGCTGATCGGTATCCTCGCCTCGCTGGTCAACGCGAGTTCCGGCGAGGTACGCATCTTCGGCCATTCGATCCACAGCGAGCGCGGCACCGCGATGCGCCTGCTCGGCCTCGTGCCGCAGGAGATGAACTTCAACCAGTTCGAGACGCCGTTCGACATCTGCGTGAACGTGGCCGGCTTCTACGGCATCCCGCGTCGCGTCGCCGGCGAGCGCGCCGAGCGCTACCTCACCCAGCTCTCGCTGTGGGAAAAGGCACACGTTCCCTCGCGTACGCTCTCGGGCGGCATGAAGCGTCGGCTGATGATCGCGCGGGCGATGATGAACGAGCCGAGGCTCCTCGTCCTCGACGAGCCGACGGCCGGCGTGGACATCGAGATCCGCCGCTCGATGTGGAAGTTCGTCACCGAGATCAACCGCGCCGGCACCACGGTCATCCTGACCACGCACTACCTCGAAGAGGCCGAGCAGCTCTGCCGCAACATCGCAATCATCGACAAGGGCACGATCATCGAGAACACCACGATGAAGCGCCTGCTCGCCAAACTCGACGTGGAAACCTTCGTGCTCGATCTCGCCGCGCCGTGTGCGAGCCTGCCCGCGATTCCCGGTGTCGGCCTCGTGCGCATCGACGAGCACACCGTCGAAGCCGAGATGTCGCGCGCACACGACCTCAACTCGCTGTTCGCCGCGCTCACCGCGCACGGCATCACCGTGACCTCGATGCGCAACAAGGCCAACCGCCTCGAAGAACTCTTCGTGCGTCTCGTCGAGAGCGGCAACAAGGAGGCCGCATGAGCGCTGCGACCCATCTCGTCGCCCTCGCCACGATCACCCGGCGCGAGGTCGCGCGCATCCTGCGCATCTGGGGCCAGACCCTGCTGCCGCCGGCGATCACGATGGCGCTGTATTTCGTCATCTTTGGCCGGCTCGTCGGCAGCCGCATCGGCGAGATGCACGGCTTCGCCTACATCGACTACATCGTGCCGGGCCTGATCATGATGAGCGTGATCCAGAATGCCTACGGCAACATCACCAGCTCGTTCTTCGGTTCGAAGTTCGGCCGCTACGTCGAAGAGATGCTGGTTTCGCCGATGCCGAGCTGGGTGATTCTCACCGGCTACGTGGCCGGCGCGGTGCTGCGTGGCCTGATGGTCGGCGCGATCGTGCTCGGTGTGGCGATGTTCTTCACCCACCTGCGGATCCACCACGTCTTGGTCACCCTGAGCACCTTCCTGCTCGCCTCGGTGGTGTTCGCGCTGGCCGGTTTCATCAATGCCGTGTTCGCGAGGAAGTTCGACGACATCGCGATCGTGCCGACCTTCATCCTCACGCCGCTGACCTATCTCGGCGGCGTGTTCTATTCGATCGAACTGCTGCCGGAGCCGTGGCGCTCGATCTCGCAGGCCAATCCGATTCTGTACATGGTCAACGCGTTCCGTTATGGCCTGCTCGGCGTCAGCGACGTCGATCTGGGCCGCGCCTACGGCGTGATGCTCGGCGCGGCCGTGGTCCTGGCCAGCGTCGGCATGATCCTGTTGCGGCGCGGCGTCGGCCTGCGCGCATAACCCATCCGTCATCCCTGCGGTTCGGTCGCGCTGCCCGGCGACGTTGTTTCCGTGGGTCGATCCCACCCGCTTCCCGTTCCGGAGCAACCATCATGATTTTCCTGCGTTCCCTGTTCCTCGTCCTGGCACTCGGTGCGACGGGCCTGGCCGTCGCCGAGGACGGCGGTGACGACGGCGCCGCGCTCAAGCGCTTCGTCGAGTCGCTGCATTTCCAGTCCGGCCAGGTCACGGTGCCCGAAGCGGGCGCCACGCTGCGCCTCGCGCCGGAATACCGCTACCTCGGCGCGAAGGACGCGCAGAAAGTCCTCGAGCAGCTCTGGGGCAATCCGCCCGATTCCGACGTGCTCGGCCTGATCCTTCCCGAGGGCGAAAGGACGCTGTCCGACGAGCAGTCTTGGGCGGTGGTCGTGACGTATTCGAACGACGGCTACATCTCCGACGAGGAGGCCGCCAAGACCGATTACGACAAGCTGCTGAAGGAAATGCAGGACGGCACGCGCGACGAGAATGCCGAGCGCAAGAAGCGGGGCTACCCGAGCGTCGAGCTGGTCGGCTGGGCAGCCAAGCCGCGCTACGACAAGGCCAGCAACAAGCTGTACTGGGCCAAGGAGCTGAACTTCGAAGGATCCGGCGAGCACACGCTCAACTACGACATCCGCGTGCTCGGTCGCGAAGGCTATCTCAGCCTCAACGCGATCGCCGGCATGTCGCAGCTGCCGCGCGTCGAGGAAGGCATGCAGCGCGTGCTAACGATGACCGAGTTCGATCCCGGCCATCGCTATGCGGACTTCAATTCATCGACGGACAAGATCGCCAAGTACGGCATCGCCGCGCTGGTCGCCGGCGCGGTGGCGAGCAAGGTCGGCCTGTTCGGCAAGCTGCTCGCAGTCCTGCTCGCGGCGAAGAAGGTCGTGATCGCCGGCCTCGTCGCTCTCGGCGGGCTGGTCGCCCGGCTGTTCGGGCGCAAGAAGCCGTAAGGATCTGCACCGCGGGCGCCGTTCGGCGCATGACCGAACACGATCGCACGGCCATCGCCCATCGGTACCGGTATCCGTGGCGTCAGCGTCTCGCCGCCGGGCGATGCCCGGCCGCGAGCGCCTCGCTGCTCAGCGCGCCGACGAAGGCCACGATGTCGCCGATCTCGCGATCGCCGAGCACGCGCGACCCGGCCGTCTGCAGTACACGATCGGACGGCGAACAGTGCACGGCCAGCTCGCCCGGACCGTCGCTTTCGAGGCGCAGCCCGAGCTGGGCGCGCGCCATGATGCGCACGGCATCCTCGAGCCGCGTCACCGAACCGTTATGGAAATACGGCGCGGTCAACGCGACGTTGCGCAACGACGGCACGCGCCACACGCCCTGCTCGCTGCCGCGCGGTGCGATTTTGGTATCGGCGAGGAGACCTGCGTCGAGCGGCTGCTTCGAGGCCGGGAACAAGCGATACGGCGCGATGGGACCGAACACGCTCGCCGCGCTGAAGTTCGGTCCCGAGTGGCAGAGCATGCAGCCGACCGACTCGAACAACGCCATGCCGCGCAACTGGGCCGATGTGAGCGCACCGGTATCGCCGCGCACGAAGCGGTCGTAGGCGGTGTCCGGCGTGATCAGGGTACGCTCGTAGGCGGCGATGGCCGCGACGATGCGCTCGCCGGTGATCCCGCGGTCGCCGCCGAATGCGGCGGCGAACAGCGGCGGATAGGCCGGATCGGCCGCGACGCGATGTGTGACCTCGCCGAGCGAGGGCATGTCCATCTCGAGCGGATTGAGCAGCGGCCCGGCGGCCTGTTCTTCGAGGCTCGCTGCGCGGCCCTCCCAGAACAGGCGGCTCTGGAACGCCGCGTTCCACACCGTCGGCGCGTTGCGTGCGCCGGTCCTGCCCTCGACGCCGCTCGCGGTGCGCAGACCATCCACGCCGGCGCCGGCGATCAGGTCGTGGCAGGACACGCACGCGACCTCGCGATTGCGCGAGAGGTTACGGTCGGCGAACAGCCGCTCGCCGAGCCCCGCCTTCACGGCCGTGGTCGGGTTGTCCGGCGGATCCGGCGCGACCGTCGGCAGGGCTTCCCAGTCGTGCCGCGTGGCGATGGCGAAGGTCGGTGCGACCGGCACGTCGGGCGATGCACCGGCGGCGCCCCATCGGCGCGGTACGATTCCGGCGCGCCGTGTCAGGTGCCGCGCGGCTTGGCGCGCGCGGTCGGCGCGGCGGTCCACGGATCGTCGGGCCACGGGTGCTTCGGGTAGCGACCCTTGAGTTCCTTCTTCACCTCGGGATAGGTGCGTTCCCAGAAGCCCCTGAGATCCTGCGTGACCTGGATCGGGCGCTGCGCCGGCGAGAGCAGATGCAGGGTCACCGGCACACGGCCGCGTGCGATGCGCGGCGTGTCGGCGAGACCGAACAGTTCCTGCAGCTTGACCGCGAGCACCGGTGGCTGGCCGGGCCGATAGTCGAGACGCCGCTCGTTGCCGCTCGGCACGCGCAGCATGGGCGGCGCGTATTCGTCGACCGCGCGCCGCTGGGCATGATCGAGAAGGCCGGCGAGCGCCTCGGACAGCGCCTCGCTGCGGATCGCCTCAAGCCGCGTGATGCCGTCGAGATGTGGCGCGAGCCAGTCCTCGAGCCGGGCGAGCAGGGTCGCCTCGGAGACATCCGGCAGACCGAGTTCCGGGCACCACTCGCGCAGGCACTCGATGCGTTGGCGCAGGTTCTGCGCGTGCGCGCTCCAGGGCAGCACGGCGAGTCCCGCCTCGCGGATCGCCGCAAGCAGCGCCGGCAGCGCGTCGTCCGGACGCGCCGGCACGCTGCGCCGCTCGAGCACAAGTGCGGCGAAGCGGCGTTCCTCGAAGGCTTCGACGGCGCGCCGCTCGGCGTTCCAGCGTACGCGGCGCGCCGTCGCGAAGCGCTCCGGAAAATCGCGTTCCAGGAGGGCGGGATCGAACGGCGCGGCGGCGAGGACCAGACTGTCACGATCCTCGTGACGCAGATCGACGACGACGAGCCACGGCTCGCCGAGCAGCGCGGTGTTTTCGTGCAGGCGCGCGCCGCGCCCGTTGGCGAGCGCATAGCGCCGCGGATTGGCCGGGTCCTGGCGCGCGACGCGATCCGGGAACGCGTGCAGCAGCAGATCGCCGACGCGGTGGCTGTCGGCGACCGCGCGCGCGGCGGACTCCGCGCCGAGCCGGCGCCGCCAGCCGGCGCTCGCCTGGTCGAGCGCCGCGAGTGTCCCGGGATCGGCTCCCTGCGCACGCGCCGCGCGTGCACCGTCGCGACGCCAGGCATGCAGCGCGGCGACGCGTACGCGAAAGTCGTCGCTGCGCGCGCCGTCGCCGCGCAGCGGACTGCGCGCTTCGACGAGGGCGAGCAGATCCGCGACCAGCGCACGCTCGCCCGACGGTGTGCGCAGGGCGGCCGCGGCGAGGCGCGGCGGTGCGCCGTGGCGCAGCATGTCGCGGCCGAGCGGCGTGATCCGTCCGGTCTCGTCGAGCGCCCCGAGCAGCGTGAGCAGATCGCGCGCCTGGGCAAGTGCGCCGGACGGTGGCGGATCGAGCCAGGCGAGCTCGCCGCTGCCCCACGCAGCAAGTTCCAGCGCGAGGCCCGACAGCTCCACCTGGACGATCTCGGGCTTGCGCGAAGGATCCAGGCGCTGGCTCTGCGGCCACAGGCGATAGGCGATGCCCGGTGCGACGCGCCCGGCACGGCCGGCGCGCTGATCGGCCGAGGCCTGCGCGATCGTCACCGTATCGAGCCGCGTGAAGCCGGAGTTCGGATCGAAGCGCGGCTCGCGCGCGAGACCCGTATCGACGACCGCGCGGATGCCCGGCAAGGTCACGCTGGATTCGGCGACATTGGTCGCGAGCACCACGCGCCGGTGTCCCGATGCGGCCGGCGCGAGCGCGGCGCGCTGCTCGTCGAGCGAAAGCTCGCCATGCAGCGCGACGAGATCGAGCGCACCGGTTTCGGCGAGGGACGCGAGCACGTCACGCGCACGATCGATCTCGCGCTTGCCGGGCAGGAACACCAACACGTCGCCGTCGGTTTCGACGAGTGCCTGCGCGATGGCGCGGCGCAGATGGAATGGCGGTTCCTCGCTGGCACGCGCAGGCGGGTACTCGATGCGCACCGGGAAGCTGCGCCCGGCACTGATCACGCGCGGCGCATTGAACCAGCGCGCGATGCGCTCGCCATCGAGCGTGGCCGACATCACCACGAGCCGCAGGTCGTCACGCAGGTTGGCCTGCACGTCTAGCGCCAGCGCCACGCCGAGATCGCCCTGCAGGTGACGCTCGTGGAATTCATCGAACAGGATCGCGCCGACGCCGGTGAGTTCCGGATCGCTCTGGATCAGGCGCGTGAGGATGCCCTCGGTCAGCACCTCGATGCGCGTGCGGGCCGAGACGCGCGCTTCAAAGCGGATGCGGTAGCCGATCGTCTCGCCAACGGCCTCACCGAGCTGCGCGGCCATGAACCCGGCCGCCGCGCGCGCGGCGAGCCGGCGCGGCTCGAGCATCAGCAGGCGGCGACCCGCGAGCCACGGCGCATCGAGCAGCGCGAGCGGTACCTGGGTGGTCTTGCCGGCGCCGGGCGGCGCCTCGAGCACCAGCCGCGTATGTGCCGCGAGTTTCGCGAGCAGCTCGGGCAGGACCTCACGGATCGGGAATTGGGCAACGGCGGGACGATTCACCCGCCGATTCTAGCCCGCCGGTCCATGAGGGCCGGTCATCGCCAGATGCACGGCCAACGCGGCGCCGGCTGAGGATGACCGGCGCCGCATTGGACTAGGTGGTCATTCGCAGACCAGGCCGTTGATGGAAATCAGGCGCTGCCAGTTCAGCTGGCCACCGATACCGCTGCCGTCGGATGCACGGCCCGGTGTGTTCTGCGGCAAGCCCGACTTCGCCTGATAGCTCATGTGCAGATGGTTGCAGTCCGGGAAGCTGAACGTCACGGTGCCCCACTCGGCGATGTTGGTCGTGTTGCCGAAAGCCCCCGCGAAACCACCGCCCCAGCGATAGCCGGCCGTGGCCGTAATCGTACGGGTCGGCGGGGTCGTGCCATCGGCGGGGCTCAGCAGAGCCGAGCCGCTGATCCAGTACGGCAGGCCGAGCGCATCGTAGGTGTACCAGGCGAACGCGAGATAGCGCTGATTCGGCGCCAGCTCGCCGATCTCGATGTTCATGCCCTCGCCGTCATGCGCCGGGTTGTACCAGTTGCCGCTCATGTGCCCGGTGATCGGCAGATCCTTGTAGGCATCCGGGAAGGTACCCGGCGTCGGCGCATAGCCCGGCACGCTGATGCCCTGCACCGGCGAGCCGGCGATGTAGTTCTCGAAGTAGATCGTGAACGGCTCGTTGAAATCGAACCTCGCGGTCGCGCTGCTGGTGCTCGGGAAGTTCTCGAGCACCCAGGTGGCGCTGTTGATGATGGGGGTGTCCGGATAGACGTGCGAGATCACCGTGTTCGGCTCGGCCGCGACGCGCACGAGCTTGTAGGTACTATTGCCCTGGCTCACCTTCAGCCCCGGGAACAGCGGATAGTAACGGCCGTCGCCGTTGTTGGAGCTCGCGCGGTCGATGCCGAGCAGCGTGGCCGAGTTGTACAGGTTGCCGCTGCTGCTGCACGCCACGCGCCAGATCGTGACGTCGACGTCCTCGTAGTAGACCTTGGCCGGATCGTCGGCATTGTGCGCGGCGAGCCGGAGATTCCTGTAGGTATAGACCGGCGTACCCGAGGCGATGTTGTATGGCAGTGGATCGGACAGGCAGCTCGGCGGGTACGCGCGATAGCCGTTGGCGATGACCAGGTCTGCCGTCGCGCCGGCCGATGGCGTACCTGCCGCGGTGCCAGGACCGCTGCGCAGGGCCGCGACCGGCGCCGCACTGCCGTGCCGCGCGATACCCGTACCGCGATGCACGAGACCATCGAGCGCGGCGACCGCGGCGGCCTTGCCCGCGTTGTCCACCGCGCCGTCGGGCAGCGGCAGGCTGCTGCGTTCAGCAGCCGCGGCGCACGTCGTCGTGACGAGCATGGTGATGGACAGGAACCCTGCTGCGTGATGCAAACGCTGAGTGACGGACATGTCGATCCCGAATGAAGTGATGTTGCCCCCAACCGCGCCGCGAGCTTCGGGCGGTGGCTCTGAATCCGTAGTGAACTGCGGACTCGGCGATAATCCGCATTCCCCAGCCGTGAATCCACCATGCATTTCATAGATATCGGCGCCAACCTGACGCACAGCTCGTTCCGCCATGATTTCCACGCCGTGCTCGACCGTGCACGGGACGCCGGCGTGTCGCAGATGATCGTCACCGGTGCGAGCCGCGAGGGCAGTCTTGAGGCGCTCGGCCTCGCGAGATCACATCCCGGCGTGCTGTATGCGACCGCCGGCATGCATCCGCACCACGCGAGCGAGTACGACGCGGACACCGACACGCTGCTGCGCGAGCTCGTTGCCGCACCCGAGGTGCGCGCGGTCGGCGAGACTGGCCTCGACTACCACCGCAACTACTCGCCGCGCGAGGCCCAGTGCTTCGCCTTCGAACGCCAGTTGCTGATTGCGATGGAATGCGGCAAGCCGCTGTTCCTGCATCAGCGTGACGCGCACGACGACTTCATGGGCTTGGTGCGCGCCGCGCGCGACCGGCTCGGCGCGGTCGTCGTGCACTGCTTCACCGGCACGCGCGAGGAACTCTTCGCCTACCTCGATCTCGACTGCCACATCGGCATCACCGGCTGGATCTGCGACGAACGCCGCGGCAGACACCTGCGCGAGCTGGTGCGTGACATCCCGGCGAACCGACTGATGATCGAGACCGACTGTCCGTACCTGCTGCCGCGCAATCTCATGCCAATGCCGAGCCACCGGCGCAACGAACCGATGTACCTCGCACACATCGCCGCCGAGGTCGCCCGCGACCGTGGTGAGGCGCTCGAAGTCACCGCCGCCGCGGCCACCGCGACGGCGCGCGCGTTCTTCGGGGTTTAGAGCCCGGGCGTTTTCCTGACTGCGCACAGGCAGCCACTCAGTGGCATCGTTGCTGACGGCAGTATGCCGTCAGCCTCTCAAAGCTCATCGCGAGCGTCGTTTAACTTGCCAACGTCGCATCATGACATCATGGATAAAGCGCCATTTATCGGCTGAATCCGCCATGGCTCTCCTTGCCGGCCTGCTTTTTCTCGGACTGCTCGCCACCGAAGGCACGCCCTGCCCCGGACTGCGACCAGCGGCAGAACTGCGGGAGATGAAGGGCGATGATGCCGAGGCACCGCTCCTCGCGTATGCCCTGATGCGACTCGCCAAGTGCGGCTGGCGCGAGGCCGAACCGGCCTTCCGAGTGGCCTATGCGGAGATGAGGTTCGGCATCGGCAGAGGAGAGACCCGAATGGGTCTCCGGCCTCGTCCTCTTCCTCCTGGCGCGCCCTGAAACGATCGCGTCCGCCCTGGCGGACTCTGACTCTGCCAATGGCGACCAACCGGAGCCCCCCGCGTGAACTCACTCTCGCATCCGGCGACATCCCGACCGCCGCGAAACGCATCGAAGAGGGGTTGCCCGAGTGGTTCGCGCTGAACCAGGAGTCGCTGGAACCGTTTTCCGTATCGGAGCGCAAGGCACTGTAGCAATCCCTGAGCCGCGCGCTGATCGCCCATCAGGTCCGCGTCGGACGACTCGACGAAGCACAGGCCGGTCTGGATCGGCTCGAACGCGAACTCGCCCTGGATGCCACCATGCGGCAAGAGGGGCCCGATGACGGCGATGATCCAGAGGAGATCCGCGAATGGATTGCCAGGGTGCGCCGTGCAATCGATCCATCAGCGTCTATCGAACCGCCTGAGGCACCGACCACCGAAAATCCTGCCGCAGGCAATTCCACAACCGGCGCATGGATAGTCGACCGCACCCCCTCGCGGCTCTTCAAATGCGGACTTCCGGGCTTCAAGCCCATCGCCTTCGATCCAGTGATCCTGCGCGCCGACATGCTCGTCGCACGGCACGACTTCGATGCGGCCATCGCCACCCTGCTCAGGGAAGACTGGCACGGCCAGGTCGGTGGCTACGCCAGATATACCGACCTGCTTTCCCGCCTCATCCATGAGCGTCATTCGCCCGGTGAGCTGGCCCAGGCCTGGCGTAATGCCGAAGCCTCGCTACAGGTCAAGGCCGGGGCGAGCCGTATCGTCCTGTTCGGCGTGAGCCTGGAAATGCCGGACGCGATCCGTGAGCAGCCCGCCACCGCGGGTGCGCCCGCAGCATCACCGGTCGAGCGCCCGCTGGGCCGCTAGGAGCGGCTGGATCCGCTGCGCGCGACGCCGCTGTACCGTGCCCTATATCCGGACGCCTCACGCTGAGGCGCGGCCGTTCGGGCGGCGTCACCACGCCCGCGGAGGGCGCGGTCGTTGTCGCAATCGCCGGTATCCCGCCTGCGAGCTCCGCGCCTCCGGAAACCTCAGGCGATGGCGTCCGGAGCCTCGACGAGGGTTCCCTGGTGGTACACGGCCTGCCAGCCCTGCAGTGTGCGGCGCCAGAGCGTGGCGCGCCGCGTCACGCGCGCCCCCTGATGCAGGGTGTAGGTGAGCAGGTAGTTGTCCGGCGCAATCTGCTGGCAGTGGAAATCCTCGGTGCGCCAGTCGTCGTCATGCGGAGTCGCGTAACGCGCGACCAGCGTGTCGATGACGAAGGCGCGGCCGTAACGGCGTCCCGAGGCACCGGTTTCCCAGAAATCCTCGCTCGTCATCGCCGCGAAGGCTTCGCGCGTAGTGCCGTGCTCGGGATGATGGAACAACGGCTCGCGCGCGATCAGTTCGTCCTGGATTGCGAGTAGGGCCGGTGCGGTGCGGCGTTCGGGGATCATGGGTGGTCCTCACGGTTCGTGGATGCGCGAGAGGCGGGGTCCGTGCCTGCTGGCCCCGGATCGCGCAACGTCGATCGCGGGATCATGACGGCGCACGCCGGTTGCGCATCGCGGTCGTCTGCCGGAGCGCGGGATCCTCGCGCAGACGCCGGTACTCCGGCGTCTGCATGCCGATCAGCGCGACCTTGCCCGCCGCATCGAAGTGCAGACCCCAACCGTAGGATTTCGGCAGCGGCGAGGCGCGCAGGCAGGCCATCGGTTTCGAGAAGAACGCCGAACGAAGCTCGGCCTCCCGGGCGCGCAATGCCTTCGCGTCGAGCCCCGAGCGTGCAACGTGCACGGCGAACTGCACGTCCTCCTGCGTGTACGTGTACGGGCTGGACGCGATCAGCTCGTATTCGAGCTGCGCCACGGTCTTCGTGTCGCCGCGCGCCGCCGGTACCGTGCCGGCCACGGCCTGCGTATCCGGCGCGACGGCAATGAAGGTATTCACGTAGGTCATGCCATCTCTCCCGCACTCGCGGATCACTCGACGATGCCAGGCATCACGGGCAACATCCGCACCGCGTTTCCGGCACAGGGTGACGCTGGGCGCGCAATCCCGGAGCGGCAGGGCACTGCCGTGGCCGCCATGTCGCCGATGACCGTCCACCGCGTGCGCCGTGCGCTGCCGAGTCCAGATGGTCGTCGCATCGTCTTTCCGATGGTACCCGCGCATCGGGCCGTCGCGTCCATGACGATGACCGAACGGGATGGCAACGACGCAACCTTCCGGACCGGACGGACATCCGATACGGTCACCGCTCGTCCTTCGAGACCAGAGGGAACCATCCCCGTCCCGACCGGTCCCAGCCCGGACCGCCGCCTCGACCGTTGATCCGCGCATGACTCGACCCACCCGCGTGCTCGTCTGGATGGCCGGCTTCCTGATCGCCGTGGCCGTACTCGCCAGCCTGATCGCGCCACGTCTCGCGCAGGCCTTCCAGGCCAATCCCTTCTTCAATGGCGTGATCCTCGCGGTGCTCGTCGCCGGCATCGCGGTGAACCTGCGCCAGGTGCTCGCGCTGGGCCGTGACGTGGACTGGCTGGAACACTTCCGGCGTACCGATCCCGAGCGGCGCATTCCGGTCCGGCCGCGCCTGCTTGCGCCGATGGCCCGCATGCTCGCCGGACGCGAGCGCGGCCGCTTCGCGCTCTCGGCGACCTCGATGCGCACGCTGCTCGACAGCGTCTATCTGCGCCTCGAGGAATCGCGCGATCTCTCGCGCTATCTGATCGGGCTGGCGATCTTCCTCGGCCTGCTCGGCACGTTCTGGGGCCTGCTCGGCACGATCCGTTCGGTCGCCGAGATCATCGGCTCCCTGAGTCTCGGCAGCGACGCCGCGGCGATGTTCGCCCAGCTCAAGGACAACCTGCGCGAGCCGCTCGGCGGCATGGCGACGAGCTTCTCGACCTCGCTGTTCGGCCTGGCGAGCTCGCTCGTCGTCGGCTTCCTCGACCTGCAGGCCGGGCATGCGCAGAACCGCTTCTACAACGAGCTCGAGGAATGGCTCTCGGGCGCGACGCGCCTGTCGGGCGGCAACCTGGCCCTCGAGGGCGAGGCAGCCGTGCCGGCCTATGTGCAGGCCCTGCTCGAACAGACCGCCGACGGTCTCGAACGTATGCAGCGCGCGATCGTCGAGAACGACCGCGAGCGGCGAGCGGCGAACGAGCAGCTCGGCGAGCTCAATGTCCAGCTCGCGCGTCTGACCGAACTGCTCGGCCGCGATGCGCGCGAGCGCCATGCCGCGACCGAAGCGCAGGACGAACTGCGTGCGGTGCTCAAGCAGATCGCCGCGCAACCGCAGGGTACTGCGCAGCTCGGCGAGGAACTGCGCGGCGAGCTGCGGCTCCTCTCGCGTACGCTTGCCGCTGCACTCGACGGCGCGCGCCGCGACCCGCTGCGCGAGCCCGGACGCTGAGGATCGTCGATGGCCACGCTCGCCGCCCGCCGCCGCCGCGGCCTCGACATCTGGCCGGGCTTCGTCGATGCGCTCACCTCGCTGATCATGGTGCTGGTGTTCGTGGTGCTGGTGTTCGCACTCGGCCAGTTCGTGCTGTCCGACACGCTCGCCGGCAAGAACCGGGCGCTCGATGCGCTGAACAGCCGCGTCGCGGAACTCGCCAGGAGCCTCTCGCTCGCCGAGGGCGACCGGCAGCGTCTGGACGCACGCATCAAGGAATTGAGTGCCTCGCTCGCGACGACCAGCGGCGAGCGTGACACTGCACGCGAGGAAGCCGCGCGGCTCGGCGCGGACATCGCTGCCCTGCAGAAACTCAAGGCCGATCTCGAAGGCGAGGTCGCGAAGCTCGCCAGCCAGCTCGAGACGAAGGATGCCGAGCTCGCCAGGGGCAAGGAACTCTCGGCGCAGCAGATCGCGCAGATCGAGCTTCTGAATCGCCAAGTCGCCGCACTGAACGAGCAGCTCGGCAAGATCCAGGCCGCGCTCGATCTCGCCGGCAAGGATCTGAAAGCCCGGGACGCGAAGATCGCCGACCTCGGCCGGCAGCTCAACCTCGCGCTCGCCAATCGCGTCGGCGAACTGGAGCGCTATCGCTCGGAATTCTTCGGCCGCCTGCGCGAGGCGCTCGGCAACCGCAGCGACGTGCAGATCGTCGGCGACCGCTTCGTGATCCCGACCGACATCCTGTTCGACACAGGCTCGGCCGAACTGTCCGGCCCCGCACAGGCCTCGATGCAGGTGCTGGCCGAGACGGTGAAGGAAGTCGCGGCGGAGATTCCGTCGAGCGTCGACTGGGTGCTGCGCATCGACGGTCATACCGACCGCCGGCCGATCCACACCGCACAGTTCCCGTCGAACTGGGAGCTGTCCACGGCGCGCGCCGTGGCAATCGTGAAATACCTCGTCGTGCAGGGCATCCCCGCGCACCGCCTGTCGGCGAACGGCTTCGGCCAGTTCCAGCCGCTCGACCCGGCCGATACGGCCGAGGCTTACGCGAAGAACCGGCGCATCGAGATCCAGCTCACTAACCGCTGAAGCCGCGGCGCGGGCTCAGTCACGCCGGCCAACCCGCAGGCTGAGGTTCCAGCGCACCTCGCGCACGGTCTCCGGATCGCCCCAGACCGCGGCAAGTTCCGGCTCGAGTGGCGCAAGCGGATCGCTGCCCTGCGCCTGCAGACAACGCTGGGTGGCCGACCACGAGCGCAGATAGGCGAGGAAGCGCGGCAAGTCCCAGCAGGCGACGAGATCGAAGGCCGGCGCTTCGATCGGCGCATACGGAAACGACAGTTCGGCATAGCCGTTCTCGACGTGCCGCCGTTCGGCAGGCCAGTAAGGACCGACCACATCGTCGTAGTAGCAAGCGACGATCGGATCGAACGCTGGCGCGATGCGGCAATGTGCGTAGGACCACGCGGCAATCACGCCGCCGGGCCGGAGCACGCGGCGCACCTCAGCATGGAAGCGGTCGGGATCGAACCAGTGCAGTGCCTGGGCGACAGTGACGAGATCGACGCTGTCGTCCGCGAGCGTGCTGCGCTCTGCCGGCTCGACGCGGTATGCGATGCGCGGATGCCTCTCGGCATTCGCGATCTGCGGCGCGCTCGGATCGGTGGCGACGACCTCCGCATAGTGCGCGGCGAGCGCGACGCTGGCCTGCCCGTTGCCGCAGCCGACGTCCCAGGCGCGTTCGTGGCCGGTGGTCAAACCGGCGAGCCAGGCAAACAGCGCGGGATCGTAGGTCGGCCGCGCCTCGCGATAAGCGCTGGCATGGCCCGAGAAATGGTCCTTGAAGTTCATCGCAAGCCTCGTGACGGTGGATCGGCAGATCAATTGGCCCGTTACGGCCGTCAGCCTAGCGCGGCTCACGGACACGAGACGAGACGTTCCTCGTACTCGCCTCGACGAGCCGATGGGCACGGCACCGCCGAGCACAGCGACGCGAGGTCTCGCGCGCAAGCGTGGACGCGCACTGCGCCTGTGCCGGCGCGTGGCGCCGGTCGGCGCAAGGACGTCCCGGTCGAGGGTACGCAGGCCGGGCTCGTCGTCGCGGTGTCGTCATCATGTTCTAACGACGCCCTGTCGAGCATTCTCCATGAGCCAGTCCAGCGTAGGGCCAGCCATGATCTCGCCATCCATTGCCACCCGGCATCGCCGTGCCGACGCCATCACCGTGCTCGCAACGCTGACGTGCCTGCACACGGCCGCCGCCGCCGACGGTGCGCTCGATGGCACCTTCGGGTTGTTCGGCGCGGTCAGCGTGGACCCGCCGGGCTATACCGGTACCGCGCCCGTCCGCGCAGACGTCGACGGCCAGGGAAACATCGTCGGCTGCGTGGTGGTTAACCAGAACCCCGCGAACCCGTTCTTAGCCCGCCTATCGCCCAGTGGCGCGACGGATACCGGTTTCGGCAACGGCGGCACATTGAACGTGGCTCTGCCATCCGGCGCGACCGACCTGCAGTGCAACGGATTTGCCGCGGCGGCGGATGGGCGCCTCTGGCTCGGCGGTGTCGGGGGCTCCAACGTCTATGTCCTGCGTCGGCTGGCGAACGGCTCTCCCGATACCACCTTCGCCAACGGCGGCGTCCTGGCCCTGCCGCGCACCCACATCGACTTCATCGAAGACATCAAGCTGCGACCCGATGGCTCCGCCATCGTCGCGGGTGAACGGATGACGGCCAGCGGCTGGCGGTTTTCGGTCTTCCACGTGCTGGCCAACGGCGCGGTGGATGGCAACTTCGGTACCGATGGTTTCCAGGTGTTCGACGGCTTTTCGGCCTTCATGACCAGCACGCGCGACGACTATCTGACCCGCATCGCATTGGCTCCGGACGGCGGCATCGCCCTGATCGGCTACGTCAAGCCGACTGCCACGGGCAACAGCGATTTCGCGGTCGCGCGGCTGACCGCCGACGGCGGTCTGGACAATGCCTTCGGAAACAGTGCCGCGGTCACCATCGCCTTCGATCTCGGGCTGAGCAATGTGGATGCCGCTTTCGACGGCCGCTACGACAGCCAGGGCCGGCTGGTGATCGCGGGACGGGCGCAGCGCAACACGGCGGGCGATACCGACATGGCAGTCGCCCGCCTGCTGGCGAACGGCTCGCCCGATTCCAGTTTCGTCGGAGGCAGTGGCAAGCGCACCATCGCCTTCGATCTCGACGGCGCGGCCGGCGACAGCGCCTACGCCATCGCGATTCAGAGCGACGGCAAGATCCTGCTCGCCGGCTATGCCGGCCATGTCAATGCAACGACGCGTGACGACTGGGCCTTCGCGCGCCTGCAAACCAATGGGGGACTCGATGCCAGCTTCGGCACCGGCGGCAAGGTCACCCTGGGCTGGAACCTCGGCGGCGGGAACTACGACGCCGTGCATGCCCTGCTGCCCAGTGCGGGCCGCTACATCGCATTCGGCGCCTCGAGCACCGGCACATCGGCGTACTCGCTGATCCTCGCCCGCCTGCAAAACGACCTCATCTTCGCCGATCCGCTGGGCGGTTGAGTACATCGGCCTCGGCGACCGGCCGCCAGGAGCCCGGCGCAAGGCCCGCGAGTTCGACGCCGCCGACCCGCACGCGGATCAGGCGCAGGGTCGGCAGACCGACCGCCGCGGTCATGCGCCGCACCTGACGGTTGCGACCCTCGCCAATCGTGAGTTCGAGCCAGCCGTCGGGGACCGTCTTGCGGAAACGCACGGGCGGATCGCGCGGCCAGAGCCATCCGGGCGCATCGATGCGATGGACCTCCGCCGGGCGCGTCGGGCCATCCTTGAGCACGACACCGCGTCGCAACCGGTCGAGTGCGGTCGTATCCGGGTCGCCCTCGACCTGCACGAGATAGGTCTTGGCAAGCTTGTGGCGCGGATCGGTGATGCGGTGCGCGAGGCCACCGTCGTCGGTGAGCAGCAGCAGGCCCTCGCTGTCGTGATCGAGACGCCCGGCCGGATAGACGCCGGGCAGGTCGATGAATCCGGCGAGCGTGCGGCGCGGTGGCGTGCCGCGGTCGGTGAACTGGCAAAGCACGCCATAGGGCTTGTTGAAGGCGATCAACATCGCGCGGCGTACCGGGCGGGGTGGCTCATCGCCAGGTTAGGTATTCCCGAATGCCGCTGCTGGGTGGTTCCACGCCGGCCGATGCGATCCGTGCCACGCTCAATTCGCCGCGGCCTTGGCCGGCTTCACGAAACGCAGGGTCATGCGATCCGATTCGCCGATCGCGAGATACTTCTCACGGTCCTTATCCTTGAGCGCGAGGGTCGGCGGCAATGTCCAGACGCCAGCGGGATAATCCTTGGTGTCCTTCGGATTGGCGTTGACCTCGCTCTTGCCGGCCAGCTCGAAACCCGCGTCGGTGGCGAGCCGGATCACGTAATCCTCGGGGACGTAGCCGGTCTTGCGGCTCGTCTCGAGGTCGGTGCCCGGCACCGCGCGGTGATCGGTCACGCCGAGCACGCCGCCGGGCTTGAGCACGCGGAACATTGCCTGGAACGTCGCGCGATCCGCATTCCACATCAGGAAGTTGTGGACGTTGCGGAAGGTCACGACCATGTCCGCGCTGCCGTCCGCGCCGAGGTGCGGCTCCTTCAGCGAGAACTCGCGCACCTCGACCGCGTTGTAATGCGCCGGGTCGGCGGCGAGCTTGGCGCGGTAATCGGCGTTGCTGCGCGCGAGATATTTCTGCGTGCCCTCGCTCGCCGCGCTCGGCGGCTCGACCAGCGCCGCGACGAGCTTGCCCTTGTCCTTGAGGAGCGGTCCCAGCAGTTCGGTATACCAGCCACCGCCCGGCGTGATCTCGATCACCGTCATCTCCGGCTTCAGGCCGAAGAAGCCGAGCGTCTCGAGCGGATGCCGGTACACGTCGCGCGCCTTGTTGGCTGCCGAGCGCCACTCGCCGGCGAGCAGCGGCGTCAGGGCGGCGGCGAGCGGTTCGCCGGCCGTGGCTGCCGGCGGCGCCGGCGGTGCGGCATGCCCTGCCAGCGGGAGCAGGGAGACGAGGATGGCGAGAACGAAGGCCTGCTGCTTCATGTCCGGAACTCCCACGGGAACGCCGCACCGAGGCTAGCACAGGCCCACCGGCCGCCCCACGCCGACTTCCGGCCGTTGACAGACGTCGCGCGAGGCAACGGACGCCGCGCAGCCGTGTTGCCGATCCGCCCGTTTGAGCCAGGCGCCGATCGCCGTCCGCACCGACATCCGGGCAGAGCGGCATGCCGGCTCAAGCACTTGCCGGCCGGCGAAGGCGGGTTAGCAACGAATGCCCTTTGAGTTCAATGCCGATTCAGCGCATGGCGACTTCTCTTGCGCTGCGGGTGCTGCGTCATCCGCACCGTGGCCGCGCCAGTCGGTGGCCGGTATCCAGGACTTCGTGTGTCGGATGGAACAACCCATGCTGGCTTCCGCGCTTGTGTTCTTCCTCATCGGCCTGATCGTCGCCGTGCTCGGCTTCGGCGGTATGGCCGGCAGCGCGGAGAGTCTCGCCAAGCTGCTGTTCTTCGTATTCATGGGCCTCAGCGTGCTGGCGTTGCGAGCCGGACGGCATTCGACAGACATCCCCAACGAACTCGAGCGAAAGGAGAAACGCGCATGATCTCGATACCTTCCCCGCACCGTCGCATGCTGCCGATGCTGGCCTTCGCCCTGCTCGCCGCGGGCGGCCTCACCCTCGACACGGATCTGCATGCCCAGAGCCGCGAAGGCCGGGCCCAGTCCATGGATACGCGCGATGACACGCATGGTGCGGCCAGCACCGAGGACGCGCGGCGCGAAGGCCGGATCCTGGGGGCCTATGCGCTGAACCGCAATCTGCGCCCGTACGCGCTGTCCGTGGATGTGCGCGGCGAGCGTGCCGTGCTGTCCGGCACGGTCGAGAGTTCGGCCGAGAAGGAATTGGCCGAAGCGATCGCACGCGGCGTGTCGGGAATCCGCCACGTCGACAACCGCATCACCGTCGACAAGAACTGGAGCGGTCCGGGCACCAGTACCGATGGCGAACGCGGCTTCGCCGACGTGGTTAGCGATGCGACAATCACCGCGAGCGTGAAATCCAAGCTGATGTGGAACGAGACCACCGAGAGCCTCGGAATCAATGTCGATACCGACCGCGGCCGCGTCACGTTGCGCGGCGAGGTGGACAGCCCGGAGAGCAAGACCCTCGCCGGCCGGCTTGCCGCGAACACCACTGGCGTGCGCACTATCGACAACCAGCTCGTCGTGCGTCCGCCTGCCCAGGGCAGTCGTCGTCAGGCCAGCGGCCCGCGCAGCGCCGGTGATGCGGTGTCGGATGCATGGATCACGACCAAGGTGAAGTCCTCGCTGATGTTCTCCCGCAGCGTGGATGCGCTTGACATCAACGTCGACACGCGGGACGGCGTGGTGAACTTGCGCGGCACGGTCAGCAGTCCAGCCGAACGCGATCTCGCTGTCGAACTCGCACGCAACGTGCGCGGCGTGCGCCGTGTCGAGGCGGGCGGGTTGCGCATCGTCGACGGAGATCAGGCCCGGCGCTGAGAGCGCTTGATTCTCTCCCGCTTGCTTTCCGCACAGTGCGCGCCGGCTGGCTGGCACTCTCGCCATCGCCAGCCGGTTGCCACCAGCCGACATCGCTCTGCGCATCGGTCGTTCAGTAGCGTTACGACTACCGCTCCGTGTGCCTCTTCTGACCTTCAGCCTCCCTGCCAAGTCAGGCCGAGACCGCCATCGGCGAGCAGTACGCTCTTCGGATAGGGAGGGATGTCGTCCTGCCCCCCCGCGCGCAGGTCGTTCTGCAGGGCTATCCACCAGCGCACGTCGAAGATCTCGGCGTGTGCGGCCATCAGCGCGTCGCGCAGCTCGTCATCAAGACCGAGGAAGCGCGGAAACATTTCCGGGAACACATCATCGGGACCGACGTAGAAGTTCTCCGCACCGGCGCCCGCCTGGTCGGGCAGCGGCCGGAAGCGGCATTGCGTGACCAGGCACAGTTCGTCGTAATCGTAGAAGATCACCCGGCCGTTGCGCGTCAGGCCGAAGTTCTTGAGCAGCAGGTCGCCCGGGAACAGGTTGCTGCGCGCGAGATCGCGGATCGCCTGACCGTAGTCGACGATCGCGCGCCGCGCGATCGCGCGATCGGCCTCGCGCAGCAGCAGGTTCAGCGGCCGCAGGCGGCGCTCGACATAGCAGTGCGCGACGACGACGTCCTCGCCGTCGAGATAGACGCTCTCGCGGCATTCGGCGAGCAGCTCGTCGAGCAGCGGCTTCGCGAAGCGGCGGCGCGGGAAGCGCAGGAAGCGGAACTCCTGGGCGTCGACCAGGCGGCCGATGCGGTCGTGGTGGAACACCAGCCGGTACTTCGCCATCACCTCGGCGCGCACCGTGTCCTTCGGGTACGCGAAGCGATCGCGGATCAGCTTGAACACCAGCGGGTACGACGGCAGCGTGAACACCGCCATGACCATGCCGCGCTCGCCCTCGGCATGCACGAAGCGCTCGTCCGGATCGCTGTCGAGATGGCGCACGAAATGCCGGTAGCGCTCGGTCTTGCCCTGCTTGGCGCGGCCGAGCACGGTATACAGCTCATCGACCGGCTTCTGTGGCAGCAGCGTGTGCAGGAACACAATCGCGTCGCCGACCGTGGCGAAGTCCGCATGGAAGTAGCTGCGCGTGTAGCCGAACACCTGGGCCACATGCACGCGGTCGGTCATCACCGCCTCGGCGCGGATGCCCATGACGCCATGCGCCAGCACGATGACCAGCGGTGCGACCCGCGTCTCGCCGAACACGCGGCCGACGAGATAGGCGCGGCGCTCGCGGTAGAACACGGTCTCGAGCAGTTCGACCGCATGCACCGGATTCGGGCCCCAGTCCGCGAGCCTCCGCGCAAGCGCTTCCGCGATGCGCACCGCGCACAGGCCCGGGTGTGCGTACGGCGCGGCGAAGCGGTAATCGTCGAGGATCGCGCGGCAGACGCGTGGCAGGTTGCTCCAGACCGCATAGCTGTGCCGGGCGACCGGATGCGTGATGCGGTCGGTCGGCTCGATGTCGAGCGCGACGAACTCGACCTCCGGTGCGACGCCGCGGATGCGCAGGAAGCGCCGGGTCAGGGTGTTGAACCAGGTCTTGTACAGTTCCTGGTCGAGCAGCGCGGCGATCGCCTCGGCATACGCATCGCGGATCGCATGCCAGCGCGCCGGATCGGCCGGCTCGGCGCCGAGTATCGCTTCGAGGCGCACGGCCATCTCGCCGATGCAGCGGTCGTAGAGCTCGATGCGCTCGACCGCGTCCTCGCCGGCGCCGCGCCAGTCGCGCCGTTCGAAACGCCGCTGCGCGCGCTGGGTGATCGCGCGGAACCGTGCGTGATAGTCGTTGAAGCCGTCGCGGATCGCCGCGGCGACGAGGGCGGGTTCGGCGACGGACATGGGAGCCTCCGCAGGCGTGCAGCGCATGCTACGCAAGCCGCACGGAAAACGGCAGCCGCCCGCTGCCGCCGGTCGCCGCAGCGGCCTTGCGTCCTTCGCACCGAGCGCTCCGGCGCGACTCATGCCCCCGGGCGGGATTGCAAGTCGCCGTCGCACGCGCCATGGTGCGCCGCCGCGATCCCGATCACGCCTTCCGACCGATGACTGATTCCTCTCACCGCCGCTCGCGGCAGCTCGGCTTCCTGCTCGCCGGTATCGGTGCGGTGGCGTTCTCGGCCAAGGCGATCCTCGCCAAGCTGCAATACCGCTACGGGATCGATGCACTCGACGTGCTCGCGCTGCGCATGGCGTTCTCGGTACCGCTGTTCGCAGCACTCGCGGTGCGCGAGACGCGCCGTGCGAAGGCAGCCGCGAAACCGCCGCTCACGCGTCGCGAGATCGGCCTGATCCTGCTGCTCGGCGGGCTCGGTTACTACCTTTCGAGCCTGCTCGACTTCTGGGGGCTCGAATACGTGCCGGTCTCGCTGGAGCGGCTGATCCTGTTCCTGAATCCGTCGTTCGTGCTGCTGATCGGCCTGTTCGCGTTCGCGCGGCCGGTCGTGCGCCGGCAGTGGATCGCGATGCTGGTCTGCTACGTCGGCGTGACGCTGGTGTTCGCCGAGAACCTGCGCCTCGAGGGCGAGCACATCGCACTCGGCAGCCTGCTCGTGCTCGGCGCGGCGCTGGCCTATGCGCTGTATCTCGCACTGTCCGGCGAACTCGTGCTGCGCATCGGCTCGCTGCGCCTGGTGGCTTATGCCATGTGCGTGTCGACCGCGGTGATGCTCGTGCACTATCTCGCCCGGCGCCCGGTCGCGCCGCTGCTGCACCAGCCGCCCGCGGTCTATGCGCTGGCCGTGCTCAATGCAGTGCTGTGCACCTTCCTGCCGGTGACGTTCACGATGAGCGCCGTGGCACGCGTCGGCGCCGGCGCGGCTGCGCAGCTCTCGGTGCTCGGTCCGGTCTCGCTGGTGTTCCTCGGTGGCTTCGTGCTCGGCGAGCCGATCACCGCGCTGCAGATCCTCGGCACCCTCGTCGTGGTCGGCGGCGTACTGGTGCTCACCCGGCCCGGCGCGAACTCGGTGCCGATCGGAAAATGAGGCGGTGCGCAGCCACGCATCAGCCCCGCGGACCGCATCGACCGCGAGGCACCGCGCGGCGTGCGGGACGCCCCGCCACGGCACCTCGCGTCCGATGCATCAAAGCATGCGCTGCAGCGTGTTGTCCTTGATGAAGCGGTGATGCCAGATCGCCGCGCCGATGTGCAGCGCGAACACCGCATAGAACACCTTGCCGAGCACGACGTGCACGTCCTCGAGCATTTCATGCAGTTCGGGATCCGCGCCGATCAGGGTCGGCAGGTTCACGCTGAGCAGTGGCAGGGTCACGTCGTGGCCACCCGCCTGGATCATCAGCACGCCAAGCAGCGGCTGGACGAGCAGGAAGGCGTAGATCGCGAGGAAGGTGAGCTTCGAGAACAGCGCCGGCAGCGCGGCGGGCGCGGGCACGATCGGCGGCGTGGCCGAGAGCACGCGTGCGATCAGGCGCGGCAGCACGAGCACGGCGACGAGCACGCCGAGGCCGATATGCCCGGCCATCATGCCGCTGCGCGCGGCGCTGCCGCGTGGCGCGAAGCCGCGCAGTTCGGCGAGCGCGTAGACGACGACGATCAGCAGGAAACCGAACCAGTGCAGGCCGCGCACGGCGGCGGAATAACGGGTGGATGACGACGAACCTTTCATCGGGACGCTCCGGAAAAGACCCGGCAAGTGAAGCCCAGCCGCGGCACGCAGTGATTGACCGAGGTCAGCCGTGGCGCGCGGCTTGCCGGCCGGAGTGCCGCAGGGCTCAGGCCGAGACCTGGCGCAGCCAGTCCTCGAGGTTGTAGTAGTTGGTCACGCGAACAATCCAGCCGTCGCGGATCGCGAAGAACGCACCGCCCGGCAGTTCATAGCGCTGCCCGCGGGCCGGCGGCAGGCCCGCATCGGCATCCAGGTATTCGCCATGCACGACGTATTCGGCCGCCGCACGCGTACCGTCGGCCTGCGCCATGATCGCGACGTCGCGCAGCGTCTCGCGATAGCAGCGCTGCATGCGCGCGAGGAACGCTCGGAACGCGGCCTTGCCGATCTCGCGACCGCCCTGGTTGATGTCGTGCGCCACGTCGTCGGCGAGACAGGCCAGCATCCCTTCCCAGTCGCCACGATTGAAGGCCGCGTAATAGCGCTCGATCAGCGCGATGGCGAGATCCATGGCGCGCTGGCCTGGGCTCATGACGGGATCCTAGGGCGGTCGGGAGGCCGCGCAGTATAGGTCGCCCGGACGGCCCCGCGGCAGCCGATGACGCGGATCGGCGCCATTCCGGGCTGCTAACACCGGAAACCGGCCGCGTATCATGCGCGCCTCGCATACGGCCACCGGTCCATCCATGTCGGAATCCGCCTCGCGTCGCGGCGCACTCGTCGCGATGATCCTCCTGACCCTGATCTGGAGCTACAACTGGATCGTGATGAAGGAGGTGCTGCGCGACTGCGGGCCGTTCCACTTCGCGGCCTGGCGTGCGGTGCTCGCGACCGGCGTGCTGTTCGCGGTGATCCTGCTGCGCGGCGAATCGCTGCGTCCGCCGCCGTGGCGGTCGACGCTCGCGATCGGCCTCGCCCAGACCACCGGCTTCCAGGCCCTCGTGCAATCCGCGCTGGTCACCGGCGGCGCCGGCAAGACCGCGCTGCTCGCCTACACCATGCCGTTCTGGCTGCTACTGCTCGCCTGGATCGCGCTCGGCGAGCGCCCGCGGCCGCTGCAATGGGCGAGCATCGGCCTCGCCGGCCTCGGTCTGCTGCTGGTGCTCGAACCGTGGCACGGTTTCGCTGCCTCGTCGAGCGCCCTGCTCGCGCTCGCGAGCGGCCTGTGCTGGGCCGTGGCTGTGGTGCTGAGCAAGCGGCTCCTGGCCGGCCGGGGCCTTTCGCCGCTGCGCCTGACCGCCTGGCAGATGCTGTTCGGCACGATCGGCCTGGTCGCGATTGCGCTGGTCGTGCCGGAACGCCCGATCGCCTGGACCGTTCCGTTCATCGCGGCGCTGGCCTACAACGCCGTGCTCGCCTCGGGCCTCGCCTGGGTGATGTGGTCGGTCGTCGTACAGCGCCTGCCGGCGACCGTCGCCGGCATCACCAGCCTCGCCGTGCCGCTGACCGGCGTGCTGCTCGCCTGGGCCCTGCTCGGCGAACGCCCCGGTCGCATTGAAAGTATCGGCATCGCGCTGCTCGCCGTGGCCATGCTCGGCATCACGCGCGCACCGCGCGCGTCCTAGCCGCGGATGGCGGCCAGGGTGAGCACGCCGACGGCGAGGAACACGATCCAGGACAGATGCCGGCCCCGCGTGAACGCGATCAGGAACGCGGCCGACAGCAATGCCGACGCAGCGACCGTGTACAGCACGCGTGCCGTCGTCAGCGCATCGAACGCCACGAGCACGAGCAGGAACGCCAGACCGAACCACGCGACCGTGGTCAGATGCCACGCGAAGCGCAGCGTGCCGACGGTGAATGCCGTCCCGCCGAACAGCGCGGGCAGGTTCCCGCGCCGGAACAGGCGCATCAGCAGGTAGCGCTCGCCGAGATAGGAGTGGGCAAGGCCGAGCAGGAACAGCAGTGCGGCGGCGAGAAGAAGCATGGCGTATCCGGTCGCTCCAGATTAGGTTTCGAGGTGACTGCGCCGGCGGGGTGCGGGCTCGGCGTGGGACGGATTCGCCGATCCTTTTCCGGTGACGCCAGGCTCCGTGCTGGCGAGGCTCAGGCGCCGAACGGCAGCGCCGCGAGATCCACGTTGCCGCCGGAGAGGATGACGCCGACGCGGCGGCCGGCGAAGCGTTCGCGGTGGCGCAGGATCGCAGCGAGCACGGTGGCGCTGGATGGCTCGATGATGAGCTTCAGGCGCTCCCAGAGCAGCCGCATCGCCGCGACGATCTCGTCGTCGGTGACCGGCAGCACGTCGACGCGGTGCTCGCGCAGGATCCGGAAATTGATCGCGCCGATGATCCCGCGCAGGCCGTCCGCGATGGTGGCGGGCACGAGGTCGGTGACGCGCTCGCCGCGTCGCAGCGACTCCCAGGTATCGGCGGCGCCTTCCGGTTCAGCGGCATGCACGGCGAGCCCCGGATCGAGGCCATGCGCGACGATCGCGCAGCCGGAGACGAGACCGCCGCCGCCGACCGGCGCGATCAGCGCATCGAGCCGGCCGACCTCAGTGAGCAGTTCGAGCGCGGCCGTGCCCTGCCCGGCAATCACGCGCGGATCGGTGTACGGATGGATCAGCGTCGCGCCGGTGGCGAGGCGTACCGCCTCGGCAGCGGCTTCGCGCGCGGCCATGGTCGGTGCGCAGGCATGCAGGGTGGCGCCGTAGCTCTCGATGGCCGCGAGCTTCGAGCGCACCGCCCCCTCGGGTACGACGACATGCGCAGGGATGCCGCGCGTCGCCGCGGCCAGCGCGAGTGCCGCGCCGTGGTTGCCGGAGGAATGCGTGACCACGCCGTGCATAGCCGCCTCCCCGGCGAGCGACCAGACCGCGTTGCAGGCGCCACGGAACTTGAACGCACCGGCGCGTTGCAGGTTCTCGCATTTGAAATGCAGCGCGCAGCCGGCCAGTGCATCCAGTGAGCGCGAGCGCAGCACGGGCGTGACGTGGGCATGCGGGGCGATACGTGCGGCCGCGTCGCGAATATCGGCCAGGCTCGGAGCGGTCTTGTTCATGGGCGCGGCACGATAGCGCGCAGCGCACTCGCCGTCACGCCGGCGGACGCCGCTGCCCACGCGGGCCTGCCGTGGACGCGGGGGCAAAGGTCGACCGGGCGACCGTACGCATCCAAGGTCAAGGGGCCTACCGCGGACACGGGGCGAAGGCTCGCTCGCGAGGCCGCTGCACCGTCCCGCTCGACAGCGGCAGGCCCGCTCGTCGAAGATCGGGGCACGCTTTCTCCGTCTGTCCGCCTGCAAGCCGCATGTTTCCCGATCCCGCCGACCCCACCGCCGCTGGCGGCATGGTCTTCCTGCGCGACTACATTCCGCCGCCGTGGCGCGTCGCCCACGTCCATCTCGAATTCGATCTCGATCCGGCCGATACGCGCGTCACCGCGCGCCTGCATATGACGCGCGATGCGACCCGGCACGAGCCGCTGCGCCTCGACGGCGAGGAGCTCGATCTCGTGGCGATACGCCTCGACGGCCGCGCACTCGGTCCGCACGATTACCGCCACGATGCGCATGGTCTCGAGGTGCCCGGCGCACGCGACGGCAGCGTGCTGGAGACCGTGGTCCGCCTCGTGCCAGAGCGCAACACCGCGTTGCAGGGCCTTTACCTGAGCGGCGCACGCGAGTGCGGTTTCCTGCTCACGCAATGCGAGGCGCAGGGTTTCCGGCGCATCACCTTCTTCCCGGACCGCCCGGACGTGCTGGCGCGTTACACGGTCACGCTACGCGCCGACCGCACGCGCTTCCCGGTGCTGCTTGCGAACGGCAATCCGGCCGGCGCCGGGGAACTGCCCGGCGGCCGCCACTACGCGACCTGGGATGATCCGCACCCGAAGCCGTCGTATCTGTTTGCGCTGGTTGCCGGCCGGCTCGAACGGCTCGGTGGCGAGTTCGTCACCGCCGAGGGCCGGCATGTCGCGCTCGGCATCTGGAGCGAGCCCGAATACCTCGCGCGCTGCGGTTTCGCGCTCGACGCGCTGGTCCGCGCGATGCGCTGGGACGAGCAGCGCTACGGCCGCTGCTACGACCTCGACGTGTTCAACGTGGTCGCGACCCGCGACTTCAACATGGGCGCGATGGAGAACAAGGGCCTCAACGTCTTCAACGCGAAGTATCTCGTCGCCGATCCCGAGCATTCGACCGACGAGGACTACCGCCACGTCGAGGCGATCGTCGCACACGAGTACTTCCACAACTGGACCGGCAACCGGGTGACCTGCCGCGACTGGTTCCAGCTCTCGCTCAAGGAAGGGCTCACGGTGTTCCGCGAGCAGCAGTTCTGCGCCGAGATGGGCTCGCCGGGCCTGAAGCGCATCGAGGACGTGCAGGTCCTGCGCCGCGCCCAGTTTCCCGAGGACGCCGGCCCGCTCGCACACCCGGTGCGGCCCGACCGCTACGCGGCGATCGACAACTTCTACACCGCGACCGTGTACGACAAGGGCGCGGAACTGATCCGCATGCTCGCCGGCCGGCTCGGCGCGGATGGCTGGCGGCGCAGCATGGACGAGTATTTCCGCCGCCACGACGGCGAGGCCGCGACGGTCGAGCAGTTCCTCGCCGCTCTCGGCGATGCGAACGGGCTCGATCTCGCGCCGTATCTCGCCTGGTATGCGCAGGCCGGCACGCCGGTGCTGGAAGCGCGCGGCGAGTACGATCCGGCCACTCGGCGCTACACGCTCATGCTTGCCCAGCACACGCCGCCGACGCCGGGCCAGGCCACGAAACACGCTGTGCCGATCCCCGTGCGACTCGCGCTGTTCGATGGCGCGGGCCGGATGCTGCCATTGCGCGTGGCCGGCGAGGCCACAGCGGCTGGTCACGAGCGCGTCGTGCAGCTCGACGTGACGAGCCAGCGCTTCGTGTTCCTCGATGTGCCCGAGGCACCGCGGGCCTCGCTGCTGCGCGGCTTCTCGGCACCCGTGCGGCTCGCTGCCGGCCACACGCTTGAGGATCTCGCCTTCCTGCTTCGTCACGAGACCGATGCGTTCAACCGCTGGGAGGCCGGCCAGAAGCTCGCCCGGCTTGCATTCACCGAGGCGCTCGCCGGTCGCCACGATGGCGCGGCGCTCGCGACCTGGACGGCGAGCCTCGCGGCGCTGGTCGAGATGGACGAGGTCGAACCGGCCCTGCTCGCCGAGCTGCTCACGCCGCCGGACGTGCTCGAACTCGCCGAGCTGGCCGAGCCGTTCGATCCGCCGGCCATACAGGCGGCCCGCGAAGCGCTGGAACATGCCCTCGCCCGCCAGCTCGGTGCCTGGTGTGCGCAGCGCCATGCAGCCCTGCTGGCAGACGAGACGGGCGCCATCGGCGGCGTGGCGCAGAATCGCCGCCGCTTGTTGAACCGCTGCCTCGCGCTGTGGGCGCACGCCGATGTAGCTGCCTGGCCGGTCGCGACTGCCCGCGCGAACGCGGGCCGGTGCATGAGCGAGCGTCTGGGTGCGCTCGGCGTGCTGGTCCGCGTCGGCGCGCCCGAGGCCGAGGCGGCCCTCGCGGCCTTCGCCGAACGGCATGCCGATGACGAGATCACGCTCGACAAGTGGTTCGCGCTGCAGGCCGGTGCGCCGCAGCCCGCCGCCGTCGAGCGGGTCGCGGCACTGCTCGGTCACCCCCGTTTCTCGCTGCGCAATCCGAACAAGGTTTTCGCGCTGCTGCGTACCTTCGCACAGCGCAACCTGGTTGCCTTCCACCGTGCCGACGGGGCCGGCTACGCGTTGCTCGAGACCGCACTCGGCGAACTGGACGGACTCAATCCGCAGATCGCCGCGCGTGTGGCCACGGCATTCAAGGACTGGCGACGCCTCGAGCCGCAGCGGCGCGCCCTGCTCCAGGTCAGCCTGCAGCGACTGGCCGGTCGGGCCGGGCTTTCGCGCGAGCTGGGCGACATCCTCGCGCGGACACTCGGACAGGCGCCGGTTTCCTGAGAATCACCGCTGGCAAGACTGCGTTGCGAGCGGGTGGCGCCCGTTCCCGCCCTGTCTGCGCGACGGACTGGGAAGGATGAAGAAGTCCGGGGTGACCAAACGGCAGGCCGGACGCATGCCGAGCCCCGCTCCTTGCCTCGCCCTGCAGGCGAGGCAAGGAGACAAGCCGACGCGACGCCATAGGAGGTTCGGTCTAAGTCGGCCTTGGCAGGCCGGATCAGGCCGGCAGACGGGTCAGCGCCTCGGTCAGGCGCACGAGGCGCGATTCGAGCGGCGAAACCAACGGCTGCGCTTCCGCGGCCGGGCGGCTCGCGCGGATCTGCTCGATCGCCATCTGCAGGCGGCCAACCTCGATCATCAGGTCATGACGCAGGAACAGCGGATTGGTCTCGGGCAGGATGGCCGTCGCGGACATCGAACGTCTCCGGAACTGGGGTCGAACGCGGCGGAACGTGACGCAAGTCGCGTGCCAGACGGAAGCGGGTCACGGTTCGGCGTAGTGATCGGCTCTGCGGGTGACACTTTGCGTCTCCTGCTGACACGCGCCTGACCTCTGGCGTCACCCGTACCGGGCGGTGGTATTCTTCGACCGCCTTCACGGAACGGCGTCATGCGCGACGGCAGAGTGAACCCATCGCGACGGCGCCGAATCCCGGCCACGATGATCCGCTTCACTTCTGGCGCCCGGCATACGGTCCTCTTGGATTCCCCCTGTTCCTAAGACCGCCGGGCGCCAGTCTCGTCTTTGCGCCGAAGCGCGCCCACGAAAAACCCCCGCCGGCCGGGCCGTGCGGGGGTTCGGGATCAAGTGAGGCCGCGCGGGAAACCCGCCACGACCTCGTGCTTCCTTCCCGCGACGCGGTGCCGACCCCTGAGTCCGGCCACCGGCGGGCTCGCAACCGCCGTGCGTCGCTGGAAGTGCAGGACAGGCTGAGCAGGATGCATGCCAACCGCGATCCCGGACGCTGACGTAAAATGCCGCGGATTCGGCACGGCATCCCGTCGGCCGTCGCGACCCGCACGGCATCCGCCCGCCGCATCGCTCGGCCGCGGGCGGCGACCTCGGAGTGCCGCGCCCGGTCTGTCGTTCCCGGACCCGCAGCCTAGCCATGATCGATCCCTTCCATCGTCATGATGTCATCATCGTCGGCGGCGGCCACGCCGGTACCGAGGCCGCGCTCTCGGCCGCCCGCTGCGGCGCGCGCACCCTGCTGCTGACCCACAACATCGAGACGATCGGCCAGATGAGCTGCAACCCGGCCATCGGCGGCATCGGCAAGGGGCACCTGGTCCGCGAGATCGATGCGCTCGGCGGCGCGATGGGTCGTGCCGCGGACCGCGCCGGCATCCAGTGGCGCACGCTGAACGCCTCGAAGGGCGCGGCCGTGCGCGCGACGCGCTGCCAGGCCGATCGCGTGCTGTACAAGGCGGCGATCCGCACGCTGATCGAACATCAGCCAGGTCTCGCGGTGTTCCAGCAGGCCGTGGACGACCTCGTCCTCGCCGGCGACCGCGTCATCGGCGTCGTTACCCAGGGCGGGCTGCGTTTCGAGGCGCCGTGCGTGGTGCTGACGGCCGGCACCTTCCTCGGCGGCAAGATCCATGTGGGCCTGGCGAACTATGCCGGCGGCCGTGCCGGCGACCCGCCCGCGCTCACGCTCGCCCAGCGCCTGCGCGAGCTGCCGCTCGGCGTGGACCGGCTGAAGACCGGCACGCCGCCGCGCATCGACGGGCGCACGATCGACTACCGCGGGCTCGAGGAGCAGCCCGGCGACACACCGCCGCCGGTGTTCTCGTTCCTCAGCAGCGCAGCCGACCATCCGCGCCAGGTGAGTTGCTGGATCACCCACACCTCGGAGCGCACGCACGCGATCATCCGCGCCGCGCTCGACCGCTCGCCGCTCTACACCGGCCAGATCGAGGGCATAGGCCCGCGCTACTGCCCGTCGATCGAGGACAAGGTCGTACGCTTCGCCGAGCGCAGCTCGCACCAGATCTTCATCGAGCCGGAAGGCCTCGACACGGTCGAGATCTACCCGAACGGCATCAGCACCTCGCTGCCGTTCGACGTGCAGCTCGACCTCGTGCATTCGATCAGGGGCTTCGAGCAGGCACGCATCACGCGCCCGGGCTACGCGATCGAATACGACTTCTTCGATCCACGCGGACTCAAGGCCTCGCTCGAGACCAAGGCCATCGCCGGCCTGTATTTCGCCGGCCAGATCAACGGTACGACCGGCTACGAGGAAGCGGCCGCGCAGGGCCTGATCGCCGGCCTCAATGCCGCGCGTGCCGCGCTGGGCCATGAGCCATGGACGCCGCGCCGCGACGAGGCCTACCTCGGCGTGCTGATCGACGACCTGATCACCAACGGCACGCGCGAGCCGTACCGCATGTTCACCTCGCGTGCCGAGTACCGGCTGCACCTGCGCGAGGACAATGCCGATCTGCGCCTGACCGCGCAGGGCCACGCGCTCGGTTGCGTCAACGACGCCCGGCTCGCTGCATTCGAGAGGAAACGCGAGGCGATCGAGCGCGAGACCGCACGCCTGCGGAGCCTGTGGGCCGCCCCGACCAATGCACTCGGCGCCGAGATCAAGGCCACGCTCGGCATCGAGATCAGCCGCGAGGTCCCGGCTCACGATCTGCTGCGCCGTCCCGGGCTCGACTACGCCGTGCTGATGCGCGTACCGGCGCTCGGCCCGGGCGTGGACGATCCGCGGGTCGCTGAGCAGGTCGAGATCGCGGCCAAGTACGCCGGCTATCTCGAGCGCCAGAATGAGGAGATCGCGCGTCAGCGCCGCTACGAGACCATGGCAATCCCTGCCGATTTCGACTACACCCGTGTCGCCGGCCTCTCGGCCGAGGCGCGCCAGAAGCTCGAACGCGCGCGGCCCGGCACCGTCGGCCAGGCGCAGCGCATCAGCGGCATCACGCCCGCGGCGATCTCGCTGCTGCTCGTGCACTTGAAGCGCGGCAATCAGCGCGTCGCCTGAACGCCACGTGCCCGCCATCCCGTTCCTTTCCCCCACACGGAAGACCCGCACGCATCATGCTGTCCATCGAACAACGCATCGCCCAGGAAATCGCCGCGCGTCCGGAACAGGTCACAGCGGCCGTGGAATTACTCGACGGCGGGGCCACCGTGCCCTTCGTCGCACGCTATCGCAAGGAGGCCACGGGCGGCCTGGACGATACCCAGCTGCGCCTGCTCGAAGAGCGCCTGCGTTATCTGCGCGAACTCGAGGAGCGGCGTGCGGCGATCCTCGACAGCATCGCCCAGCAGGGCAAGCTCGGTGACGAGCTGAAACGCGACATCCTCGAAGCCGACACCAAGGCGCGCCTCGAGGACCTTTACCTGCCCTACAAGCCCAGGCGCCGCACCAAGGCGCAGATAGCCCGCGAGGCAGGTCTCGAACCGCTCGCCGAAGGCCTGCTCGAAGACCCGGCGCGCGTGCCCGAAACCTGCGCCCTGGGTTTCGTCGATGCCGGGAAGGGTGTCGCCGACGTCAAGGCCGCGCTCGACGGCGCGCGGGCGATCCTTATGGAGCGCTTCTCCGAAGACGCAGCGCTGGTCGGCGAGCTGCGCGACTGGCTCTGGGAGCGTGGCCAGATCCGCGCGAGGGTCATCGACGGCAAGCAGAATGAAGGTGCCAAGTATCGCGACTATTTCGATCATGCCGAACCGCTGAAGGCGATTCCGTCGCACCGCCTGCTCGCGCTGTTCCGCGCGCGCAACGAGGGCATCCTCGATCTCGAACTCGAGCCGACCGCACAGCCCGAGCAGGGCCATGTCGAAGCCGAGGGGCGTGTCGCCGTGCATGCCGGCATCGCGTCGCGCGGCCGTGCGGCGGACGCCTGGCTCGTCGAGACCTGCCGCCAGACCTGGCGCGTGAAGCTGCACCTGCACCTCGCCCTCGACCTGTTCGGCAAGGCGCGCGAAGCCGCCGAGGACGAGGCGATCCGCGTATTCGGCGAGAATCTGAAGGATCTGCTGATGGCCGCGCCGGCCGGGCCGAAGGTCGTCATGGGCCTCGATCCGGGCATCCGCACCGGCGTGAAGGTGGCCGTGGTCGACGGCACCGGCAAGCTCCTCACGACCGGCACGATCTATCCGCACGAGCCGCGCAACGAGTGGGACAAGTCGATCGCCCAGCTCGCCGCGGCGGCGAAGCAGTTCGGCGTGAACCTGATCGCGATCGGCAATGGCACCGCCTCGCGCGAGACCGACCGGCTTGTCGCCGAGCTGATGAAGAAGCATCCGGAACTGAAGCTCGCCAAGGTCGTGGTCAGCGAGGCCGGTGCCTCGGTGTATTCGGCCTCGGAAACCGCCGCGAAGGAATTTCCACAGCTCGACGTCTCGCTGCGCGGCGCGGTGTCGATCGCGCGGCGCCTGCAAGATCCTCTCGCCGAACTCGTGAAGATTGAGCCGAAGGCGATCGGCGTCGGCCAGTACCAGCACGACGTGAACCAGGTGAAGCTCGCCCGGGCGCTCGATGCGAAGGTCGAGGACTGCGTCAACGCGGTCGGCGTGGACGTGAACACCGCCTCCGCACCGCTGCTCGCGCGCGTGGCGGGCCTGAGTCCCTCGGTCGCCGAGAACGTGATCAGGTTCCGCGATGCGAACGGCGCGTTCCGCAACCGCGAGGCATTGAAGAAGGTGCCGCGCCTCGGCGATAAGGCCTTCGAGCAGTGCGCGGGCTTCCTGCGCATCGCCGATGGCGACAACCCGCTCGACGCCTCGACCGTACACCCGGAAGCCTATCCGGTCGTCGAGCGCATCATCGCCCGCTGCGGCCGCGAGGTGAGGAGCCTGATCGGCGACAGCGGATTCCTGCGCACCCTGCAACCTGACGCCTTCACCGACGAGCGCTTCGGCGTGCCGACCGTGCGCGACATCCTCCGCGAACTCGAGAAACCCGGGCGCGATCCGCGTCCGGTGTTCGTCACGCCGAGCTTCGCCGAGGGCGTCGAGGACATCGGCGACCTGCAGGCCGGCATGGTGCTCGAAGGCCGCGTATCGAACGTCGCCGCATTCGGCGCCTTCGTCGACATCGGCGTGCACCAGGACGGCCTCGTACACGTCTCGGCGCTCTCGCACAAGTTCGTCAAGGATCCACGCGAGGTGGTCAAGGCCGGCGACATCGTCAAGGTCAAGGTGCTCGAGGTTGATCTCGCGCGCAAGCGCATCGCGCTGACCATGCGCCTCGACGATCCGCTCGGCGACGCGCGCGGCGCACGCGAGGCGAACGGCGGCAATCGACGCGACGAGCGCGGTCCGCGCCGCGAGCCGGGCCCGCGCGGCCCCGGCGTGAAGCCCGCCAGCGCACCGGCGCCGGGCAATCACGCCCTGGCCGATGCCTTCGCGCGGGCGCGCAAGAGCTGACCCGGCACGGCTGGAAGTGCGATATCCGGCCCGTAGCGTGCGGGCATGAAAAAGGCCGGGAGATCCCGGCCTTTTTCCTCAGGCCCGATCCGCGCGGTGACGCGCGGACCGCGCATGGTTCACGGCTTGCGCTTGGACACCATGTCGTACAGCGCGCGCGCGCGTTCCTGCAATGCTTTGGCATCGGCGTCGGAGAGCACGCCGGCATTCGCGCCGTCACGATGCACCTTGACGACCAGATTGCCCTGCTCGTCCCAGGCCGCGCGCGACGAGGCGCTGGCCCTCTCGGACATCGCCGGCACGTTCTCCCTGAAGACCAGCATCGGCTGGCCGTTGGCGCGATAGGCGAAGAACGTGTTGATGCGGCCCTTGTCGCCGAGATCCGTGATCTCGCGGATGTAGCGCAGGCCGCTCTTGTCGAAGAAGCCATCCCACGCGGTGGTGCTCTTCTCCTCCTCGCTCGAGCCCTGGGTGCGCTTCATGCCGCCGATCGCACGCTCGAGCAGGCGGTATTCCTCCTCGACCTTCTCGCCGGCGGTCGGCTCCGGATTGAGCTGCACATCGACACGCGCCGGCGCACCCTTGGTGATGACCGGATACTGGCGTGCCGAGACATAGCGGCGCTCGCCATCGACGATCGCGGCATCGACGACGTAGAACGCACCCTGGTCGATCTTCGCCGGATCGAAGTCGAGCTTGAATGTCGCCGGCATCGCCGAGACCGGTTCGCCGGCCTTCTCGACCAGCACGGAGGCGGGCTTCTGCGAGACGTTGAGGATCTGCACGGTGAGCTTGGCGGCGGGCGAGAGCGGCGCGGGCGTGCGCAGCGTCACCGAGCCCTCGACCGTCGTGACGGCGGCGGTCCGCGCCGGTTGGTTGCCGTGGCCGGCATCGTCGTTCTTCCCGCCGCCACCGCAAGCGGCGAGCAGCAGGGCGGCGGCAAACGCTGTGGAAAGCGGTACCTTGTACACGAATCACTTCCTCTCGTTCATGCCGGCAGTCCGGCGGGCGTCCGGTCGGTCCGGACGTGCGCAAAGGCATGCCAGCGGGCTTTTCGACCATCTAGGTTAGCCGTTTTGTCTTGCAGTGTCGCGACCATGCCGGCAAACACGGCTGAACGGATCGCTCGTCGCGTATGCCAGCATCACCCCACATCGGTCGGGCGTCGCATGATCGGCACTGCCGCCCGCCCGGTGGTGACGCTGCGCTCCGATCGCGCCGCCGGACGTGACCTCCGGCCTTGGCAGGAGGCAGCCGGCACCGGTAGTTTCGACAGCCTCGTCCGTCCAGGAGCGCCGCGATGGCTTCCCCCGCCCTTGTCCGTCCCCTCGTCGTCGCCCTGCTCGTCGCGCTCGGCGGCAGCGTTCAGGCCCGTCCGGCCGCGCAAGGTCCGGCGACGGCGAAGGACCGCTGGGCGGCCTGGCAGCGCCACGAGGCGCTCGGCCGCGATTCGCTGTTCGCAGGCCTCAAGTGGCGCGACATCGGCCCGACCGTGCAGGGCGGGCGTGTGGTGCAGATCGCCGGCGTTCCGGGTCAGCCGTACACGTTCTATGTCGCCTATGCGACCGGCGGCGTGTGGAAGACCACTAACAACGGCGTGAGCTTCACGCCGCTCTCGGACCATCTGCCGACGATGGTGACCGGTGCGATCGCCGTCGATCCGCAACATCCGGACACGCTCTGGATCGGTACCGGCGAGGCGAATTCCTCGCGCTCGTCGTACGGCGGCCTCGGCGTGTTCCGTTCCGACGACGGCGGCAAGACCTTCCGGCCGATGGGCGTGGACGAAACCGACCGCATCGCACGCATCGTCGTCGATCCGCACGACTCGGACACGATCTATGTCGCCGCACTCGGCAAGCTGTACAGCGAAGGCGGCCAACGCGGCATCTTCCGCAGCCGCGACGGCGGCAGGACCTGGCAGCAGGTGCTGAAGGGCGAGACTGCCTGGACCGGCCCGATCGATCTGGTCCTCGATCCGCGCGATCCTAAACGCCTGTATGCCGCGACCTGGGAACGTTCGCGCACGCCATGGAACTTCTCCGAGGGCGGCAAGGGTTCGGCCGTACACGTCTCGACCGACGGCGGCGACACCTGGACGCGCCTCGCCGGCGGTCTGCCGCAGGGCGACAAGGTCGGCCGCATCGGCCTTGCGATCGCGCCGAGCCGGCCGGACACGCTGTACGCGAGCGTGGACAACTGGGAATCCCTGCCCGAGGCCGAGCAGGATTTCGGCGACCGGCCGGTGAGTGCCCGACGCCTGCGTAAGATGAGCAAGGAGGAATTCCTGCGCCAGGATCCGGACGAGATCGAGAGCTTCCTCCGGGCGAGCGATCTGGACACCGCGCTCGACGCGAAGAAGTTGATCGACATGGTCAAGCGCGACGAGTTGACCGTCGCCCAGCTCGCCGAACACCTGCACGAGGCCGAAGCCGCCCTATTCGACACCGACATCAAGGGCCTGGAGGTCTATCGTTCGGACGACGCCGGCAAGACCTGGCGGCGCGTCAACGAGAAACCGCTGCGCGAGGTGAACTACACCTACGGCTACTACTTCGGCCAGGTGCGCGTCGCGCCGACCGATCCCGAACACGTGTTCGCCGAGGGCCTGCCGCTGATCGAATCCACGGACGGCGGCCGCAGCTGGCACGGCCTCAACCATCCGAACATGCACGTCGACTACCACGAGCTCGTGATCGATCCGGCCTTCCCGCAACGCATGATCGCCGGCAACGATGGCGGCCTCGACATGACCTACGACGGCGGCAAGACCTGGCTGAAGCTCGATGCGCAGCCGGTCGGCCAGATCTACGACGTCGGCTTCGACATGGCCGATCCCTACAACGTCTGCGCCGGCCTGCAGGACAACGGCACGTTCAAGGGCTCGAGCCGTACGCGCTGGGAACAGGGCCAGGACTGGACCGTGGTCGGCGGCGGCGACGGCATGTACTGCGCGATCGATCCGCGCGACAACGCGACAATCTACACCGGCTATCAGTTCGGCCACTACCAGCGCAGCGGACCGGGCGGCGGCCACGAGGTGCGTCCACGCGCCTCGATCAAGGCAGCGCCGCTGCGCTACAACTGGAACACGCCGGTGCTGCTCTCGCCGCACCACGCCGATGTCGTCTACATGGGCGCCAACCGGCTGTTCCGCTCGCTCGACAAGGGCGAGACCTGGGCCGCGGTCAGTCCGGACCTGACCACGTCGAAGCAGCGTGGCGACGTGCCATACGCGACGATCTCGACGATCAGCGAATCGCCGCAGCAGTTCGGTCTGGTCTGGGTCGGCACCGACGATGGCAACGTCTGGGTCAGCGATGACTCCGGCACGCGCTGGAACTACGTCTCCGAACGCCTGCCGGCCGAGCGCTGGGTGAGCCGCGTCGAGGCCTCGCACCATGCGCGCGAGCGCGCCTATGTCGCGCTGAACGGTTACCGCAACGACGACATCACGCCGTACCTCTACCGTACCGACGATCTCGGCAGGACCTGGACCGACATCGCGCGCGGCCTGCCGGCCGAGCCGGTCAACGTCGTGCGCGAGGACCCGGTCGATGCCGACGTGATCTACGTCGGCACCGACCGCGGCGTGTACGTGTCGCTCGATCGCGGCGCGAACTGGCAGGCCCTGCAGGGCAATCTGCCGAATGTGCCGGTGCACGATCTGGCCGTGCATCCGCGCGAGCGCGAGCTGATCGCCGGCACGCACGGCCGCAGTGCATGGATCCTCGACGTGCTGCCGGTCCAGGAACTCACCCCGGCCGTGCGCGACACGCCGCTCAAGCTGTTCCCGGTTGAAGACGTGCAGGCCGATCGCGACTGGCGCTCGCGCCCGGCATTGTGGTTCGACGAATCCGCCTATCTGCCGAAGCTCGAGGGCACGTACTGGGCCAAGGCGGCTGGCGAGGTCACGCTCAGCGTGCTCGACGAGGACAAGCATCCGCTCCGGGAACTGAAGTTCGACGTGAAGCGCGGCGTGAACACCTGGAGCTGGGATCTGCTCGTCGACAAGGACCTTGCCCTCAGCGCCGAACAGGCGCGCCTCGCCAAGGACAAGGACGCCAAGGAACCCGTGAATCTGTCACGCACACCGTATGCCGAATCGGTGCGGCTCGGTCATCGCCTGTTCGTCGTACCGGGCAAGTACACGCTGCGTCTCGCGCAGAACGGCGCGAGCAGCGAAACCGGTTTCGAGGTGAAGGCACCCGAGCCGCGCAAGCCTCGCGCCAAGCCGGAGCCGAAGCTGCGTGGCAAGGACCGCTGGGCGCGCCCCGAGACGATGATGCCGGCCAATCCATTCGCCGAGGAACGCGAGGAAGCCGGCAAGTAAGCACCGCGAGCCCCCTGCATGGAGCAATCGCTCTGCGCCTGCGGCGCAGGGTGGGCGCATCGACCGGCACCGTGATCGCACGATCCGGCAGCGGGTGACGGCCGTCGGCCGCCACCCGCCACGCGTGGACTCAACGGAAGCGCGGAGGCTCGTTGTCGACCGCCGAACACAGGTGCAGGACGACGACCTCGTAATGCGGGGTCTGTTTGCCGTGCATCGAAGGCGGGCTGAAGCAGAGCGCGGTATAGACGCCGACGACCGTCTGGCGACTGGCGTCATCGTAATAACGGATCTGATAAGCCTCTTCGCGCGCCGGCCGCGCCGCGAGCGCGACACTCGACGAAACGGCGGCGATGGCCGGGAACAGCAGCAGAAGCATCGGACCGAAGTTGCGCATGGTTACCTCCGTTCATGGCTTGGCTGGACGCAGGGTCACGCCCTGCGGATCCATTAGTCGCCAGCCCGCGTAACTACCGCGACTGCCGGGATATGCACGGATGCGCGACTCACGCGGACAGGGCCATCGTCGGCCCGCGCCATGCCCCTGATGGTCTGGCCGCATTGAAGCGGACACTACGCCCGAGAGCAGGCCCGGCCAACTCTGGATGCTCCTGACATTCAAGACGCGACCATCGATACGGGAAGCGAGCCGCTGCCGATCGCCAAGCCCACCCGATCAACCGCACTGAGTCGGTCGTCGAAGGCGTGAAAACGGCTGGCCACTTGCTGGCGGCAGCGATGACGCGCCCGCCAGGCTCAGTCCTTCGATGGCTGACCGGGCCTCATGACGTCGTCGAGGCAGTCCTTGCGCTCGATCGCCCAGTAGGCACTGGTACGCCCGTAGAGGATGCGATTGCCCTCGGCCCGCACTTCGAGCGTGCCGATCACGTTGCGGCGATCCGGGCCGTCGAAATAGATGATGGTCCGGATGGACCCGCAGTCCGGTTGGACACTCTGCTGTGCATGGACGCTGGTCGCCGCGGCGGCCAGCGCGAGGAAGATCAAGCTGCGCATGGTTCTCCAGTCCTTTGCCACGATGTCGGGCACCGTGCCCGATGCAGCGCGCATGCTGACGACTCCCGCAACCGGGGTCATCTGCCTTCTATTGCAGATCTCCCGAGTTGGATACGCATCATGGCGGATGGCTCTTTCTGGCCTAGCTGAGCCGCGCTTTGTGCCACCGCCACTGTGTGGGCCCACGAACGGCACCTTGTGCTCCGAATCGATCATCGGGCATGGCACGAGACTCGACTGACACGCCTGCGTAAACCAGCCTGCGCGGGCATGGAAATCCCCACGCCCGCGCCCATCATCAAGTGCACCAGGATGCGCTGCAGAATAACGACCAGCGAGCGCATCCTGTGCACACCTACATCGAGAAATCGTATTGGGCGCTCAGCCGGATGTAGCGCGGCGTCTGGAAATTCATCGGGATGCCGTAACGGTCTGCAAGGAACAGACCCGTATCGCTCTCACCCTGCTCGCTTACCGTGATCGCCCGCGCGGCGTTCAGCACGTTGAACACATCCAGGCGCAAAGCGAGGTTTCCATCCGCAAAGGCTGGCCGGTACTCCAGGTTCAGGTCGACCTGCGTAATCCACGGCGTGCGCCCCTGCGAGCCGCGTGGCGTCGGCACACCACGGCAGAAGAAGAAGTCATTTTTATACGATTCACTTTGCGACATGTTGGCCGGCAGCATACCGAAACAGTTTTTCGGACGACCCGACTGCAGCAGGAGATTGCTGCCCACACGCCACTCCTCGCCGAGCGCCACGGCGCCGAACAGTTTCAGGGTATGCCGGCGTTCGTTCGGCAGTGGACCATACGCACCGATCATCAGCTCGCGCAGATCGAAATCCTGGGTGATGCCGGTGTCGTCCTGGCCGATATCCGACTTCACTCCACCTTCGGTGTTGCCCTCGTTTCGCGCGTAGGTATAGGAGCCACGCAGGAACCACTTCTCGTCCCAGGCGTGCTGGAAGAAGAACTCGAGGGCCATGTAGCGGCGGCGCGCCTTGGGCATTCCAATCTGTCTCGCGGTCAGGTCGACGGTGTCGATCTGACCATCGTCGTCGATGTCGATCTGATACGTCGCCGCCTGGCCCGGGTTGAACAGGAAGCAACCCGGGGCAGTCCATGCGGGCGAATAGGTCTTGCCGTGCGCTTCGGCCCATTCTATGAATGGTCGTCGGTCACAGAAATCGTCGATCGCGCGACGCAGATCGCGGTGGATCGCGCGCACGCCGCCGGACCAGTTGTTGCCAAAGTCATTCTCGAGGCCCAGGATGAATTCATCCTGATACATCGGACTCAGATTGCGGCTGGCGATCGCACGCGGATCGTGGGCGTTACCGCGCGATTCGTTGACGTATTCCAGCTCGCCGATCCTGGGCCCGAGCGTCGGTACGCCGGTGCGCCGATCGATCGCCGTGAACGGGAAGTATTCCAGGGTGTAGAGCTGCGGTCCCGACGCGCGCAAGTTCACCGCCGCGGCTATGGGCAGGTGATAACGCCCCGCACTGCCGAAGATCTTCAGCGAGGCATCGCCACGGACGTCCCAGGAGAATCCGAGGCGTGGTGCCAGCTGGCGGTCGAGCTTCACGAAACTGATGCCGGACGCATTGCGGTTGTCGAGCTGCTCGTTGCGCAGGCCGAGGTTCAGAAGCAGGTTCGGCGTGATCTGCCAGCGATCCTCGACGTACTCGGCCGCCTGATCGACCCTGAACGTTCCGCCGGTATGGAAGACCCGCTTTATGACCAGCTGGTTCACGTCGGCGGGAACGATGCCGTGTGTCAGCTCTGTGCCGGGCTTTACATCCTCATAGTCCCAAAACACGCCACCGGCGTATTCCTGTCCTGCCGTGACCGTGTACCGTTCCGCATCGTATCCGAAGCGGAGATCATGATCGCCCCAATGCCACTCCGCATCGATGCGGAATGCCCGGTGATCACTGGCGGCATCGGGCCGTTCCGGAGCAGCGGTGACCCAGCACCCGGATGTCCTGTCCGCGGCATGTTTACGTTCGTCTTCGACATATGGGCAGACGGCGCCAGCTTCTCCGGCCGGCTGGTCGTAACGCTGGTTGCGTCCCTGACCATAGAGTGAGGACAGAGTGAAATTGTCGGTGAGATAACCCGTGTATTTCACGATGTGATTGGTGCCGCCGCCCTTGCTGCGGCTTGGTCCTCTCAGGGGGCCGCGGGTCAAGCTCTTGTATTCGAAATCGTAGTTCTCGCTGTGCTCGTAGGCCTTGTCGGAAAATCCGGTGTATTCGAGATGGTGGTTATTGACCCCTCCCCGGGATTTTGGACCAGCCTAAAGTAGAGAGGAATCGGCGAAAC
>CAYYHP010000004.1:0-42042 GCA_964471815.1 uncultured Rhodanobacteraceae bacterium
ACCTCGTAGCCGAAGCGGCCGAGCGCCTCGACGTAGTTCGCGCGGATCAGCGGTTCGTCCTCGACGATGGCAATGCTGCGGGCCATGGGGATGCTCGTGTCCGATGAGGTGTGGCGAGCTTAGGGCGCACCCCGCGGCGCAGCAACGGCCGCACGGGCATTGCCCGCGAAATGCCAGAAGCCGTCGCCGACCTGCCGCATCCGTGCAGCTAGCCGGACGGCACGGAACGCTCGAATGCCGGTGCACGGCATCCGCCGTGGCCACGTCCGACCGCCATGTTTGCCGACCGCCCCGATCCCAACCAGGAACTCACCCGTTTCTTCGAACCGCTTCGCGTGCTCTTCGCGGTGCTCGCCCTGCTGCTCGGTTTCGCGAGCGCGGCGCACGCCGGGACGCCCCGTAGTGGCGAGATCCGCGTCCTTGCCGACGGCGGCATGCAGCATGTGGCGAGCCTCGCCACCGACGTGCGCTTCGACGTGCACGGTCTAGTCGCCGAGGTGCACGTCGTGCAGCGTTTCCACAACGAGGGCGCAACCTGGCTCGAGGCCGAATACGTGCTGCCGCTGCCGGAGGGCGCGGCGGTACACGATCTCACCCTGCACGTCGGTGCGCGCACGATCGTCGGCGAGATCCGCGAGAAGCAGCAGGCGCGGGAGGAATACGCCGCGGCCGCGAGCCGCGGACAGCGGGCGAGCCTGGTCGAGGCGATGTCCGGGAATCTGTTCCGCACCGCGCTCGCCAACGTCGCGCCGGGTGAGGATGTCGAGGTCGAGATCGGCTACTGGCAGCGGATCGACTACCAGGACGGGGCGTTCGCGCTGAGCTTTCCGCTGACCTTCACGCCGCGCTACACGCAACCCGCCGCACCGGCCGCCACGGCCGCACCGGACACGGCATCGGCGGGCACGGCATCGGCGGACACAGCATCGCCGGACGCTGCGAACCCAGCCGCTCCCGCAACCCCGGCACCGCGCGTCACGCTGCAGGTCGAGCTCGATCCGGGGCTGCCGCTCGCGACGGTCGAATCGCCGAGCCATGCCGTGCACGTCGAACCCCGCGCCGGTCGCTACACCATCCGCCTCGCGACCACCGACATCCCGGCCGATCGCGATTTCGTGCTGCGCTGGGTACCGAAGCCGCTCGCCGCGCCGGCCGCGGCGCTGTTCTCCGAGCACACCGCGGATGCCGATTACGCATTGCTGATGCTGGTGCCGCCGACGCTGCCAGCCACGCCGTTGCCGCGCGAGCTGATCCTGGTGATCGATACCTCCGGCTCGATGGAAGGCGGCTCGCTGATCCAGGCCAAGGCCGCGCTCGATCTGGCGCTCGGCCGGCTCACGCCGCGCGACCGCTTCAACGTGATCCGCTTCAGCTCGGACACCACCCAGCTGTTCGATCAGGCCGCGCCCGCCGATCCGCAGGACGTGCAGCTCGCCCGCGAGTGGGTCGCGCAACTCAAGGCCGAGGGCGGCACCGAGATGGCGCCGGCCCTGCACGCCGCGCTCGCCGGCACGGCGCCGGACGGTTACGTGCGCCAGGTGGTGTTCGCCACCGACGGTGCCGTGGACAACGCCGAGGCGCTGTACACGCTGATCGAAACCGAACTCGGCACGTCGCGGCTGTTCCCGGTCGGGATCGGTAGCGCACCGAACGCGCATTTCCTTGCGAAGGCGGCCCAGCGCGGCCGCGGAGCGGAAATCGTGGTCCGCGATCTCGGCGAGGTCGGCGCACGCATGCAGACGCTGTTCGACAAGCTCGACCATCCCACCCTGCGCGATCTGCAGCTGCGCTGGCCGGTCGCGGCAGAGACCTATCCGCAACGCCTGCCGGACCTCTATCACGGCGAACCGCTGATCGCCGTCGCGCGGCTGGAACGCGCCGGCGGCGCGATCGAAGCGCTCGGCACGCTCGCCGAGCGTCCCTGGTCGCAGACCCTGCGTTTCGATGCACGCGCCGGGGCATCGGGCCTCGCACGGCTCTGGGCGCGCCAGAAGATCGACGAGCTCGAGGACGCGATCGATCGCGGCGCGGACGAGACGACGACGCGCCAGGCGATCCTCGATCTCGCCCTCGCCCAGCATCTGGTCAGCCGCTACACGAGCCTCGTCGCCGTGGATCGCACGCCGGCGCGGCCCGCGGAATCCGACTTGCATCACACCGACGTGGCGAACGCGGCGCCGAACGGTTCGCTGGCCTTCGCCGGCACCGCCACCGATGCCCGGCTGAAGCTCGCGATCGGCGCCTTCGCGCTGTTGCTCGCGCTCGGCCTGATGCGCACCCGGCCCGGACGTCCGGCGTCGGCCCGGCACTGAAGAAGGGGAACGGTCATGGATCTCTATCTGCCCGCCGACTTCCACGCCCTGCACGCTATCGCACGTCACGAGCGCAACGCACCCGGCACGCCGCACGTCGCGCCGCTGCGCGAGGAACGCGCCTGGCTCGGCGCCGAGGCGCTGGTCGCGCCGGCCCTGTTCGCACGCCTCGCCGAGGCAATGTCGGCGGCGCCGGCGGAACGCGTCGCCGACTACGCGCTGGTTGCCGGATGAACCCGCGGCGTCGCGCGGCCATCGCCTGCGCCGCGCTGGCCGTCTGGCAGCTCGGCGCGGGCGGTTACATCCACGCCAAGGCACTGCTCGCCCAGGCCCTGCTCGAACGCGCCTGGACGCGCCAGCTCGCCGATCACGCCGCGCACCGGCCCTGGCCGTGGGCCGATACGGTGCCGGTCGCGCGCCTCACGGTGCCGCGACTGGCCGTCTCGGAAATCGTCCTGGCCGGGGATTCGGGCCGCACGCTCGCGTTCGGACCGGCCTGGAACGAAGGCAGCGCACCGCTCGGCACGGACGGCCCGAGCATCGTCAGCGGCCATCGCGACACGCACTTCGCTTTCCTTTCGGCATTGCGCCCGGATGACACACTGATCCTCGAGACCGGCGCCGGGCGCAGTGCCGATTACCGCGTGACCGGCACGCGCATCGTCGATTCGCGCACCACGCGCATCGATGCCGTGGCCGGCGGCCGCACCTTGCTGCTGGTGACCTGCTATCCGTTCGATGCGATCGTGCCCGGCGGGCCGCTGCGCTACGTCGTGTTCGCCGAGCCGGCCATGCGGCCGGCATCGTGAGCGAGGCCCGATCGGTACCCGGCCGGAGGCGGCCGGCTCAGGCGCCGGCGACCGCGCGACGCATCGCGGCGACGACCGCTGCGTAGTCCGGCTTGCCGAAAATCGCCGAACCGGCGACGAAGGTGTCCGCGCCGGCACGCGCGATCTCGGCGATGTTGTCGACCTTCACGCCGCCATCGACCTCCAGCCGGATCGCGCGACCGCTCTGGTCGATCCGCTCGCGCACCGCGCGCAGCTTGTCGAGCGCGCTCGGGATGAAGCTCTGGCCACCGAAGCCCGGGTTCACCGACATGACGAGCACGAGGTCGAGCTTGTCGAGCACGTAATCGAGGTAACCGAGCGGCGTGGCCGGGTTGAACACGAGGCCGGCCTGGCAACCGTGATCGCGGATCAGCTGCAGGGTGCGGTCGACGTGCCCGGAGGCTTCCGGGTGAAACGAGATGCAGGTCGCGCCGGCCTTGGCGAAATCCGGCACGAGCCGATCGACCGGCTTGACCATCAGGTGCACGTCGATCGGTGCCACGATGCCGTACTTGCGCAGCGCCTCGCAGACCAGCGGGCCGATGGTCAGGTTCGGCACGTAATGGTTGTCCATCACGTCGAAGTGCACCCAGTCGGCGCCCGCGGCGAGGACGTTCTTCACGTCCTCGCCGAGCCGCGCGAAATCGGCCGAGAGGATGGACGGAGCTATGACGCAGGCTTGCTTGGGCATGGCGGCCGGTACTCGGTTCGGGTGATCGGGAAGCGGCCCGGCGGCCGCGCGGTTCGCGGAGGGATGCTGCGCCGGCGATGCCGCCGCGCGATCGCTCACTTGAAGCCGCGCGCCGATTTTATGCGCTCGTAGGCCGCGTTGATCTCGCGCGCGCGCTCCTCGGCCCGTTGCCGCAATTCCGGCGACACGTCGCCGAGGCGGTCCGGATGGTGCTCGCCGATCAGTTTGCGGTAGGCGCGCTTGATTTCCTTCTCGCCGGCCTCGTGCGACACGCCGAGCACGGCATACGGATCGGGTCCGGATTCCGCCGGACGCCGCGGCGGCGGTTCGCCGGCATGCCGGTGACGGTGCGCACCGCCCATGTGCCAGTCGTGGCCGCGCATCGCGGCGAGTGCGGCGAGTTCGCGGTCGTTCACGCCGAGCGCCCAGGTCAGCTTGCGCAGCAGGGTGATCTTCGACGGCGTCGGCGGCCCCTCGGCGAACACGACGTCGAGCAGCAGGTCGATCAGGATGTAGGCGTGGTCGCGGCGCCCGGCGCACCAGGCCTTCAGGTCCGCGATCGCCAGGTGCGCGGCGAAATCCGGCTGCTTGCCGGCCGTGAACTGGGCGATCGCGGCGCGGCGTTGCAGCTCGTCCAGACCCATGCGCTGCATCAGGGTCTCGGTCGCGGCGATCTCGGCTTCCGAGATGCGGCCGTCGGACTTGGCCAGCGCGCCGATCAGGCCGAACAGCGGTGCGAGGAAACCGCGCGGCGGCACCCGGGCCGGCCGCATCGAGAACACGCCCGCATCGAAGGCATGGCCGATGAACAGGCCGAGCAGCGCGCCGAGCGGATGGCGGAACAGCCACAGGCCGAGCAGCGCACCGATCAGCTTGCCGATCCAGCTCATGGCGAGGGCTCGGCGCAGCGCGGGCGGGCCGCATACCAATCGGCGAGCGCATCGAGTTCGTCCGCAGTCAGCGCACCGACCGCCGCACGCATCGCCGGAACGTCACGCCGCCCGTCGCGGTAGGCATCCAGCGCCGCGCGCAGATAGGCCCGGTCCTGGCCGGCGAGGTGCGGCGTGCCGGGCATGCGCGCGATGCCATCCTCGCCATGGCAGGTCGCGCACAGGCCGAGACGCGCCGGTTTCGGCGCGGCAGCGAAGGCGCTGGCGGACGTGACCGCGACGAGCGCGGCGCACAGGAAGAAACGCATCAGGGAGGCGCAAACCGGTGGCTCGCGGCGATTCTAGCAGGCCGGCGCGAGCGGCCCGGGCACGCCGCACGCCGCGGCCGCGCCTCGCTACAATGCGCGCCTCCGGCGAGGCGGCCGCGCGGGCCGAGGGCTACCTCGCGATGACGCGTCACCGCCCGCGCAGCGCCGTTCCAGGAGCCCGCCGTGCCCACCACCCTGCACCAATCGAACCTGCCCGGCCTCGATCTCATCCACCGCGGCAAGGTCCGCGACGTCTACGCGCTGCCCGGCAACGAGCTGCTGATCGTCGCCAGCGACCGGCTCTCGGCGTTCGACGTGGTGCTGCCCGATCCGATTCCCGGCAAGGGCGAGATGCTCTGCCAGATCTCGAATTTCTGGTTCAAGCGCACCGCGCACATCGTGCCGAATCATCTGACCGGCAAGCCGGTCGCGGCGGTATTGCCGCCGGGCACCGATGGGACGCTGTACGCGAAGCGCAGCGTCATCACCAAGCGCCTGAAGCCGGTGCCCGTGGAAGCGATCGCACGCGGCTATCTGATCGGTTCGGGCTGGAAGGACTACCAGGCGACCGGCTCGCTGTGCGGTATCCGCCTGCCGGCCGGCCTGCGCCAGGCCGAGCAGCTGCCGGAGCCGATCTTCACGCCCTCGACCAAGGCCGCGGTCGGCGCACACGACGAGAACATCAGCTTCGACGACGTCATCGCGCGAATCGGTGCCGAGCTTGCCGAGCAGGTGCGCGACGCGACGCTTGCGATCTACCGCTGGGCGGCGGCCTATGCCGCCGAGCGCGGCATCCTCATCGCCGATACGAAGTTCGAGTTCGGCACCGACGAGGATGGCCGGCTCTACGTCATGGACGAGATGCTCACGCCGGATTCGTCGCGGTTCTGGCCAGCCGACCAGTACCGGGTCGGCATCAGCCCGCCGAGCTACGACAAGCAGTTCGTGCGCGATTACCTGGAAACCCTCGACTGGAACAAGACCGCGCCTGGCCCGCGCCTGCCGGCCGAGGCCATTGCCGGCACCGCGGCACGCTATGCCGAGGCGCTGCAGAAGCTCGCCGGCATCGTGCTCGACTGAGGCCTGCCGACGCCCCAGCGCACCCGCGAAGTGTGACCGGCAAGCGAAAATTCCGTGAATATGCGAGGATATATGGACGCCGCTAGGGGCGTCCGTATCCGTCGATTGCCATGCCCACCGAACTCTTCCGTCAGGGTGATCATGTCTGTGTTGCGTTCCACGACCTCGTGCGCGGCGAGGGTGGCGTCCAGGCGAACCAGTTCCTCATCATCCACGGCAAGCATTCGGTGCTGCTCGATCCGGGTGGCGCGCTGCTTTACACGCCGCTGAACCTCGCGATCTCGCGGTACATCCAGCCGAAGGATCTCACCTACATCTTTTCGTCCCACCAGGACCCGGACGTGATCGGGTCGGTGGACCGCTGGCTGATGTACACGCCGGCGACGATCGTCTGCTCGAAGCTGTGGGGCCGATTCATCCCGCACAGCGTGCCGTACTACCAGAAGGGCGCCGGCGTCGATCGCTACATGCTGCTGCCCGACGAGGGCGCGGACATCCCGCTCGGTGACATCGCGATCCGCGCGGTGCCGGCGCACTTCCTGCACAGCGTGGGCAACTTCCAGTTCTACGATCCGGTCAGCAAGATCCTGTTCTCGGGCGACCTCGGCGTGTCGATCTACGACGGCCCGTACGAGCCGATCAAGGACTTCGACGGCCACGTCTCGACCATGATCGGCTTCCACCGCCGCTACATGGCTTCGAACCGCGCCTGTCGCTGGTGGGCGCGGCGCATCCGGCGCATGGACATCGACATGATCGTGCCGCAGCACGGTCCGCCGATCGGCGGCAAGGAAAACATCAAGAAGCTGGTGGACTGGATCGACAACCTCACCTGCGGCGTCGATCTGCTGCCGGACGACTGAGTCACCGCCACGCCGCTGCTGCGCCGCGGCGTGCGGCGCACCGCCGGTCGATTAAGCTCGTCGCTCCGCGGGCCCGTGTCCGCCCGTTCCGGAGCAATCCATGTCCGCCACCGCTCCTTCCGCGTCGAGCCCCGCTGCGCGCTGGCTCGACAGCTATGCCGCCGACCACCGCCATCCGGCCAACGTGGCGATCCACACCGTGTGCGTGCCGGTGATCCTCTGGACGGTGATCGCGCTGCTCTGGCTGGTGCCGGTGCCCGTCTGGCTCGGCCGACCGGGCTTCTGGGCCGGCGTCGGCATGTTCCTCGCGATGGTCTTCTACCTGCGCCTGTCGCGCACGCTGGCACTCGCGATGTTCGCCGTGTTCGTGCTGCTCGGCCTCGCCACCGAAGGCCTGTACCGCGTGCTCGGCGCGCCCTACCTGCTGTGGCTCGCCGCCGGCGTGTTCGTCCTCGCCTGGATCATGCAGTTCGTCGGCCACCTGCTCGAAGGCCAGCGGCCGTCGTTCCTGACCGACCTGACCTATCTGCTCGTCGGCCCGGCCTGGGTCGTCGCGAAGCTGCTGCGACGCGCGGGCATGGCGGTCTGAGGGGGCGCCGCTTCATCCCCACCGGCGACGCGGATGCGCAAGCGACACGGCCATCCGCGATTTGCCAATGCGGCATCGCTCGATGCCGCCAGCCCTCGTCTCTTCGAATGTGCCCGGGCAATCCCCGTGAGCCGGAGTAGCAAGGGACCCTGACGAAGGCTCAGGCGCGGTCCCGCGTCAGCACGTAGACCCACTCGGTGCAGGCCTCGCCGCGGAAGAGTACATCCCGGCTCTCCCGGCAGCGGAAGCCGAGCCTCTCCAGCAGACGCACGCTGGGCAGGTTGCGGCTGTCCGTCACGCCGCGTGCCGCCAGGACCGAGGTGCTGGCGAAGAGCAGATCCAGCGCCTCCCGGACCGCGGCAGTCGCGATGCCGCGACCCTGCGCCACCGGCTCGAGCGTGAAGCCCACTTCGCCGGCGAGGCCGTCCTCGGATAGATGGAGGCCGATGTCTCCGATCAGGCGATCCGTCTCCGATTCCGCGATGCCGAGCTGCACCCACCGGCCGGGAACGAAGAGTCGCGCCTCGCTCATCGCGACGAGAAACGCCTGTGCGTCCGCATCGGACATTGGCGACCAGCCCTGATAGCGGCCGAGCTCGGGAATGCTCCGATACGCCTGAAAGGCCGCGAGGTCCGTCGTGCGCAGACGACGGAGGCGAGCGCCCGGAAAGTCACGAGGCAGCAGAGGCACGCTCGGCGCTTGCACGATGGCTGGTCTCCGGATTCGTCCGGCCCGTTGGCTGGCACACCGCACCGTAGCGCATCCGGTGGCGCCGCGTGCTAGAGCGCCCCTTCGCCCGCCTCGCGCACGCCGATCGCCTGCAGCCGCGACAACGCTTGGGCCAGCGCCTCCGAATCGGACCGCAACGTATCCAGGTAGCGCCGGCGCCACCGCACCCAGTTGGCCTGCACCGAGGGATCGGCCTCAGCCGAGGCGCCCGGGTCATCGTCATAGCCGAACTCGAACCCGCAACTGCACACCTCGAATGACGCCGCACCGTCGCCACGATACGGCGCGGACACGAGTTCGACGCTACCGCAGACCGGGCACGCCCAGAGCCCGCTATCGGCCTGATAGAGCACCGCCGCCGTGCCATCGCGCAATACGACCGGATGCGGATTCATGTGCGCCAGCCTCGTGCCTCATGACCGCCTCAGCCATCGAGGCAATATCGATTCCCAATGGCAGACCATAAGACACCTGCCGATACGGCAAAGTAGACGAGGCCGCCATGATCGCTAATACGCGGGTTTGAATCAGCGAGAAACAAAACCACGGCGAACCCGCCAGCTCGGTAGGTGCGGTACCAGACAGGGCGGAGAGCCGGATACCACACCATAGGACGCGTGATCGCGACGGCCAGGAATCCCGGGAGCGCAAGTAGTGAGATTCAAGCGCGCGATAACCCACTAGATGCTCGCGCAGTTGCGCAGCCATCGAGCGGGCCGCGATCTGGGCAATGGAGCGGGCAGCGAGCAAACAGTCACGAGGGCGGGAATCATCGAGGCGCTAACGCCCGACACAAGCGGCATGCCGAAGGCATATCTGCCTAATGAAGATATCAAATCTCAAGCAACGCACGCATGTCGTGCTCATACGCCTCATACGTGCGCCACCCAATAAGCGCCGTACAATTGGACGCGTAGCTGACCAGTCCGGTGTTATTCAGATCAAAAGCCGGGTCACGTAACAACTGACCCGCCTTGATCCCATGGTTCAAGGCCAGATATTCAAACACAGAGACACTTGGCTCGTGTAGTCCAGCGTCGTTAAAGTGTGTGTGTTGGTTACGTGCAGCATACACCACCAAGCCGAGCGGAACTTTGCGAACCAGACGTCCAGCGCAGAAAGGAACGGCCTTAGATCCTGGCTTTATTATTGAGCACCAGTCAACCGGGATATTCATGTTACGCGAATAGCATTCGATCGCCTTGGCCGCAACCTGGAGAACCGAGCCACAAAGCGTGGCTTGCGCGAAGCTTTCTGCTATGTATTCACGTTGCGCCTCGATCGAGGCACGGATCATGGCCTCATTCTTCTTGGCCCACGCCTCGTACTGAGCTTGTACGTCTACCTCTTGCGAATACGATGCCACAAAGCATGCTGTTGGTTGCTTCCGAAGAAGGTTTATATAGAAACTTATCCATTCAAATAGCTTTCGGACAGCACTTTCAGTTTTGTTTAGATAATCGGCAGCAGTTTGCATATTTGATATCTAGCATTTGACACGCATGGCAGCGCAGGTGGTACAGCCCTTGTGGCATTCTCTTGATAAAAAAGTTAGAGAGCAACCTGCTTAACTTGCGGTACATGCTGATAGACCTCTACGACTTCGTAGCGAACATTTACATAGATGCCGGAATCGGGCTTTCTTTCTTGGATGACCCGCAGCGCGACCTCAAGGGAATCACCTGGGGCGACAGTTATTTCATGTGCGAAGAATCGATCAAAAAATCGCTCATCAAGTATTGGTGCCGCAATCTTGACTCCTCGCCAAAAAAACTCCCATCGACACTTCCCTCGCTCCAGAATTGCCCGCGATATTTCCACCTGTGTGATCTCGAGAATTTCTCGCGTAGACTCATCGATCGGTCGTTCATTCTGGAAGATCGCAAATTTATCTCGCGTTATGAGAAAGCTAGGCTGCGGCGTTTCGCCTTCCTCTACTAGCGCTAGACCTTGAATATTCGAATCCGCTGCAGCCGCGTTAAACACCTTACTCACAGCCGCATGAAATCGCCCTGACTTCTCAACTTGGCGCTTTGCTTCGTAGACGTTTTTTGGAACGATAATCTTGTCATTTCCGATTTCAATGACGACCAGTGAATCATCTACCATGATCTTTGGGGGTTTCTCGGTCTTGATAGCTTTTTCATAGATATGAGTTGCCACGATTCCCCAGATCACGGCTTGCACTGCCTGATGCGAGAATAGATCTCTGGCCTTCAAGAAGACGGTCTTGACATTTGCTTTAAAGCTCCCCTCAGATAGAGCTTCAACAACGACCTTAACTTGGTAGCCCGGATTGACGGCCGCATTTGCCTCTCTGACGGCATCAGCGAGACCAACCAGTGCAGTCGCGAGCGCATAAGCGCTGATCTCTTTTTCGGAGCGTCGAAATAGAGAACAAATCTGTCGACTTCTCGCCTGACCTCAAACGTTGCCATGATCTTCCGCCCTCTACCTAGAAGTACACCCTCTTCCGAGGTACAACACCGTATGGGCGCAGCTGCTCATATATAAGCAATGAATATTTACGTGTACAAACAGCTATTTATAATCCGCCGCTTCTCACACGACCCGTGCCATACGGCATTACACCCCGCCCCAGGGGCGTATACGGCCTGTCCGATATGCTTTTTGCAAATTCGTCCACGTTTGGCACTGTTACAAGACTACAGCAGTTAGGACGAGAAGAAACCCCGGGAATACCTGGGTTACGGCAGGGCACGAGGTGGTGCGCCAGGACGGCACGTGTCACGGCGGCGGCGGTGGGCCGCGCAGGGGCGATGAGGTGGATTCGCCGGGCGGCGAATCGCGGTTGCAGGCGGGGTTTTCTGGAGGCGGCGCGTGCGGCCTTTTGCGCACGCGACGCCTCCCGAATGCCCGTCGCGATCAGGCGACGGGGATTTCCGCGCGGGGGCGCTTCTTCTCGAACGGGCGCAGCAGCCAGCGGCAGTTCGCGGGCAAGAAGATCAGTGCGGCGAGCATGTTGACCGCGAACATGAAGGTCAGCATCAGGCCCATGTCGGCCTGGAACTTCAGATCCGACCACATCCAGGTCGCTACGCCGGCGGCGAGCGTGAGTGCGGTGTAGAAGATCGCGATGCCGGTGGTTTTCAGCGAATTGAAGTAGGCCTCGGTCAGCGTCTCGCCGGTGCGCATGAGTTCGCGCATCCGCGCGAAGATGTAGATCGCGTAGTCCACGCCGATGCCGACGCCGAGGGCCACCACGGTCAGTGTGTTGACCTTGAGGCCGATGCCGAGGCGCGTCATCAGCGCGTGGCCGAGTTCCGTGACCAGCACCAGCGGCAGCAGGATGCACGAGGCGGCGAGCGGGTTGCGGAAGCTGACGAGGCACATCAGGAACACGGCCGCGTAGAGCAGGTAGAGCATGAGGTCCTTGACCTCGCGGACCTTGTCGTTGATCGCCGCGAGCACGCCGACGTTGCCGGTGGCGAGGCGCAGGTTCATGCGATCGCTCGTATACGGCTTGCCTTCCGCCTGCGCGGCCCTCGCTTCGGCGGTGAGCTTCTGCTGCAGGTTGGCGTCGCCGCCGGACCATATGCCGTTGTCGGTGCGGAACTGCTTGGCCGCGGCGACCACGCGGTCGATGGTCGTGGCGCGATGGTCGGCAAGGAACATCATCACCGGCATCGCGCTGCAATCGCCGTTGAGCAGCCCCGAGTCGGTCTCGAAACCTTGGGTGGCGAGGCGCAGCGAATCTGGATTGCGCGGCAGGGCACGCCAGCGCGCGTTACCCTCGTTCCAGCCGGCGTTGACGATCTTCGCGGCGACCGGCAGCGTGATGACCTGCTCGACGCCCTCGACATTGCGCATGTGCCAGGCGAAGCGATCGAGCGTTTCCATGACCGGATAGCTCGTCGTGCAGGCCGACGGCGCGGCCTCGGCGATCGCGCTCATCACGTCCACGCCGAGCGCGAACTTGTCGCTGATCAGCTCCGCGTCACGGTTGTAGCGCGCGTCCGGGCGCAGTTCGGCCACACCCTGCTGGGCATCGCCGATCATCACGTGACTGCCGTACTCGCGCGCCACGAACCACGACACGCCGCCGATGACGATGATGATCGCGGCCGGCAGCGGCCGGCTGAAGCGCGCGAGGAAGGCCCAGATCTTGTCGAACTGGGTGAGCTGACGCAGGCGGTAGGCGCGCTTGCGCTCGAGGTTGCGCAACTGGCAGTACGAGAGCAGCACCGGCAGCAGGATCAAGTCCGTGAGCAGGGTCAGCGCCACGCCGACGGTCGCGGTGATTGCGAGTTCGAAGATGATCCTGATCGGAATCAGCAGGATCGTCGCGAAGCCGATGCAGCCGGCCAGCAGTGCGACCGCGCCCGGCACGAGCAGCGCACGGAACGAACGCCGTGCGGCCTCGAGCGGACCGACCGCAAAGGCCGCGCGCTGGCGCAGGTCTTCGACCGTGCCCTCTTCGAGGCCGCCGAAGAAGATCTCGCCTCGGAAGCGGTTGATCATCTGCTCGCCGTGACTGACCGCGATCGCGAAGATCAGGAACGGCGTGAGCATGTTCATCGGATCGATGCCGAAGCCGAGCAGGCGCAGCGCACCGAGCATCCACAGCACGGCGACGAGCGCGCTGAACACGGTCAGCGAGGCGAGCTTGACCGACGACGAGTACAGGAACAGCAGCAGCCAGGTGAAGGCGATGGTCAGGAAGAAGAACTTGACGACCGACTTCGCGCCGTCGGCGATGTCGCCGACCATCTTGGCGAAGCCGATCACTGCGACCGTGGTGTTCTCGTTCTCGTATTTCTGGCGGATCGCCTCGACCTGCTGCGCGATGCGGTTGTAGTCGATCTTCACGCCATGCTCGGGGTCCTCGGGCACGAGATCGACCCAGACCATCGCGCCGGAGAAATCCTTGGCGACCAGACGACCGACGATGCCGGCCTTCTCGATGTTGGCCTTGATCGTGTCGAACTGCTCGCGCGTGGCCTGGAAGCCTTCGACGTTCGGCGTGAATTCCTGCGGGATGACGTTGCCGCCGGCGAAGCCATCCTCGACGACTTCGACGAAGCGCACGTTCGGCGTGAAGATCGAGCGCACGCGCGCCTCGTCGACGCGGTCGATCGTCTTCACCTCCTGGGTGATCTTCTCGATCGTCTGGAAGAACGGCTGGTTGAACATGTCGCCGTGCTTGTCCATCACGGCGATCAGGATGCGGTTGGCGCCGCCGAACTCCTTCTCGTAGTCGAGGAAGGTGCGCATGTACTCGTGGTCGAGTGGGATCTGCTTCTTGAAGCCCGCGTCCACGCGCAGTTGCGACGCGAAGAAGGCCATGGCCACGGTGACCAGCGCGAACAGCGCCAGCACCACCGCGCGATTGCCGAACACCAGGCGCTCGGCGAAGCGGTGGAAGGCACTGGGTTCGCGCACGCTGTTGGAAGCTCCCGCCATGATCGAATTCCCCTGCAAGAAGGCCTGCGACGCCGCGCTGGCGCCGCGCTGGGTGGGTGTTACTGCCTGGGCTGGTAGCGCATCACGCCGTTCTCGCCGACGACGGTGAAGGCATTGCCGCCCTCCGCCACCAGCGCTGACGCGAGGGCGCCGGAGGGCTCTGCCACGCCGGCGCGGAACGGCTCTGTGCCGCTGCGACGCAGCAGCACCAGGCCGTTGGCGCCGACCAGCGCGGCACCGCCATTGGCCAGGCGTACTCCGCCCAGCAGGCTGAGTTCGGTTCCCGTCGCCACTTCGGTCCAGTGCTCGCCAAGGTCGGCGGATTCGTAGGCGTGTCCGCGCAGGCCGAAGACCAGCACCTTGGCGCCCTCGAAGCCGATGACGCCGAACATCGACCCGTTGTAGGGCCACTTCAGGTGCTGCCAGGTGGCGCCCTGGTCGCGCGAGCGGAAGGCCACGCCGCGTTCGCCGGCGATGAACAGCGAGCCGTCGCCGGTGCGGGCGATGGCGTTGAAATGCGGATCGGCTTCCTCGCCGATGGCGAGCTGCTCGCGCGTGAAGGTGCCGGTCTCGCCCGCGGCGGGGCCGGCCTCGCTCGCGCCGGCGGCCGGGCGCGCGACGCGCTGCGCGGCCCAGGTGGTGCCGCCATCGTGGGTGACCAACAGCTGGCTGTAGGCGCCGACGGCGAACCCGTTGCTTTCGTCGAGGAACAGCACGTCCAGCAGCGGCGTGCCCTGGCGCGGATCGGAGGTGGCGGCATCACCCGGCGGCGCGTGCCAGGGATCCTTGCGCTGCAGGGTCCAGTGCTGACCGGCGTCGGCGCTGGCGAGGATCACGCCGTCGTGGCCCACCGCCCAGAGCTTGTTGCCGACGGCGGTGACGGCGGTCAGCGTGGAGCGCGTCGGCACGTCGGCCACCTGCTCCCAGTGGCTGCGGTCGGTGCTGCGCAGGACGATGCCGTGGGCGCCCACGGCGACGGCCGCGTTGCCGACCTCGGTCAGCCCCAGCAGCAGCGCGTGCGCCGCCTGCGGCATCAGCTCGCTGGGTTGGTCCACCGGGTCGCGCCAGGCGCCGGCGCTCGCCGCCTCGTCCGCCTGCGTGGCCGGTGCCAGCCCCGCGAGCATCGCTGTCATCAGGGCCGCCGCGGCGCGCCGCGGGAGTCTGCCGTGCCTTGCTCTCATCGACCTGATCCCCTGCTGTCCGAGCGGGTCGGGCTTGGGTTTCCCGACCCCGAAAGTGCGATCAGCCGCCCACGGGGGCGGCTGATCGAGGGTACTACTACCAACGCCTTGCCGACATCGTGGCCTGCATGCGGCAACGGTGCGACGTCACTGGATGCCGCGCTGGCGCAGCGACTGCGGCGTGAACATGTCCGGCGTGGTCTGGAACGAGAAGTCGTACTCCGGATCCTGGTTGTCGAGGCCCTGCACGAGATAGCGGCCCGACTTCAGGTCGTAATGGATTTCCAGCGTGGACCAGAACACCGGTACTTCGTAGTAGTTCACGCTCGGCGCTTCGGAATAGCGCCACAGCTTGCCCTGGCTGTCGTAGTGGTCGACCTCGAGGATCTGCCAGCTGTCCTCGTCGAGATAGAACGTGCGGCGCGGGTTGATGTGACGCTGGCCCGGCTTGAGGTTCGCCTCGACGACCCAGATGCGGTGCAGCTCGTAACGCAGCAGATCCGGGTTGATGAAGCTCGGCTTGATCAGGTCATCGACCTTGGTGTCCGCGCTGTGTGCCTTGTAGGAGTTGTAAGGGACGTACATCTCCTTCTTGCCGACGAGCTTCCAGTCATAGCGGTCCATCGCGCCGTTGAACATGTCGGTCATGTCGTTGGTGCGCATGCCGTCGGCTGCGGTGCCCGGGTTGTCATAGGCGACGTTCGGCGCGCGGCGCACTCGGCGCTGGCCCGGGTTGTAGACCCACGCCTGACGTGGATCCTTCTTGGAATCGAGCGTCTCGTGCACGAGCAGCACCTGGCCGGCGAGGCGTGGCGGCGAGACCACTTCCTCGTAGAAGTACACCAGGATGTTGTTGATGTCCTTCAGCGTACTGCCCGGCTTGTAGTACAGGCCGAGCAGTTCTTCCTTGAAACGGATCAGCGTGTACTGGCCCGAGGCAGTCGGCACGGCCTGGTTGTTCCAGCGCTGCACGGCCACGCCCTTGTACTTGAGCTTGTGGTTCCAGATCGCCTCGTAGCCGGCCTTGACCGGGTCCGAGTCGAGGATCGGGAACGGCGCGCCTTCGGCCACGTTCGCCACGCCTTCGCCGTCATTGACGAGTTCGCCGGTGGTGGCGTTCTTGATCGTCATCTCATACGTGCGCGGCGGCAGCGAGGACGTGCGCCGTGTCGGGTACACGACCATCTTCCAGTTCGGATACTTCTCGAACATGGCGATCTGGCCGGCCGACAGCTTGTCCGCGTACTGCTTGTAGTTCTGCGCCGTGATCGTGAGCACCGGCTTGTCGTTCGGGAACGGATCGGGGTGGTGGTCGCCGACCTTGTAGCCCGACGGCGGCTGGGTGATGCCGCCGGTCCATTCCGGAATCGTGCCGTCCTTGTTGCCGGCGCGCTCGGAACCGAACGGCGTCAGCGGCGTGCCCTTCACACCGAGCTTGGCCGCCTCCTGCGGGCTGACCTTGGCGAGCGCTGCGGTCGATACGAGTGCCGAGGCGACCAGCGCCACGAGCCCCGCCTTGTTCAGAATCTTCATGGAATCTCCCTCCGCGGTTGGCTCAGAACGAATACTTGGCCGAGATCGCCACGTAGTCACGATCGCCGAGCAGGTTCAGATTGCCGGCACCGAAGAAATTGGTATAGCTCAGGTCGAGCGATACCTTGTTCAGGTAGTTCGCTTCGGCGCCGACCGTGATCGATTTGCGGCCTTCGATGAAGCTGCCACCCGGGCCCGGCGTGATGCCGTTGACGTCGTGGTTGAACGCGATGCGCGGCGAAATCGTGAACGACGTGCCGAAGGCGTTGTTGTAATCGGCGCGCGCGGCCAGGCGATAACCCCACGAGAACGGGGTCGGGAAGCCCTTGGTCTGCGTGATCGGATTGCGCAGCGCGCCCGAGGTCACGTCATAACCACCGCCGGTATCCGTGCCATCGCCCTGGAAGCGCAGGTTGGTCGGCAGGTCGCTGTCATTGAAGGCGACTTCGCCGACCAGGGCGATCTGGTCCGCAGCGAGGAAGTTGCCCGGGCCGAACACCTTGGTGCCGGTGAACTGCAGCTGCATCTGCCGGTGGCGCTCCCAGCCGCGGATCTCCTGACCCGGGCCGTACTGGCCGAGCTGCGAGACGAAGCGCAGACCCGGCTGCGGAATCAGCACGTTGAGCGGAGACAGACCGGCGAACAGCAGCTCCACGTCGTCGATCTGGAACGGCGCGTTCGGGCGATAGGACAACTCGCCCTGCAGCGCGATGCCGCTGGCCTCGAGCTGGGTGTTGAAGCTCAGGCCGAACAGATGGATGTCCTCGGGATATTCGACGAAGAAGCGGCCCGTGGTCGGCGACTGCCCGGTGACCGAGATGCCGCTGATCAGCGGCAGGCGGCTGTGGTAGTTCAGGGCGTAGAAGCCGAACTCGGTGTTGTTCAGACCCGGCGCGAAATAGTGCAGCGCGAAGCCGTACTGGCCGCTGTCCTTCGCAAAGCGGTCCGGCGCGCGCGGGAACGCGCCGGCACAACCGGTCGCCACCGCGGTGGCCGGGAGGCCGGCATCGCTCGCCGCGTAGTTCTTGCCGTTGCAGACCGTGTAGAACAGGTCCGGATTGATCACCGGCTGCGGCAGCGTGCCGAAGTTCAGCATCACGTAGCGGCCGCCGAGCGTGGCGAAGTCGTTGCTCGCGAAGTAGGTGCCGGCGGGCTCCGGCTCGGTCTGCTCGAACTCGAGCATGTACAGGGCTTCGGCCGAGAAGTTCTCGGTGAAGTTGTACGAGCCCCAGATCATGTTGACCGGCAGGAAGGCTTCTTTCAGCTCGGCGCCGGCGACGCGCAGCTTGGAGACGTCAACCGGGTTGATGGTGTTGATGCCGCCCTGGATGAAGGTGCTCTCGCCCCAGCTCACCACCTGCTGGCCGACGCGGACCGTACCGGCCTGATCGTTGAGCGTGAAGTTGTGGAAGACGAACGCGTCGAGGAACTTGACGTCCTTGCCCACCTTCTCCTTGGCGAGCTTGGAGAGATCGTTACGGCCCTCGTTCTCCCAGTCGTAGAAGCCGTAGGCGCGGAAGAAGCCGCCCCAGTTGTTGCCGTAGAGCAGGTTCAGTTCGACCGTGGCCTTGGCGGCGTTGGAGATGACGTCACCGCTCTTCCACTTGAGGTCGCCGTCGTCGGTGTTCACCGACCAGCGGCCCGGGGCGGCGCGCTGCTGCGCATTGCTCATCGTGATGACTGACGGATCGAGATTGGCCTTGCCGATCAGGTTCTCGTCCGGGTCCTGCACGCGCCACGCGACGCCGTAGCTCACCGTGGTGTTCACGGTGCCGTGGAAACCGTCCTGGTCGCCGAACTCGACGGCGTGGGCCGGCAGCGCGCCGGCCAGCGCGAGGGCGACGGCCAGCGCGATCGGACGCCGTGCGGCAGGAGACTGGCTATGCATGTTCATGGGTTCTGTCCTCGAATCCTGCGCTTACTGAGTCTTGATGACGGACGGGTTGGCGACCTGGACCACGGTGCCGCCGCTGGCGACGAAGCTCAGCATTTCCGTCTGCATTTCGGTGGTGACCGCCGCGTTGCCGCTCGGATCGAGCAGGGAACCGTGATTGCCGGCGATGAAGCGGGTCACGCCACGCACGCCCGTGGCCGCCGGGGTGCTGGAGGTGATCGACGACAGGCCGAGCGCGGCGATCAAGGGGTCGGTACCGGACAGCGGCGCACCGGCGACGTTGTTCGGGATCACCTGATCCGGCGCGTTGCTGCCGCCGCCGATGACTTCCTGCAGCAGCACCGGACGGCTGGCGAGTGCGAACGCGAAGTTGACCGGATCGGCCGCATCGACGACCTGCTGGGCGGCGCCGAAGAACGAATCGTAGTTCGGCGTGCCCGGCTGCAGGCCCACGGCGGCGAGGCCGGCCTTGATACGCGGCCCGAAGGTCGGCGAGGCATCGAGCAGGCGCGGAATGCCACCGCCCGGCACGTTCAGCACGGCGAGCTTGACCGACGGATTCACCGCGCTGAACACCGTGCCGATGATGCCGCCGAGCGACTGGCCGGTGAAGGCGATGCGCCCGGAATCGAAGTCCGGCGTGGCGTCGCCGTCGTAGCTCATCGTCGGGATCGCACGCGACAGCGCGAGCAGGTCGGCGACCGCCTGACGGATGTTGTCGCGCGAGGTCAGCAGGCTCGACAGGTTGATGAAGTAGCTGCCGGACGAGTCGATCTTGCCATCCGGGCAGAAGGTCTGGCCGGTCGGGCATGCGCTGCCGTCGTTCTTCACGAGATCGAGATCGAAGGTGCGCTCATGCGCGCCGAGCGCGCTGAACGGCGTGTTGCCGATGTAGAACGGGTTGGCCTTGTCGGTCACGCCATGCAGCGGCGTGTCGATCGCGACGACCGCGAAGCCCTGCGAGGCAAAGGTCTGGGCGACCGCGAACATGTCGGTGCGATTGCGCGTGATGCCGTGCTGGAAGATCACGACCGGCCAGCCGCTGCTCGGCTTGGTCTTCTGCGACGCGGCGTTCGGCACGGTCATGAGCACCGGGATCGTTTCGGTCTTGGTCGCCACCGGCAGCGGATTGACGAAGGTGACGTGGGTCGAGGTCGGATCGAGACCGGCCTTGTCGAACGGCGCGACGTAGGCACCCGGCGCGGCCTTCCAGAAGCTCGTCAGCGGACCGGCGGCATCCTGTGCGCCGCTCGCGGCCTTGAGGTAGTACGGCACGTCGAGCGTGCCGATGTAGATGTCGGCGATCGGCGCGAGACCGAGGCCGAGATCGCCGAGCGTCTTGCCGGTCGGCGCGAGATGCACGGCCGGCGCGGGCGACTGGGCGACGCGCGCGGCGACCGCCTGCAGCACCGGTGTGACCGACTGCGTGGTCGCCACCCAGCTCACCACGACCTTGCCCGGATCGATGCCCTTGCTCGCCGCGGCGGCGAGCTGCGAGTTGGTCAGGAGGCGCAACGGCTCGAGCGCGCACGAGGTCGCGTCCGGCAGCAACGGTTCGGTCGACTTGCCGCTCACGCAGATTGCCTGGGTGCGCTTGGCGAGGAAATAGGTTTGGTCCGGCGTGGCATCGTTGCCGGCCGCGTCGGTGACGCCGCTGGTAACCACGGCCATGTAGCTCGTCAGCTGCTTCAGCGGCTTGGTCGGCACGATGGCGACCGTGCGACCGGTGGTATCGGAGCTCGACACCGCCACGACGAAATCAGCCGGCGAGGCGAGCTCGCGCGTGACGCCGATGACGCCGCCGCCGGGCCCGGTCAGGGTGACTTCGAACACGCGTACCGTGTCGCCGCCGACCAGCGTGCTGGCCTTCGGCGCGGCAGAGAACGTGAAGCTCCACGGCGCGACGGTACTGAACCCGTCGAGCGCGTTCAGCGCGACCTGCGGATTGCCGTAGTCGGCTGGATTGCTGACCGGTATGTTCAGGGTGAGATCGGTGGTGCCCGACAGCAGCAGGTTGTTCGGGAACGGGATCACGCTCGCCGACGGGTCGAAGCGCGCAGTGATGATGGCGGTCACCGGCGTCCCGTTGCTGTTCAGCGCCGGCGGGGTGGGAACTGCGCGCGGACTCTTGCCACCGGCGAATGCTGCCGGCAGCACGGACGACAACGCCAGTGCGAGGATCAGTCGGGCCTGCATAGGGAATTCCTTCAGCGGATTGAAATGCACCACGGCGGGCAATCTTAGGCAGGTCGTTCAGACATTGGCAACGCCGGATTAACGCGGATTTCAGGGGTTTATTCTGCTGCGGCGCAACAGCACAATACGGCGTTGTAGCTTTCTCCACGTAGCGCGGCAAGACCATCCTTCGCCGACCGTCCCATCGGTCGTGGTGACTCAGGGCTCGAAGCGGCGCGGACGGATGGCGAGCGCTTGCTCGGCCAGCACATTGTCCACGACAAGATCCTCGCCGAGCCGGGACACCACACCGCGGCCACGGCCGGTGAGCGCGGCGGCGAGCCGCAGCATGGCCAGCGGCAACGGAACCGGCACGCTAAAGACCTCCATGCGCCGGCGTATGCACTGCAACATCCGCGCATGGGTGAGGCGTTCCCCGCCGCCGATGTTAATAATGTCATCGATACCATCCGATCGATCGATCAGATTGGCACAGGCCAGTGCGAGGTCGTCCGCATGCACCGGCTGACGCAGGCCGCGCGCGCCGGGTGCCCACGGGAACAGCCGCGTGCGACGCGCGAATCGTGCGAATCGCGCGAGACTGCTGCCGGCACCGCCGTAAATCAGCGTGGGCCGCAACACGCAGCAGGCACAACCCGACCGCCTTGCGGCGCCGATCAAGCGTTGCTCGGCCGCGAGCAGCACGGCGGCAAGCGCGCGCTCGGTGGCATCGGGCGCGTCCCGCTTGGTCGATGCGCTCATCGAACCGAGTGCCACGACGCGAGTGACGCGCGAGCCGTCAGCCTGCGCATCGAACCAGGCCGCGAAGCGATCCAGCGGACCGAGACTGACGATCGCATCGACCGGCGGCACGGGCGGCACGCCATTCTCCAGATCGCCGCACAGCCAGTGCAGGCCCGTCACGCCATCGGCCTGCGCGCGCCGCGATACCGCCCAGACCTCGTGACCGGTCGCGAGCAGGCGCGGCAGCAGGAATCCGCCAACCTGCCCGGTCGCACCGAATACGAGGATCTTCGCCACCCGGCCTCTCCACCGAAAACCGCGCGCGACATTGGCCACGCACGATGTCGCCGTCAAGCGCCAGCGAGGCGCGCCAGATTCAGAAGCGGTAGGCGCCGAGCACGCGTGCCGGTAGGGCCTTGAGCCGCGCGAGCAGCGAGGCGGAGAGTCTTGCGGCCGCGCCCGCATTCACCGCCGGCGCTACGCCGTAACGGCGCGCGGCCTGCGGGTTCGACTTCAGCTGCCAGTAGCGGCCGAGCGCGGAATCGACACTGAGCCGGCACGAGCCCATGCGCACCGGCTTGAGCAGCATGCGATACACCTGACCTTCGTTGATCAGCTCGATCACGGTCTGTGCGTTCGCACGCTCGGTGACGATCACGGTGGCGATGTGCGGATGGTGCTGCTTGAGTGCCTTGAGGAGCGCGGTGACGTCGCCCTGTGCGGTTTCGGTCTCCGAGATCAGCACGCCGATCTCCTGCTGCTCGAGCACCTGCATCGCGCGCTCGGCGCTGTTCGCGAAACGCACCACGTAATGCGGCTGGAGGATTTCGCGCAGACGCTGCTGGGCGACCGGGTCGTCCTCGATGACGAGGATGCCGACCTCGCTGCGCACCAGAGCCCGCTCGGCCTCGCCGATCGGCTGATCGGCCACGACCACTGGCGCCTCGCGCGCGATCCGCCCGGCCTCGGCGACCAGCCGTCGCAGGTCGGTGTTGACCCACGGCTTGTTGACGAAGCGGAACACCTCGCCTTCGTTGACCGAGCCGACGACCGACTTGAGGTCGGAGTAACCGGTCAGCAGGATGCGCATCGCGCGCGGCTGGCCATGGCGGATCTCGCGCAGCACGTCCACGCCGAGCATGCCCGGCATGCGCTGATCGCAGACGACCACGTCCACGTCGTGGCGCCGCGCCATTTCGGCCGCTTCGCGCGGTTCGGTGGTGACGTGAATCTCGAGATCGCGGAACAGCGCCTTCAGCGCACGCAGGATGCGCGCCTCGTCGTCGACGCAGAGCACGCGCAGCGGGCCACCCGCCGCGGGCGGCGCGAAGGGCGTGGTTGGCACGACGTCGCCGATCGCAAACGGGGTCATCCGGCCTCCACGGCCGCGGCGGTCGGCGCGGCGCGCGACGGTTCGACCGGCAGCGCGACGATGAACTCGGTGCCCTTGCCGACACTGCTACGCACGCGGATCGCACCGCCATGCGACTTGACGATCTTGTGCACGATCGACAGCCCGAGTCCGGTGCCCTCACCGGGCTCCTTGGTGGTGAAGAATGGATCGAAGATCTTCGGCAGCACGTCGTCGGGAATGCCGCTGCCGGTATCCGCGAACGACACTTCGACCTGGCCCTTGGCGGCGCGCGAGGTGATCGTCAGCGTGCCGCTCTCGCCCATCGCCTGCGCGGCGTTGGTGATGAGGTTCAGGAACACCTGGTTGATCTGCGCGGGCATGCAGCGGACCTTCGGCGCCTCGCCCAGGCGGCGCACGATCTCGATGCGGTCGCGCAGCTGGTGGCGGGCGATGTTCAGCGCGCTCTCGATGCCCTCGTTGACATCCATCGCGTCCATGCCGTCGCGATCGAGGCGCGCGAAGCCCTTGAGGTTCGCCACCAGCTCGACGAGCTGGCCGATGCCGTCGGCCGAGTCACCGAGCAGGTCGCGCGCCTCGCCGGGCAGGCTGCTCTTGACCAGCGCGGTGCGTGCCTCGAACAGCCTGCGGCGCGCGTCCTCGACGTGACGCAGGAGGCGCGCGGCGATCTCCGGATCGGCGCCGAACAGCATCTCGAGCGGTTGCAGGCACTGCTGTACCGCCTGGTCGTAGGCGCCGACGAGCTTCTGGTAATCGTCGAACAGCTCGCCGACGACCTCGACGTTGCTGCGCACGAAGCCGAGCGGCGTGTTCAGCTCGTGCGCGACGCCAGCGACCATCTGGCCCAGCGAGGCGAGCTTGGTGGTGTGGATCACCTGCGCCTGACCGGCCTGCAGGCGTTCGAGTTCGCTCTGGATCCGCGCCCGCTCGGCCTCCAGCGCCGCATTCTCGCGTTTGAAACGGAACAACGCGGTGCCGAGGACGACGGCAGCCGCCAGCAGCAGCAGAATCGCGATCAGAGCGATCGAATCCATCGGTCAACCCTCTGGCCCCCCGGCAGTATAGCCAGCTCATCGCACGATGATGCGCCGTCGGTCGCATCCGCACCGCCAGTTGTGAGCGCAATCACGCCGCTGCCACCGCGCCGGCGTGCAATCCCTGCCAGACGAGCAGTACGAGCCAGACACCGGCCAGTGCGTAAGCCGTGGCGCGCGAGCGCGCGGACGGGCCACGCCGGACGACGGACAGCGCCAGCACCGGCAGCGCGAGGGCCGGCATCCACACCGGCAGAACGGCGAGCGGCACGTCGAGCGGATGCCAGAATAGGGCCGGTGCGAGGGACACGGTCAGGCGGAACGCGCCGCCGGCCAGCAACGCCGCGAGCACAGGGTCGGCCTGGCCGCGCAAGGCCGCGAGCAGGATGCCGGCGAGATCGGTGAGCACCACCACGGGGCCGAGTAGGATCAGGCCGGCCGACGCTGCACTCCAGCCCCAGGCGCTCGCCAGTGCCGTGGCGGCACCGCTTGCCTCGTACGCACCGAAACCGGTCAGCACTCCGCCAAGCGCGAGGCGCACGGCCGTGCGCCAGGCGCCGCCGCGGGTCGCCGCGCCGGCAGCCAGCGACGTGCGCACCTCGGCCAGTTCCCTGGGCGCATGTTCGAGCAGGACGACCAGCAGCGCGCCGCCGAGCACCAGCAGCAGGACGGCATCGAACGCGGCGAGGCGACCATCCCAGGCGAGTATCGCGAAGATCGCGACGAAGATCGCGTAGAGCCAGGACAGGCGCCGTGCGAGACGCCAGCGCGGCACGAACGGCGCACACGCGATCGCGAAGGCCGGTATCACGCAGAACGATCCGACGTTCGCGCCGACCATCGTGCCGAAGGCGAGCCCACCTTGCCCGCCATGCAGGGCGGCAATGGCCAATGCCGCAACCGGAACCACGCCTCCCGCGGCGAACATCACGAACGCCGTCGCATACGACCCCAGGCCGAGTGCCGATGCGAGTGCCGCGATGCCCTTATGCAGCGAATCCGTACCGAGCAGCAACAGCACCGCGCCCAGGGCGAGCGCGCCGATCCCGAGCCCCATGTCCGACCCTCCGCAAGCCGACCGCCTGTATCCCGCAGCGCGGACCGGCCGTCAACTGCGCACGACTGCAACGGACATGGCACGCGCGGTGCTAAGCTCGCCGCGGTCCCGGCTGGAGACTCCGCATGATCGCCCGCATCTGGCGCGGCCTGACGTCCGCCGACACCGCCGACGCCTTTCTCGACTATTTCCGGGAAACCGGCCTCAAGGACTTCTCGGCCATGTCCGGCAACCGCGGCGTCTACGTGCTGCGCCGTGCGATCGGCGAACGCTGCGAATTCCAAGTCGTCTCGCTGTGGGAGTCGCTCGACGACATCCGGCGTTTCACCGGCGCCGATATCGAGCGTTCGCGTTATTACCCGGAGGACGAACGCTTCCTGCTCGAAATGGAACCGCTGGTGCGGCATTTCGACGTCGCGGCGCACTTCCCGGACCCGGCATCCGTGCGTTGAGGCGCAACGCCGGCGGCGGCACGTCCGCGCCGCCAACCGGCCACAGCGCAACGATCGCCCGGACTCGGTCGCGGGTGCGACTCGTAGCCGCACCGCGTCGGTGCCGGACGGCTTCCTTGGCGACGATGCGCCGTGCGGCTCAACGCTTCTTCGGCACGAGGATGTCGGTCGCCGTGCCTTCGTAGACCTCGGCGGCCATGCCGATCGATTCGCCGAGCGTCGGGTGCGGATGGATGGTGTGCGCGATGTCGGCTGCCTCGCAGCCCATCTCGATCGCGAGCGCGGTTTCCGCGATCAGGTCACCCGCGTTCGGGCCGACGATGCCGGCGCCGATGATGCGGTGCGTGGTCCCGTCGAACAGCAGCTTGGTGAAGCCCTCCGTGCGGCCGATGCCGATCGCGCGACCGGATGCCGCATACGGGAATTTGCCGACGCCGTAGTGGAGCCCTTCGGCCTTCGCCTGCGCCTCGGTGACGCCGACCCAGGCGACTTCCGGATCGGTGTAGGCGACGCTCGGAATCACCCGCGCGACGAACTCGCGTTTGAGGCCCGCGCAGACCTCCGCGGCGACATGGCCTTCGTGCACGGCCTTGTGCGCGAGCATCGGATTGCCGACGAGATCGCCGATCGCGAAGATGTGCGGCACGTTGGTGCGCATCTGCCGGTCGACCGGAATGAAGCCACGCTCGGTCACCGTCACCCCGGCGGCCGCGGCGCCGATCTTCGCACCGTTCGGCGTGCGCCCGACCGCGACCAGTACGCGGTCGAACGTCTGTGCCGGCGGCGCCTTGGCGCCTTCGAACGTCGCGCGCAGGCCATCGGCGCGCGCCTCGATGCCGATGACCTTGGTGCCGAGATGGATGCCGGCATAGCGCTTGGCGATGCGCTGCTGCAGCGGGCGCACCAGATCCGGGTCGGCGCCCGGCATGAGCTGGTCGGACAGTTCGACGACCGTGACCTTGCTGCCGAGCGCGTCGTACACCGCGGCCATCTCGAGGCCGATGATTCCGCCACCGACGACGAGCAGCGAGCCGGGAATGTCGGCGAGCTCCAGCGCACCGGTCGAATCCATCAGGCGCGGGTCGTCCCAGGGCAGCCCCGGCAGCCGCACGGCCTGCGAACCGGCGGCGATGATCGCCTGCTCGAAACGCGCGAGCCGTGTGCCGTCCGCGCCCGTGACCTCGATCTCGTGCGGCGATACGAAGCGGCCCGTGCCCTGCACCACGCGCACCTTGCGCTGCCTGGCCATGCCGGCGAGGCCCTGCGTGAGCTGGCCGACGGCCTGGTTCTTGTAGGCGCGCAGCCGATCGAGATCGATCCGCGGCGCGCCGAACCCGATGCCGTGGGCGGCGAATGCGGCCGCCTCGTCGATCACCCGCGCGGCGTGCAGCAGGGCCTTGGACGGGATGCAGCCGACGTTGAGGCAGACGCCGCCGAGCGTCGGATAGCGCTCGATCAGCACCGTATCGAGGCCGAGGTCGGCCGCGCGGAACGCGGCACTGTAGCCGCCCGGCCCGGCGCCGAGCACGACGAGACGACATGCGATATCGGCCTTACGACCGGTCGCGGATGCGGGCGCCGCGGCAGGTACCGACGTGACTGCCGGGGCCGGAGCGGCGGGCTCGGCACGCGCGGCGATCTTCGGTACAGCATCGCCTGCCGCCGCCGCGGCCTCGACCACGGCGACGACCGTGCCCTCGGACACCGCATCGCCGACCTTCACACGCAGCTCGCGCACCACGCCGGTGACGCTCGAGGGCACCTCCATCGTGGCCTTGTCCGATTCCAGCGTGATCAGGCCCTGATCCTTTTCGACGCGATCGCCCGGCGCGACCAGCAGTTCGATCACGGGTACGTTGCGATAGGCGCCGATGTCCGGCACGGTGACTTCGACTGGCTGGCTCATGCGTTCCTCTGCGCGTCGTCGCGGGCAGCAATGGATGGGCGAGGATACCCGACCGCGGGCCCCGCCTCGTGCGCGAACCACGGCGATGCCGGAGGCCGTGCGGACCGGCGGCCTGCCCTTCCAGACACGACCGGAACGCACGCGGCGGCCCGGTTCCCGCCGGGGTCGCCTTGCCCGTCATGCTTCTGTCCGGAACGATCACGATCCGCACCGCACGCGGCGGCCGGCTCCGTTCCCGCCAGCGAACGGCCGACACGGACATGACTTCCGGTATAGGGCACAGGAAGACATGGTGTTATACTTGACCATAACACCAATTCGCATCCCCACGGAGATTCCGCTATGCCCCGCACCCTGACCACCGCCTACTGGCGTGGCGCCCTGGCACTGCTGTTCGGGCTGCTCGGCCTGCTGGCCGAGGCCGCGGCACATGCCGCGGAAACGGCGCCGCCGATGCCCGCGAACCTCGACGCTTTCCGCGCCGAGATCGCGGAAATCCTGAAGAAAGGCACGGCTCCCGGAGCGGGCATCGTCCTGGTCAGGGATGGCGAGGTGCTTTGGCAGGGTGGCATCGGCCTGGCGGACAGGGAGAGCGGCCGTCCGGTCGATGCGCACACGCGTTTCCGCATCGGCTCGATCAGCAAGCAGTTCGTCGCACTGGAAGCCATGCGCCTGGTCGAGGCCGGCACGCTGCGGCTCGACATGCCAGTGGCGGCGTACGCGCCGGAACTGCCGATTCGCAACCCGTGGAACGCGACCGATCCGGTGCGCGTGGTGCATCTCCTCGAACACACGGCGGGCTTCGACGACATGCGCTTTCGTAACTTCAACTCGCATCATGAGAAGGATCTGCTCGGCGAGCTGCGCCATTTCGATGCCGAACTGACCAGTCGCTGGCGTCCCGGCGAGCGCATGGCCTACTCGAATCCGGGTTATGGGGCCGCGGCCTACGTGGTCGAGAAAATCGCCGGCGAGGACATCCGCACGCTCACCCGCCGCGAGTGGTTTGAGCCGCTCGGCATGCACCGCACGACGTGGAACCTCGAACGCGACGACGCGAACCTCGCCACTGGCTATGAAGACGACGGCCGCCCGGCCGCCTATGACGATATCGCGCTATATCCGGCCGGCTCGATCTATTCCACGCCAGACGATATGGCCCAGCTGCTGCGCTACTGGCTGAGCCTTGGCCGCTCCGCCCCAGACCGCCTGCGTGCGGAGAGCCTCGAGCGCATGGAACACCCCACGACCACGCTGGCCGCGCGTGCCGGGCTTGATCTCGGCTATGGCCTCGCGAACTATGCCTCCGAGCGCGCCGGACTCGCGATCCACGGCCATTCCGGCGGCATCACTGGCTTCGTGGCGATGCTCGGCTATTCGCGCGAGCGTGGCATCGGCTACGTGGTCCTGCTCAATGGAATCGACGGCAAGAGCATGAAAGCGATCGAAGAGCTCAGTGTGCGTTTCCTGGCCCGTGATCAGGCACCGCTGCCGAAGCCGGGCGATCTCGACCGCCCCGGCATGGTATCCGCAGATATCGCCGGCTGGTACGCCCCGATTGCACCACGCAACGAGATCATGGCCGGTGTCGAATGGCTACTCGCGAGCGGGCGGCTCGACGTCGAAGGCACGAGTGGCGCAACCTTTCATCCGACCCTGATCCCTGATCCGACCGAATACAGGACGACCGGCGGCGCGTTGCTACGCGCCAACGACCGGGTGCTGGCCACCGTCGTGCCGGTGATCGATGCAGATGGCCAGCAGATCCTCGCCGGGCGAGGCATACACATGGCGCGCGGCAATTTCTGGACGATCGGCCTGCCGCAGTACCTGCTTGCCGCGGGCGCCCTGCTGCTGGTGAGCACGCTGCCGTTCGCGCTGGTCTGGCTGCCGCGCGTCGCCTTCGGTCGCCTGCGCCACGCGCCGCATAAGCTGACCCGCGCGCTCCCGTTGCTCGCCGCGCTAAGCCTGTTCGGCCTGTTTGGCATAGGCTCCGCTATGCAGATTAGCGATCTCGTCACCTTCAACGCGAAGAGCATTGCAATCGCCGCATTCAGTGGTCTGTTCGGCGTGCTGGCGATCACGAGCCTCGCGCAAAGCCTGCGCACCTGGCGGGGCGGCCTCTCCACCGGCGTGCGCTGGCACTCACTGCTGGCCTCGCTCGGAGCCGTAGGCATCGCGGTCTGGCTCTGGCAGGCGAAGCTGCTCTGCATCAGGCTCTGGGCCTGGTGAGCGCCTAGACATGAGCTCCGGACGAAGCAGCTCCGCCGCCCGCGTGACGCGCGGAGGCAGGCTTGCCGGATCATGGAGCGGGCTCAGCTCGTTCCTCCGGACGGCGGCCGCGCGGCGAGTGCGGCGCGATAACGCTCGCGCAGGGCCTGACGGCGCCGCTCGAGTTCGGGATCCGGTGCCTCGGCCGGCTCCGTGGCCGGCGCGGCCAGCGCATCGCTTCCGTGCCGATCAGGGCCGGGCGGCTGGGCGACCGCGTCCGTGCCGAACGTCGCACGCACGCGCTCGCGCAGGGCCGCGAGTGCGGCCGCTTCGGCCTGCGTCTCCGCGCTCCGCGCGTCGCGCTCGCGAGCCCGCTTGGCGAGCACATCGCGGTACTGGCGGTTGGCGAAATCGATCGAGCGCTGGATGTCCGGAACGTGATGCGTCTCGACGTCCGCGAGCAGGCAGTCGAAGCTGATGTAATCGTCCTCGATCCACAACCCGCAACGGCGCGCGTTGATGCGCGAAGCGCGCTCCTCGTGAAAGAGGCGCGTCCAGTCGAGATCCGGCGGCGCGCGGTTCAGGCGCAGGAACACCACGCGCATCGATTCGTGCACGCGCGACCAGGTCGTCCGGCGCAGATCCAGATCGACGATGCGGATGTCCTCGAATTCGCCGTCCATGTCACGTGTTCCGGATGCGCCGCGCGCCGCTACAGCAGCGCGCGGCGCAGATCGGCGAGCAGTTGCGCAAGGTAGGCCGTGAAGCGTGCGGCCGCGGCGCCGTCGATGACGCGGTGATCGTAGGACAGCGACAGCGGCAGCAGCAGGCGCGGACGGAACGCCTCGCCGTCCCAGACAGGCCTGGTCTGCGACTTCGACACGCCGAGGATCGCAACCTCGGGGGCGTTGACGATCGGCGTGAATGCCGTGCCGCCGATGCCGCCGAGGCTCGAGATCGAGAAACAGCCTCCCTGCATCTCGGCCGGCGCGAGTTTGCCCTCGCGCGCCTTCGCAGCGAGTTCGCCGGTTTCGCGGGCGATCTCGAGCACGCCCTTCGCGTCCGCGTCGCGGATCACCGGCACGACCAGGCCGTTCGGCGTGTCGGCCGCGAAGCCGATGTGGAAATACTTCTTGTAGACCAGGTTCTCGCCGCTCGCATCGAGCGAGGCGTTGAAGTCCGGGAACTTCCTCAGCGCCGCGACGGATGCCTTGATCAGGAACGCGAGCAGGGTCAGCTTCGCGCCGCTCTTCGCGGTCTCCTCATTGAGGCGCACGCGCAGCGCTTCGAGCTCGGTGACGTCGGCCTCGTCGTGCTGGGTGACGTGCGGGATCATTACCCAGTTGCGCGCGAGGTTCGCGCCGGAAATCCTGCGGATGCGCGGCAGCGGTCGCGTCTCGACCTCACCGAAGCGCGCGAAGTCGATCTGCGGCCACGGCAGCAGGTTCAGACCGCCGACGCTGCCGGCAGCGACCGCGCCCGGCGTGGCCTGCACGCGCGTCATGACCTGCTTGACGTGAGCCTGCACGTCCTCGCGCGTGATCCGGCCCTTGCGGCCGCTGCCGGCCACCTGCGCGAGATCCACGCCGAGCTCGCGCGCGAACACGCGCACCGCGGGGCTCGCGTGCGGCACCTTGTCGGGCATGACGAGGCTCGGATCGAACGGCACCGGCGGCGTGCGCGGTGCGGCGATCTCGGCGTCGGTACCGCCGCGTGCCGCCCCGGCGTCCGGATTCGGGGCCGGCGCGGCGGATGGCGCGACGGACGCCGGAGCCGCGCGGCTTGCCGTCGGCGAGGCGATGGCCGGTGTGGACGCTGCCGCGGCAGGAGCGGCCGCCGGCCTGGCCGGTGCGGCCGGTTCTGCCGCGGTACCTTCCTCGATCAGCGCGACGACCTGCCCTTCGGACACCTCGTCACCAACCTTCACCGTGAGCTCGGTGACGGTGCCTGCGAACGGCGCGGGCACTTCCATCGTGGCCTTGTCGGATTCCAGCGTGAGCAGACCCTGGTCCTTGGCCACGGCCTCGCCGGGCCGAACCAGCAGTTCGATGACCGGGACGTTCTTGTAATTGCCGATGTCCGGCACCTTCACTTCGCGCGCCATACGCCCTCCCAGGCGGGTCCTGCGTCAGGGCGGCTATTGTGGCCGCCCGTTCCGCACCTGACCAGCGCAGGCGGAATTGCGTAGCGGAGTCGGCAGAACACTCCACGGGCCTGCTAGGCTCGTCGTTCTCGCAACGTTCCGGGGGAACCCATGCCACGTCTCGCCAGCCGTCCGATCCTAGCCCTCCTGCTGTCCGCCTGCCTGTCGAGCGGCGCCGAAGCCGCCGAACGCGTCGCCATTACCGCCGCGCGCCTGCTCGATGTCGCGAGCGGACGCTACCTCGCCCATCCGGTGGTGCTCGTCGAGGGCGAGAAGATCGTCGAAGTGCGCGACGACGGCCAGGTGCCCGCCGATGCCGAGCGCATCGACCTCGGCGACGCCACGCTGCTGCCCGGCTTCATCGACTGCCACGTGCACATCACCGCCGACCACAGTTACGCCACCGGCAACTACTGGGAGGATCTCGTCCGCCGCTCGCCGATGGACGATGCGGTGCTCGCGCCGACCTTCGCCAAGCGCACGCTAGATGCGGGCTTCACCACGGTGCGCAGCCTCGGCTCGGCCGAGTATGTCGACCTCGCACTGCGCAATGCTGTCGACAAGGGCTATCTGCCGGGTCCGCGCATCCTCACCGCGACGATCGGCCTTGGCGCGACCGGCGGGCATGCCGACCGCGGCACCGGCCTGTCGCCGTACATCGAACTGCACACCACCACCGGCGTGACCGACGGTGTCGATGCGCTGCGCCGGCACGTGCGCGAGAACGTCAAGCGTGGCGCCGACGTAATCAAGTTCATGGCCAGTGCCGGCGTGCTGAGCAACGAGGAATCGGCCGGCGCCGCGCAGTATTCGCAGGCCGAGATGGACGTGATCGTGGAGGAAGCGCACCGCTGGGGGCGCAAGGTCGCCGCGCACGCGCATGGCGCCGAGGCGATCCGCATGGCGATCAAGGCCGGCGTGGATTCCGTCGAACATGCCAGCCTGATCGACGACGAGGGCATCCGCCTCGCCCGCGAGCGCGGCACGTGGCTGGTCATGGACATCTACAACGACGACTACATCCTCACCGAGTACGCGCGGCTAGGTTATCCGCAGACGATGATCGAAAAGGAACGCAAGATCGGCCGGCTGCAGCGCGAGAGCTTCCGGCGCGCGCTGAAGGCCGGCGTGAAGCTCGCCTACGGCACCGATGCCGGCGTCTATCCGCACGGCGGCAACGGCAAGCAGTTCCAGACCATGGTCACCTGGGGCATGACGCCACTGCAGGCGATCCGCGCCGCGACCTTGGATGCGGCCGACCTGCTCGGCTGGAAGGAGCGCGTCGGCCAGGTCAGGCCCGGCTACTTTGCCGACCTCGTCGCGGTCGCCGGCGATCCGCTCGCCGATGTCCGCGTGCTCGAGCATCCGCAGGCCGTCGTCAAGGGCGGCAAGCGGATCGCGCCATCGATGCCGTGAATCACCGCCGAGGCGGGCCGCGAAGCCCGCCGCGCTGCTCGGCCATCAATCGCGCACCTGTACCAGATCGAGCGGCCTGCCGTCGTCGAGGCGGTAATCGAGCCGCTGTTCGAGCGTATCGAGCTGGGCGACGATCGGACACAGCGCCTCGGCGCGGGCCTCGATCTGCCTAGCATGAGCCTCGACGCGCGCCTTGATCTCGCTCTCGAGCCGATCCGCACGCCTTTCGATGTCGCGTGCGGCGGCCTCGTCGCCGGCCAGTGCCGCCTTGACCGCGACCGAGGCGACGTTCGCCGCGATCGCCGGCACGAGTTCCTGCACCGTCGATTCAACCAGCGCCTCGAAATCGCGATCACGCCACGGCCGCTGCTCGAAGCTCGCATCGATCTGCGCGCGCACGTCGCCACGCAGGCGCGCGATCCGGCCGTGCAGCGCCGCGTCGCGTCCGGCGAGCGCCTCGGCGACCTCGCCGACCGCGGTGAAGGCGATATCGGTCGCGTCGCGCGCGATCGCCTTGACCTGCGGGATGAGCCGGCGCACGGTCGCCTCGTACTCGGCGATGCGCTCACGGTCCGCGCGGCTCAGCTCGACGTTCCGCCCGTCGATGCGCAGTTCGCCATGTTGCATCTCGACCTCGTGCGGCGTGCCGTCGCCGCGCCGGAAGCGCACGACCTCGGGATTGACCTGGAGGTCGTAGCCGCTGCCGACGTCGCAACGGTCGAAACGATGGGCCGCGAACGCGCCCGGCGGGATGGCGGATGCCGCGAGGACGAGAACGACGAGGGTGGTTTTCATGGGACCTCCGGGAGTACATGGGAAAGTCTGGACAAGTCCATCCTGGACTCGTCAGACCGCACCGAGTCCGACACCGGTCCGGATTCGGCTACGCCGCAGCGAGCGCCTGCGCGCTCGCTGCGCGGCGTGCCCTCCTCGGCACGCGGAACCTCCGAGCATGTTCAGAGGTTCCCATGGCGCGGAGCTTGGATGCACAGTCTGAACGCCGGGTTTATCGAACGGCGCCTGCCGGACGTCGGCATGACCAACGGCCTACGGCGCGCCATCGGGCTCGGCTATGCTGCGCGCCTCCCAGCCTGGAGGAAGCCTGATGTACACGCTCTACTACTCCCCCGGCGCGGCGAGCCTGGTCGTGCACCTCGCCCTGCTCGAGCTCGGCGTGCCACACGAGCTGCGCGCGGTCGATCTCAAGGCCGGTGCGCAGAAATCGCCGGACTACCTGCGCCTGAATCCGAATGGCGTGGTGCCGACGCTGCTGATCGACGGCGAGCCGTACTACGAGGCCGCGGCGCTCGTGCTGCTGCTCGGCGAACGGCATCCCGAGGCCGATCTCGCGCCGCAAGCGGGCGACTCGCAGCGCGCCACTTACCTGCAGTGGACGCTGCACCTGGCCAACACGCTGCAACCGGCCTTCCGTCTGTGGTTCTATCCGGCGGACGCCGGTGCGGTCGATGCAGATGCCGTGAAGGCCGCCGCACGCACGCGCATCGAGGCCGCCTGGGACCGACTCGATGCGCATCTCGCCGCGCGCGGTCCGTACATGCTCGGCGAGCGCTTCAGCCTGCTCGATCTCTACCTCACCATGCTGATGCGCTGGTCACGCAACATGCCCAGGCCGGCGACCGAGTGGCCGCACCTCGCCGCGCTCGCCGCGCACATCAAGGCGCGACCGAGTTTCCGCCGCGCATACGAGATCGAAGGCCTCACCGAGTGGGCCTGATCCCGACTGCTCGACTGCCGATGCGACGCTTGCCGTCACGCCGCGACCGCCTCACCCGATCCTCTTCAGGACCTTCATGAAACGCACCCTTGCCGTCCTCGGTCTCCTGCTCGCCACGCCACTTGCCGTGGCAGGTGAATACCGCGATTACCACAAGTTGCTCACCCGGATCGCCGATCTCTCGGACCTGCATTACCTGCATCCCGAGGTGAAGGTGAAGAGCACGCTGGAGGGCGTCGCGCCGGAGACGATCCGCTTCGTCATCCACGCCCCCACGGGCGACATCACGATCCCGGTCGATACGGCCGGCCATGTCGACTTCCCGTTGAGCCAGGCGCTCTACGATCAGAATCCGGATATCGACAGCAATCAACCGCAGGGCACCATACAGATCGGCGTGGGCATCGACGTGCGCGCCGAACCGCAGCAGGCGTTCGACTATGCGCTGCTCACCGCGATGGCCAGCGACTATCGCACCGGCGTATCGCGGCAGGGCCTGACCATGCGTCTTCTCGCGCCGGATCCCAAGGGCCTGAGCATCAAGCTGCCGAAAGGCACACCGGGCAGCGCGAACCTGCTGCTGGCGTCGGGGCCGCAGCGCTTCGAGGCCGACGTGGACGGCCTGATCCGCATCCCGGATCGCGCGGAATGGCGCACGAAGAACCCGCGCATCGAAGTCAGCACGATGCCGGAACGGGTCACGCTCGATTTCGGCAAGTGACCGTCGCCGCTCGTCAGGCGCGGTGGCGCGCGGCAGTCACCGGCGGCGGTGTCGCCGGCGCCAGGCGAGGTGCAGGGCGAGCAGCAGCACGGCACCGCTGAGGGCGCCGAGCGACAGCGGCGAAGGCGCCAGCGCGGCGAGCAGGCCGAGCGGCAGCACGGTACCGAGATACTGTGCGGCCGACAGGGTCAGTACGTAGTCATGCGAGATCGCGACCTCACCGGACAGGGCTTCGGCATGCCGACCGAGATAAGCGAACTGCCAGAGATTCGCCAGGTGGCGGCCGATCACGCTGCCGAACGCGCCGTACAGCGCGCCGACGACGAAATCGGCGATCCTGTCGTCGACCCCTCCAGCCTCGATCAGCGCGGCCAGCGCGGCTGTGAAGGCGGCCGTCAGCAGCAGATGGCGCGGATTGAACCAGCGCGGCCGCTGCATCGCCTTCTGCCAGACCGGATTGAGTTCATAGTGCTCGGTCTTGAAGTGCCGCGAATAGACCCGCAGCCGCCAGTGCACCCCGGCAACCGTCAGGACGTAGTCGGCGAGCATCAGCACCGGCAGGCCGAGGAGCTCGGGATGTCTCATCGCGTGATTTTCCCTTCGCCGACGGCCGGCGCCACGACGCCGATCAGGGCGTACCTGCCTTGAGGCTCGCGAGATCGGCGAGCACCTGGCGCGAGTTCTCCTTCGGATCGACGTCCGGATAATGCCGCGCGATGTGGCCGCTCGGATCGATGAGGAAGGTCTCGCGGCGCGCGAAGTTCACGCCGAGGCGCGACACCAGCACCCCGTAGGCCTTGGCCGTGCCCTGATCCGCATCCGAGAGCAGCGGGAACGGCACGTGGTACTTCTCGGCGAATTCTGCATGCGATTTCACATCGTCGAGGCTCACGCCGAGCACGTCGGCACCGGCCTTGCGCAGGGCGACGATGTCGTCGCGGAACGCGCAGACCTCGGTCGTGCAGCCCGGCGTGAAATCCTTCGGGTAGAAGTACAGCACGAGCCACTTGCCGGCATGCGTGGCGAGCGTGTGCCACTCGCCCTTCTGGTCCTGGAGGCGGAAATCCGGAGCCGGCTGGCCGACGCGCGGTGCCGACTCGGCCTCGGCTCCGGCGGCGAATGAGGCTGGCGTGGCGAGGCCGAGCGTGAGCAGCAGGGCGAACAGGATGCGCATGGATCACCTCGCGGAAAACGGCACGGGAATACGAAAGCGAACGTGGCGGGGAGTTTCTCGCGACGATTGCACGGGAAGCGTCAAGGCGGCGAGCGAGGACTGGTCCCGCACCACCGGCGGCAGCGCAGCAACCCGGGTGTTGCGCGCCGGCCCGAGCGGCCCGGTCCCGCACCTTCGAGCGCGTCGCGCAGGTGGCAGCCCGTCATTTCTTCTTCGCCGGCTCGGGCCACCTGGCCATGTCGAAGCCGCCGACCTCGAATCTCAGCGTGCGCGCCGCGGCACCGCGCGGCTTGACCTCGATGCCCAGTTCACGCGCCTTCTGCAGGCGGTTGAGGAACACGCGCTCGTCCTCAATGAAGACCGCCGGCTCGCCGGTCGGCGGCAGGCTGGCCTTGAGCCGCACGGGCAGCGCATCGTCGAAGCGCACGCTGACGGTGCAGGGCTGACCGCATTCGAAACCGGCCCCGCTGCCGAACAGATAGATGCTCTGGCCCCAAGCCGCGTGCCGGCGCAGGATCAGACGCGGTCCGTCTGCGACGCCAGACGGCATGAGGGTCGCGGTGTTCTGCGGCGAGCTCGATTCCAGGCTCGACTGATAGAGCCAGAGCCGCTCTAGGCGCCGCTTCTCGCCGAGCGTCCTGGCCAGGTTCTCCATCTCGGCCAGACTCTGCTGCACCTCGACCGCCGCCGGCGTATCCGGGTATTTCTGCACGAGCTGGCGACCGATCGGTGCAGCGAGTTCGTAGTTCTGCATCGCGCGCAAGTGCCGGTACATCGCAAGGTCCTTGTCGGCGAGTGCGGCGCGCTGCGCGGCCGCATCGACCGCAGGCGCCGCTGGCGGCGGTGCACTGACGGAACAGCCGACAAGCGCGGCACCGGTCAGCGCGACGAGGAGAACGAGTCCGGGAAATCGGCGACGCATGCGGGAACTGGAATGGGCTTGGGTCGGGCGGCGAGCCTGCGGCATGCCGTGGCATCGCGCAAGCCCATGCCGGTGCCGTCCCGGCTCGACGCCGCGCGGGGACGGACCGGAGCGCCGGCGCCTCGACCGTCGATTCCGGCACGGCATTCCATCCACCGCGCGGCGGCCATGCGATCGAGCGCCGCTTCCGCCCTGCCGACCACCCCGTCGGGAGACGGGAACGGCGCCGCACCCCGCGGGTATGTGTCACTCCGGCGCTTTCCTGCGACGCGCAAAGCCGGCAGGCTTGCAGCCTCGCTCCGTTCCGATGCCGCCACGTCGACGCATGACTCCTCGCAGCAAGGCCCTCTGCCAGATCCATTTCTGCGTCGTGCTGTGGGGCTTCACGGCGATCCTCGGCAAGCTCATCACCCTGCCGGCGCATGCGCTGGTCTGGTGGCGCATGCTGGCGGTCAGCGCGAGCCTGCTGCTCGTGCCGCGCGTCCGGCGGACCCTGTGCGCGCTGCCGCGGCGGCTCATCCTCGCCTATGCAGGCGTCGGCGTGCTGGTCGCCCTGCACTGGCTGACGTTCTATGGCGCGATCAAGCTCGCCAACGCCTCGGTCGCGGCGACCTGCATCGCGCTCGGGCCAGTATTCCTCGCGCTGATCGAACCCTGGATCGTCGGCCGCCGCTTCGAGCCGCGCGAACTGCTGCTCGGCATCGCCGTCGTGCCCGGCGTGGCCCTGGTGGTCGGCGGCATTCCGTCCACGATGCGTCTGGGTGTCCTCGTGGGTGCGCTCTCGGCACTGCTCGTCGCGATGTTCGGCGCGCTGAACAAGCGCCTCGTCGCGCAAGCCGACCCGCTCACGGTGACCTGCCTCGAACTCGGCGCGGGCATGCTGTTCCTTGGTCTCGCCGCACCGCTGTTGCCGCACCCGGGCGCGGAGTTCGTCATGCCGGACCTGCACGACACCTTGCTGCTGCTGATCCTGGCGTTCGGCTGCACGCTGTTGCCGTTCGCGCTCTCACTGGTCGCGCTGCGCGAGCTGTCGGCGTTCAGCGCGCAGCTCGCGGTCAATCTCGAGCCGGTCTATGCGATCGGCCTCGCCATGCTGCTGCTCGGCGAGCAGCGTGAGCTCGATACGCAGTTCTACCTCGGCGTGGCGATCGTGCTCGGCGCGGTGTTCGTGCATCCGCTGCTCGTGCGCCGGCGAACCGCACGGACCGAACTGCCCGGTACGGCCGAGGCCGAGGGTGTGACCGAATAGCGCGGCGACTGCAGACTGCCGCCGGGCGCTGCGCGGTGGTCCGGATAGCAGATCGCCCGCCGAGCGCATCGATTGCAGCCGCGGAAGGTGCCGCTACCTCAACGCGACCAGGTCCAGCCCTGCGGACGTCCGTCGCGATACGGCATCACGCCATGGAACGGGCGTGGATCGGTATCGAAGACCAGCGGCAGGAAATACCGGTCGCCCTCCCAGAGCGGCAGATCGAGCACGCGCTCGACCTCGACCCACTCGAGACTGCCCTCGGCATTGCGCTCGAGTGGCGTTCCGCGGTAGCAGTCGATGCGGTAGATGAAGCCGAACCAGTCCTCGCCGTGGCGCCCGAAGCCCGGCCAGCTGATCGTTCCGCGCAGTTCGGGCCCCTCGCACTCGATGCCGGCCTCCTCGCGGATCTCGCGACGCAGGCCGGCCAGCACGTCCTCGTCGCGCTCGAGCTTGCCGCCGAGGCCGTTGTACTTGCCGAGATGGTGATCGTCCGCCCGCGCGTTGCGATGGATCATCAGCACGCGCCGGCGATCCGGCGAGAGCACGTAGCCGAGGGTGGCGAGGATGGGCGTGTAGGGCATGACGCGATTCACGGGTCGGAGCAGGCTCCTTACCACACGCGGCACGGCCTGCCCATGTCTGAGACGTAATGAGATCGATAATTCTCCAGCACAGGACTGAAATCTGTGGCAGTTAATCTGCCCACGCAGTGATTCGCGTAGCACCCATCGCCCTATCGGCATGGGCGCTTCGTGCCGGCCGGAGACGACCACCATGCACGCCATCGCCTGGAGCGACGACCTGAACCTCGGCATCGAGGAGATCGATCGCCAGCATTGCCAGATCGTGGAATTCATCAACCGGCTCACGCACGCGCGCCAGCATGGCGACGGTCACATCGTCGCCGAGGTGCTCGAGGGCCTGATCGCTTACACGCTCTCGCATTTCGCTTTCGAAGAGGCGCTGATGGAGGATGCGGGCTACCCGCTGATCCGCGCGCATCGGGCCGTGCACGAGAGTTTCGCCCGGCGCGTGCAACTCTATCACGACCGGCTGCGCGCCGGCGACGACATCACCGAGGAACTCAGCGCCCTGCTCTATCGCTGGCTGTTCCACCACATCAAGCACGACGACGCGAGCTACGCGAAGGCCGTGCACGCGAAGATCCACCCGATGCTCGACGACCGCTCCGAAGGCAGCTGGCTTTCACGTACGCTCGGACGGTTGTTCCGCTGAACCGGTTTGCGGCGATAGGGTGTGTCGTCGCGCACGCGGGGAGCGGCCCAGCCGGGCCGCATGGCACGCCCACGACAAGCCTGGATCACAGCGACACACGATCTACTCGGAAGCAGACATCTGCCGCACTCCACCGCGCATGAGCGAGGTGGCGCCGGAGCGTGCGGTCAACCCGGCAGATCGAACAGGAGGAACTCGGCCGCGTCGCAGGTGCGCAGGACTACCCGGTCTTCCGCGTCCACTGCCGCCCCATCGCCAGCGACGAGTGCGAGATCGCCGAGCGCGAGCGTGCCGCGCAGCACCTGCACCCAGGCCCGGCGTCCTGGATCGAGGCCGTGACTGACCGCCTCATCCGCGGCGAGGCGCGCGACATACAGCACCACGTCCTGGGCGAGTTCGATGGCTCCTGCGCGTCCATCACGCGCGGCAATTGGCGCGAGATGACCGGTGTAGGTCGTGGCCTCGAAGTGCCGCTGCGCATAGCGCGGCGCACCGTTCACGCGATCCGGCTGGATCCAGATCTGCACGAAGTGCACCGGTGCCTCGGTCGAGGCGTTATATTCGCTGTGCTCGATGCCGTGTCCCGCACTCATGCGCTGCAGATCACCGGCCTGGATGACCGAGCCGTTGCCGAGCGAATCGCGGTGCGCGAGTGCACCATCGATCACCCAGGTGAGGATCTCCATGTTCGCGTGGCGATGTGGCGCAAAGCCACCGCCCGGCGCGACGCGATCCTCGTTCAGCACACGCAGTGGACCAAAACCCATACGCGCCGGATTGTAGAACCGGCCGAACGAGAAGCTGTGCCGGCTGTCGAGCCAGTCGGTACGGGTCAGACCACGCGCGTTGGCAGGATGGTGGATGATCACGGTGGCTCGGGTTGCGGCCGGCCCTCGCCGGGCCGACCGCGGTCGGTCACTTGGCCTTGTGGGTTTCCGCGGTGATGCGGATCGTCACCTCGTCGCTGACGTTCGGCGCGTACTTGCCGACGCCGAAATCGCTGCGCTTGATCGTCGTCGTCGCGTCGAAACCGGCGGTATCGTCCTTGGTCATCGGGTGCGGGCCGATCTTGTTGACCTTCACATCGAGCACGACCGGCTTGGTCACGCCGTGGATGGTCAGATCACCGGTGACCTTGAGCGTCCCCTCACCCGCCTTCTCGACCTTGGTGCTCTTGAAGGTCGCGGCCGGGAACTTCGCGGCATCGAAGAAATCGGGTGTCTGCAGATGCTCATCGAGCTTGGCCACGCCGCTGTCGACGCTCGCGATCGGCACGCTCACCGAAACCGAGGATCGGGTCAGGTCGCCCGTGTCGAGCATCAGCTCGCCGTCGAGCTTGTCAAAGCGGGCGGTAATCGTCGAGAACCCGAAGTGGCTGTAGGAGAACAGCACCTGGGTATGCGTCGGGTCGAAGTCGTACTTGTCGGCCGCGAAGGCAGCGGTGGGCAGTGAGCCGATCAGGGCGATGGCGAGCAGGCGACGGATCATGCGTGATCTCCGGTTGGGGGCGTGGACGATACGGACGGACGTTTCACTCGATACGACAAGCCTCGCCGAAGGCGAGACGCGGGTTGCGCGGGCGCAGCACGGCCGGATTGCCGTAACCGATGTTGACGAGAAAATTGGATTTGATCGACGTGCCGGCGAAGAACAGATCGTCGGCGCGTGCCTTGTCGAAACCGGACATCGGGCCACAATCGAGGCCGAGCGCACGCGCGGCGACGATCAGGTAGGCGCCCTGCAATGTGCCGTTGCGGAATGCCGTATCGGCGATCACTTCCGGCTTGCCCTCGAACCAGGCGCGCGCGCCGGTGCCGGGAAACAGCTGCTCCATGCGTTCGTAGAACGTGAGGTCATGACCGATCAGGGCCGTGACCGGTGCAGCCATGGTATGCGCGACGTTGCCCGGATCGAGCACCTCGCGCAGCCGCGCCTTCGCCTCCGGTGAACGGATGAAGACGATGCGTGCCGGCGAGCAGTTCGCGGACGTCGGCCCCATGCGTGCCAGCTCGTAGATACGCTCGAGCTGGGCATCGCTGACCGGCCTGTCGAGCCAGGCCTGATCCGAACCACGGTACGTGCGCGCGGCGAGAAAGATCTGGTCGAGGGCGGCGTCGAGCGGACTGGACATCAGGCACTCCGGAGAGGATATGGGAACGACGGGGAG
>CAYYHP010000005.1:0-42012 GCA_964471815.1 uncultured Rhodanobacteraceae bacterium
CGGGTCACCGGCACGCAGACCGGCGGCGGATTCGCGCCCCATTCCGGCAGCAGCTCGTTGAGCGGCTCGGGCTCGATCACCGCGCCGGAGAGGATGTGCGCGCCGATCGTGGAGGATTTCTCGATCACGCAGACGCGGATGTCCGGCTTGAGCTGTTTCAGGCGAATGGCGAAGGCGAGGCCGGCTGGGCCTGCGCCCACCGTGACGACGTCGTATTCCATCACGTCGCGCTCGCTCATGGACTGCTCCGCTGGGTGGCATTGGAAGGGCCGGGATTGTCGGCCTTCGGACTGGAGCGGGCAATCGGAACCGGCGCGTGCACTGCGCCGCACCGTGCGGCAGAGCCGCGCAGGGCGCCATAATCACGGACCCAGCGGGAGGGTCCCATGTCCGAACTCGAAACACCCCGGCCGAGCGCGCGCGCGCTGCGCGGCGCCGGTCTCTGCCAGACCCTGCACTGGCTCGCCTCCGGCCGGATCGACGCGCGGGAACTTGCCGACGTCTTCCTCGCCGCGATCGAGGATGAGAACCCGCGCCTGAACGCCTGTCTCGGCATCGTGCCGGAGCGCGTGCGTGCCGAGGCCGCGCGTGCCGTGCTGCGTCGGCGCGAAGGTCGCGGCATCGGCCGGCTCGACGGCGTGCCGGTGCTCGTCAAGGACAATCTCGACGTGGCTGGACTGCCGACCACGGTCGGCCTGCCTGCACGCTGCGAGCACATCGTCACGACGGACGCGGCCTGCGTGGCGAAGCTGCGTGCTGCCGGTGCGGTGATCCTCGGCAAGACCCTCCTCGACGAGGGTGCGCTCGGCGCAGTCACCGCCAACCCGCATTTCGGTGCGACGCACAACCCGCTGCGGCACGGCTATACGGCCGGCGGCTCCTCGGGTGGCGCAGCCGCGGCGGTCGCGGCCGGTCTGTGCAGCGTCGCGATCGGCTCCGACGGTCTCGGCTCGATACGCATCCCGGCGAGCTATTGCGGCGTGTTTGCGCTGAAGCCTACGCACGGCGAGATTTCGACGCGCGGCCTCGTGCCGAGTGCGCGCCGGCTCGATACGGTCGGACTCCTCGCCCGGGGCGTCAACGACCTGACCGTGCTGCTGCAGGTGCTCGCCGGTTACGACCCGGAGGATCCGCGCTCACGCCGGCGCCGCGTCGCGCTCGATCTGCCCGACTGGGAGCCCGGCCGCTTGCGCACCGGCGTGCTGGCCGACCTGCACCTGCTGGGCTGCAGGCCCGACGTCGTCGCTGTATTCGAGCAGGCCCTCGCCACGCTCGATTGCGAGCTCGGCACGCGCCAGCCGGCGGATCTCGCCGGCTACCCGTTCGCGAAGGCGCGCCGTGCCGGCCTCCTCCTGATGGAAGCCGAGATGCTGCATACCTTCGCCGCCGATCTCGCGAATACGGAGCGGCCGGTGTCGCCGGCTTTCCGCGCATGGCTCGATTACGCACGCGGCCGTGGCGCGGCGGATTACGTCGCGGCCGACCGCCTGCTCGATCTGTCCGTACTGACCGCGCGGCGCCTGTTCGCCGAGGTCGACGTGCTGGTCACGCCGACCACGCCGCAGGCCGCGTTTCCGCTCGCGGCGCCGGTACCGGACGACCAGGCGCTGTTCACCGCGTTCGCGAGCCTCGCCGGCTGCCCGGCAGTGAGCATCCCGATGGGCTCGGTCGCCGACGGTCTGCCGGTCGGCCTGCAGTTCATCGGGCCGCCGGGTTCCGATCTGCGGCTGCTCGAACTCGCCGAGGTCTGCGCGGCCGCGCTCGATGCGGCGCCGGACTATCCGGTCGCCGCCTCGGGCTGAGGCCCAGCGCCGCGCGGCCGCTGCCGTCAGAACTCGTGCCCGTCGGTGAAGATCACGTCGCCTTCGAGGCGGGTGATCGCGAAATCCCAGTCGTCGATGCCGTTGGCCATGTCGCGCCGCCATAGACGCGAGCCGGCGAGCACGGCGCGGCCGTGATCGAGTGTCAGCGCGCCGCCGCGATGATCCAGCGGCTGGCTGTCGTCGGCCTTGGCGAAGGCGATCACGGTCGTCGCCGACGTACCGCCGCCGAGCGCGGTCGCGAAGCCGCTGTCCGGTGTGCCGTTCGCGTTCAGGCGTGCGACCCACAGCATGCGGTTCGGCGAGACGTTGCCGCTGGTCTGCGCGGTATCGCCGGCCAGCACGATCTTACCGTCGCTCTGCACGGCCACGCCGGTGACCGTGAGATCCGGCAGGATGTCGTCGTAGAACGCCACGCTCGAGCCGAACGGCAGCGCGAAGCTGCCGTCGGCGTTGAGGCGCGTGACGAGGTACTGGTTGTAGGCGGTGCCGTTGATCACGCGCATCGCCTCGCCGGCGACGATGAGCTTGCCGTCCGCGGTCTGGGCGAGCGCACGGGCGCGATCGTCGTTGGTACCGCCGAGGTCGAAGCCGATCGTGCGCTTGCCGCCGAGCACGTCGGACGAAGAACAGACGCCCGAACTCGCGCAGAAGGTCGTGTCGTAGCTGCCATCGAGTGCGCTGATCCGCGCCAGCGCGAAATCGAAGCCCTGCTCGTTCTCGGCATAGCCGGCGATCGTCAGCAGCGTGCCCTGCAGCAGGATCGCCTGGGCGCCGTCCACGTCGCCGCCGCCATGGTTGGCGTTCACGTCGAAGGCGATGTAGCGGATGCCGTCGCCATCGAAGGTCGACAGCGGCGAGGCATCCGCGGCGGAGAGCTTCAGGACCAGGAAGTCGTAGTCCTCCGCGCCGCGCTGCACCTGCCCGGCGACATAGATCTGCCCGGCACCGTCGGTGGTCACCGCGGAGGGGGTGTCCATGCCGTTGGCCACGGCATCGACGGCAATGCTGCGGCAGCCGGTCGCGCTGATGCCGGTATCGCGCTGGCCACTCGCGGTGTAGCGGCAGACCACCGGGTCGAGATCCGGCCAACTGCCGCCGGGCTTGATGCCATAGCCGACCACGACGGTCCGGCCGACCGCATCGAGCGTGGCATCGGTCACCGCGAGCAATGCCGAGGTATAGGCGACCTTGCCGCTCACGCCGAAGGTCGTATCGACGCTGCCGTCCGGCTTGTACGCGGCGAGCCCGACGTTGCCGGTCGAGACATAGCCGACCGCGATGTAACGCCCGTTCGCGGTGACCAGCACGCGCTGTGCCTGGTCGGTCAGCGGCGTGCCGGCGATGTCGAAGCTCGTGGTCACCTGGCCGTCGCTGCTGAAGCGCAGGTCGTTGTCGCCCTCACGGGCGGTGGCGGCGGACGAGAGCAGCAGGGCAAGGGCGGCGAGACGGGGCAACAGGCGCGACATGGTTGGTTCCTCTGCAAGGCGGAGCTGGACGGAGCGGTCGGACCGGCATCGCCGGCCTGTTACGATCGCCCCGACCTCCACACACGCAGTTCCGGGTGCAAAGCGGCAATCTCCCGTTCGGGTCCGACGCCGACGGCAGCGTCCTTGTCGATCTGCCGGGCGCCGACGTGCGTCTCGCGACCTTCTGCACGGCCGACGAGGCCGGGCGCTGGTATGCGCGGCTCATGGCCGAGATTCCCTGGGAGCGGCACCGCCTGCGCCTGTTCGGCCGCGAGTTCGATGCGCCGCGGCTGTCGTGCTGGGTTGGCGACGCGGAGGCGGTCTACACCTATTCGCGCACGCGCTTCGTGCCGCGACCGTGGACTCCGGCGCTGGCCGCCCTGCGCGAAACCGTCGCCGCCCGCTGCGAGTCGCGTTTCAACTCGACGCTGTGCAATCTCTACCGGCATGGCCGCGACGGCATGGGCTGGCACAGCGACGACGAGCCGGAACTCGGGCCCACGCCCTGCATCGCCTCGCTGAGCTTCGGTGCGGCACGCCGCTTCCGCCTGCGCCACAAGCACGACCCGCGCTACGCCTGGGAAGCCGAGCTACCGGCCGGCAGCCTGCTGATCATGGCCGGCGAGACGCAGCGCCATTACCGGCATGCCGTGCCGAAGACCGCAGAGGCGGTCGGCGCGAGGATCAATCTGACGTTCCGGCTGATCGGTTGAGCACGCAGGCGACGGGCGATCCACTCGGTTTGGCATTGCCGCCGTCATCGGCACGCTCGCGCTCGATGACCTGCGCCGCCGTGGCTTGTACCGACACCTAGCGGATCCGCGCCAGCCACTCCCGTGTCGCCTGCGTCTCGGCATGCCCGGCGCCGAGTTTCGCCTCCTGCACCGGTAGCGCACGTTCGAGCAGCGTGCGGATGCGCTCGGTGTCGCGGCGCTGCGCCTCGAGCACGCGGGCGAGCTCGACCAGGCAGGTCGCGGTGCGTACGCCATCCGGGAAGGCATCGATGTCGTAGGCGTGCAGCGCCGCTTCGAGCTGCCCGCGCGCCTCGTCGAGATGGCCCTGCTCGCGCAGCACGCGGCCAAAGACGGTGCGCGTGTAGGGATACTGCACCTCGTCGCCGCCGAAGGCTTCGATCTGGCTGGTGACCTCGCGGCGCATGAGGTCGGCGGCCTCGTCCAGACGTCCGGTGCGCTCGAGCAGCAAGGCATAGGTGACCGAAGCCGATCCGCGGCCGCGCGGCGCATCGAGACGCTGGCTCGCCTCGTACAGTGATTTCAGGATTGGCTCGGCTTCGGCATGGCGGCCGAGTTCGAGCAGGGCGCCGCCCTCGCCGGTCAGTGCCGTGCGCGTGTGGCTGTGATCCGGACCGAACTGTTCGGCCCAGATCGAGTGCGCCTCGGCGAACAGCGGGGCGGCCTCGGCGAAGCGACGCAGGCCGTACAGCATCACCGCGTAGTTGTTCACCGAGGTCGCCGCCGAATCGCTGCGGGGTCCGAACACGGCCTTGCGCGCCTCGATGTCGGCACGGAACAGCGGCTCGGCCTCGGCGGTATCGCCGGATGTCGCCAGCCAGTTCGCGAGTTCACCCTCGGTCGAGAGGGTCAGCGGATGGCGCGGCCCGTTTACGCGCTGATGCAGCGCCAGCGCCTCGCGTAGCAGACTGACGGCTTTCGGCGCGTTCGCGTTCGCGCCGACCACGGCGGCGAGTTCGTGCAGGGTGCTGGCGATGGCCGGGCTGTCCGGGTCGCGGGCGCGCTGGATGCCGAGCGCTTCCTGCATGGCGGTTTCGGCCTCCTCGTAGCGGCGCTGCAGGCGGCGCAGATTGCCGAACGCGGTCAGCGCGTCGACGAGGACGTCCGGGGCGGTGTCCGGCGCGGCGCGCAGTGCGGCCAGCAGGGCTTCGGCCCGCGCCGAGGCCTCGTCGAGACGGTCGCGTTCGGATTCGATGCGCACGCGCTGGATCTCGGCCGCCGCGCGCAGCGGATCCAACGCCGGTCGTGCGCTGAGCAGGGCCATGGCCCGTGCGTCGTTCTCGGCGGCAGCGTCATAGCGGCCGGCCTGGAATTCCGCCTTGGCGAGGCGCAGCCAGACGCGCGCGAGTTCGTCATCGTCACGGTCCGGTGCAGTTGCGAGCGCGTCGCGCGCCTGGGCGAGCAGGGCGCTCGCGCGCGGCAGGTCGCCGAGCGAGGTGTAGATGGCGCCGAGGTCCGACAGCAGCGCGCCGCGCACGGCCGGCTGATCGCGCAGGCCTTTCCCGGCCTGACGCGCGCCGGCTTCCAGCACCTCGCGCAGCGGTACCTCGCGGCCGCGGGCCTGCTCCGGATCGATTGCCGTGAACAGGCCGCTCAGGAAACCCCGCACGGCGCGCTCGGTCTCGGCATGGCGCACGGTCTGGCGCATCTGAGCGAGCGTCATGACCAGACCGGCGAGCGTCGTGGTCGCGACCAGCGCCGCCGCGGCGACGCCGAGGCGATGCCGGCCCACGAACTTGGCGAGACGCCGCATGGCGGGAACGGGGCGACTCAGCAGCGGCCTGCCGGCGAGCCAGGCGTGCAGGTCGGCGGCGAGCGCATCGACGCCCGCATAGCGCTGTTCGGGCGCCTTGGCCAACGCCAGGCCGATGATCTGGTCGAGATCGCGGTCGAGGCGACGGCACAGGGTGCGTGGATCGGTGCCACGTGCCGCGGCGATCGCAGCGATCGCGGGTTGCGCACCGGGGCGCTGCACGGCGCGCGCGAGCCGTTCCGGCGCGCAGGCGAGTATGGCCTGGGCGAGCGCATGGCGCTGCGTCGGATCCACGGCATACGGTGAGCGCCCGCAGAGCAGCTCGTAGAGCAGCACGCCGAGCGCGTAGACGTCGGTCGCGGTGCCGACCGGCCGGCCCTCGATCTGCTCGGGCGCGGCATAGGCCGGCGTCATCGGCACCGCGCCGGTCGCCGTTTGCGCGGCGTCGTCACGGTCCTCGACGAGCTTGGCGATGCCGAAGTCGAGCAGCTTGACCGCGCCCTCCGGCGTGACCAGTACGTTGCCGGGCTTGAGGTCGCGATGCACGACGAGATTGCGATGCGCATGCGCGACGGCCTCGGCGACGTCGAGTAGGAGCGCCACGCGGCCCGCGATCGACAGCCGGCGCGCATCGCACCACGCCGAAATCGGTTCGCCGGCGACGTATTCCATCGCGAACCAGGGCCGGCCGGCCTCGTCCACGCCGCCTTCGAGCAGGCGCGCGATGCGGTCGTGCGCGAGCCGGGCGAGGATCGCCCGTTCGCGGCGGAAGCGTTCGCGCAGTTCTTCGCTGTCGAGTCCGACGCGGATCAGTTTCAATGCGACCCGTTGTTCGAAATCGGCGCCCTCGCGCACGCCGAGCCAGACTTCGCCCATGCCGCCGGCGCCGAGCCGGCGTTCGAGCCTGTAGGGGCCGACCTGCCGTGCCGGTGCCGCTTCCGTCGCGATCAGCGGCGCGGCGTAGGCGATCGCACCCTCCTCGAGCGGCGCGCTCGCGGCATGCGCGGCGAGCAGGGCCTCGACCTCGGCGCGGATCGCCGGCGGCACGGTCGTCTCGTCGCCGAGCAGCAGTGCACGCGCGTCCTCATCGGCCTCGAGGCAGGCCGCGAACAGCGCCTTGATGTGCGCCCAGTCTTCGCCGTGGATCTTCACGTCCGGTCTCCGTCGCTGGGTTCTCGTCCGGAATACGCAAGGCGGCGCTGCCGCCGGCAACGCGGCTCAACGCCGTCGGCATGGCCCAGCTCGCGGGCGAGCAGCGCGCGTGCGAGTGCCCAGTCGTTGCGCACGGTGCGCTCGGAGAGACCGAGTTCACGGGCGATCTCGACGAAATCGAAGCCACCGAAGAAGTGCCATTCGACGATCCGCGCGGCGCGCGGATCGTGTCCGGCGAGCCGCTCGAGCGCCTCGTCGATCGCGAGGAGTTCGCCGGCGCGCGCATCGGCGAGCGTCTCGGCCTGATCGAGTCCGGCGTGCCGCTCGGCGCCGCCGCGCTTGTCGGCGATGCGCCGGCGTGCCTGATCGACGAGTACTTGGCGCATCGCGCGCGCGGCGAGGCCGAAGAAATGCGCGCGGCTGGCGAGATCGCCGGCGAAATGCGCGGCGAGCTTGGCGTAGGCCTCGTGGACCAGGGCGGTGGTGTTCAGCGTGGCGCCCGGGTGACGGCGCAGTTCGGCGGCGGCGATGCGCTTCAGATCCGCGTAGATCTGCGCGAAGGCCCGCTCGCGGGCCGCCGTGTCGCCGGCCTGGGCGCGGTTGAGCAGTTCCGTCAGATCGGCGGCGGTCATCGGCTCCTCCCCAGGCCGGGCAGAGCCTAGCAGAGGCCCGCGGCGTGGTCAGGCTAGCAGCATGCAGGCCACGCCGGAGAGCGTCAGACCGACGCCGAGGATGCGGCGCACGTCGAGGCCCTCGCGCAGGAACAGCCAGGCGAGCAGCACGATGAACACCGAGGTCGTCTCGTTCAGAATCGCCGCGACTGAGGCGGCGGTGTATTTGTAACCGGCGAGCCAGAGCAGCATCGACACGTACTGGCCGACGAAGGCGGCGGCGATCAGCGGCAGCCAGCGCGTGTGCCGCAGCGTTCCGCCCGGGGCCGGCACCGGCTCGCGCAGCAGCACGAACGGCACGAGCAGGCCGGCTACGCCGCCGACCATGCGCAGCGCGACGATCCACAGCAGCGGCTGGCCTTCGAGCACGCGCTTGACCATCACGATCGCGACCGCCATCAGCACGATCGCGAGCGCGCCGAGCAGCAGGCCGCGGCGCCGGTCGCGCGGGGCCTGGCCGTCATCGGCCCTGCGCCCGCTGATCACCAGCACGCCGCCGGTCACGAGCGCGAAGCCGAGGACCTGCAGGGCAGCGAGCCGTTCGCCGAGAAAGATGAACGACAGCAGGATCACGAACGGACTGTAAAGGTTACCGAGTATCCCCATGCGCGACGCACCGAGCAGGTTCAGGGCGCGGAAATACAATGTGTCGGCGACCGCGATGCCGAGCGCGCCCGAGGCGAGCGACAGCGCGATCGCTGTCCATGGCAGATGCGGCACGGCGAAGCCGTAGACCAGCGGCAGCGTCGGCAGGAGCATCGCCAGGACGAGAAGGTTCTTCAGGAGATTCAGACGCAGCGGCGGCAGGGTTTCGCCGAGCCGTTTATAAATAATCACGCCGATCGACCACGCCAGTGCGCTGCCGATGGAACACGTTTCCCCCAAACCCATTTTCGACTTCCGTTCCGCGCGCACCCAGGCCCCGGATTATCCGTGCGCGCGGGGGGGCGTGACGAGCCGCCCGGTTTGCGGACCGGCGCCGTCACGGCGGGCGTGCCGCCGATGGTGAGCGCCGCGACCCTCGCCGCGCGCGTCGGCTTCGTGATCGCGCTGGCCCGCCGTCTGCACGAATACGGCACGGCCGCGCCGCGTCTCGAGGATGCAATCGACAAGGTCAGTGCGCGGCTTGGTCTCGCCTGCAACGCGCTGTCCACGCCGACCTCGATCGTGCTGTCGTTCGCCGAGCTCGATCGCGGCAAGGATGCGGTCGCCGAGATCACCCAGGTCATCCGTCTCGATCCCGGCAACGTGAATCTCGCACGCCTGTGCCAGGTCGACGAGATCGCCGACCGCGTGATCGACGGATCGCTCGACATCGCGAGTGGCCACCGCCTGCTCGCCGAGATCGACCGTCCGCCGAGCGCACGTATGCAGCAGCTCACGGTACTGAGTTATGGCCTGTCCTCGGCGAGCGTCGCCGCCTTGCTCAAGACGTCCTGGGCGGACATCGGCGTGGCGGCCGTGTCAGGCTGGCTGATCGGCCTGCTCGCGCGCCGCGCGGCCCGCCATCCGGGTTTCGCGGCGAGCTTTGAGGCGATCTCGGCGCTGCTCGTGACGCTGCTCGCGACCCTGATCAGCGCGAACCTCGTGCCCCTGTCGCTCAATTCGGTGGTGCTGGCGAGCCTGATCGTGCTGCTACCCGGCATGAGTCTGACGGTCGCGGTGCGCGAGCTGTCCACCCAGCATCTGGTTTCGGGCGTGGCGCGCATGGCCGGCGCGATGGCGACGCTGCTGAAGCTCACGTTCGGCACCGTGGCGGCGACGCAGCTCTGCCGCGTGCTCGGCATCGAGCCGGCCGAGCACGGCATGGCGCCGGTGTCGGTCTGGGTCGAATGGATCGCGCTGATCGCCGGCGCAGTTTCGTTCGCCGTGCTGTTTCGTGCCGCGCGCAGGGACGCCGCACTGGTCATCGCCGCGGTGCTGCTCGGCTACACGGTCACGCGCCTCGGCGGCGCACGCTTCGGGCCGGAGTTCGGCGTGTTCCTCGCCGGCCTGTGCATGGGCGCGGCGAGCAACCTGTTCGCACGGTTCGCGCAGCGGCCGGGCGCCCTGGTGCGCGAGCCGGGCATCATCCTGCTGGTGCCCGGCAGCGTGGGCTTCAAGAGTCTCTCGCTGGTCTTCGCGCGCGACGTCCTGCTCGGCCTGGATACGGCCGTGTCGCTGCTGGTGCTGCTGATCACGCTGGTCGCGGGGCTGCTGTTCGGCGACCTGCTGGTGCCGCCACGGCGCAGTCTGTGAGGCCATGCGGCCCGATCGGCATGCCGGCCGGTCCGCACAGCGGACACACGACGCCGGCCGATCCCGGAAACGCCGACGCCGGCCCGTGGCCGGCGTCGCGCGTGGAAGCGGAGGCCCGTGATCAGGCGATCAGCAGGTCCTTCTCCTTCTTGCCGGCGGCGAGGGCGGCATTGAACCAGCGCGGACGCTTGCCGCGGCCGCTCCAGGTCTCGGCCGGGTTGGCCGGATTGCGGTACTTCGGCTTGACAATGCCCTTGCTCTTGCCGCGTGTCTTGCGCCCTCGCCGCAGACCGAACAGCTCCTCGATGGTGAAACCCTCGGCCTTGGCGAGTGCGATGAGCTTGTCGCGAACCTTGCCGGACTTTTCCTGCTGCAGGTTCTGCTTGCGCTGTTCAGCCTTGGCGATGAGATCGTTGAGCTGTTTCGGGTTGAGACTGTCGAGATCGATGGCCATTGCATTTCCTCGTGGACGCGGTGGAAACCGACGGGAAAACGTCCCGTCAACGAAGGCGGAGCGCCGCCTCGCGGCCCGCCGCTGTGCGGTCGGGCGAAAATCATTTCGCCGGATTTCCGCGGTGCGGTCCAGCGCTGTCTTCATTGACATTCCGCCTATGGCACGGTAAGGGTCGGGCGCGGGGTGCTGCGCTCCGAGACCTTGGGTTTATGCCTTAGCGCCGATGGCGGGTCCACACAATGCGCAGAATATCGACGCGCGATTACCGGCGGCGATCATCGGATGGATATTGTGCATTATCCGCGCAGTGATTCGCAAAATCTCCGGGCTGCGGCGCCATGCACGGGGTTCCGGGCAACGCACTTGCAAGTGCCCCGTCCGCCCGACTATGGTGCCTGATGGAGCGGCCGGCGCGTCTGGCCGGAAGCCGTGAAAATCAGGGGATCCGACGTGGGACTGCTCGACGAACTCGAACAGGAGGCGCAGCGCCGCAAGGCCGACGGCGACGACACCGCACGTCTGCGCCAGCTGCGCGAGGAAGCCTATCGCACGCGCCTCGAGCCGGGCATGGCCGCGCTCTACGAGTATCTCGCGCGTTTGACCCAGAACCTGGCGTTCCTCAAGCCGAAAAAGACCTTCGCCTTTTCGATCCCGGGTTATGGCGAGGTGCATTTCCAGATCGAGTACGAATACGATCTGAAACTCAATTCCCAGCCCGCCGCGAAGGAAATCCGTCTGAGTTTCCCGTGCTCGGTACTGAGCGACGAATGTCCCATCGTCGAGATCCAGACCGCGGCCAAGGTGAAGGCGGTGATGGGCGCTTTCCAGCGTTCCCGCCTGGCGGGCCTGCAATCGGCGAAAAAGGATGCGACCGGGGAAATCGTCGCTGCGACCTTCCGTGCACGCGGCAAGATCACCGCCACGGCGGTTTTCACGGCGGATGCCGAAAGCGGCATGCTGCGCATGGCATTCACGAATTTCGACCAGCTCGGCGGCAGTCTCGCCAAGGCCATCGCGCCGGAGCAGTTCACCGAGGAGCTGTACGACGAGATCGGCCGCCAGATCACCCACGAGCCGAATGGCCTGTTCCGCGAGGCGCTGCCCGAGGATTACCGCCAGCAGCTGCGCAGCAAGGTCCAGCAGGAGGAACTGCGCCGCAAGTGGGAGATCCAGCTCGCCGAGCGCCAGCGCGAGGAACTCGCGCGCCTGGCCCGCGAGAACAGCCTCGCCGGCCGCGTCGGCCGCTGGCTCGGTCAGGTGAAGGACTCGCTGCTGCCGGGCCGCGCGCGCGGCGAGGCCAGGAAGGACGCCTGAGCCGGCCGCCCGGCGCCGCTCTCAGGCGGCGTGCCGGCGGAACACCAGCGACACGTTGGCGCCACCGAAGCCGAAGCTGTTCGACATCACCGTGGTGAGTTCGGCCGCGCGGCTCGCGCGCACCAGAGGCAGGCCATCGACGGCCGGGTCCGGCGTATCCACGTTCGCCGAGCCGGCGATGAAACCTTCGCGCAGCATCAGCAGGCAGTAGATCGCCTCGTGCACGCCGGCCGCGCCGAGCGAGTGCCCGGACAGCGACTTGGTCGACGAGAACGGCGGCACCGCCGTGCCGAATGCCTCGCGGATCGCACCGAGTTCGATCACGTCACCGAGCGGCGTCGAGGTGCCGTGGGTGTTGAGGTAGTCGATCGGCGCAGCGGCCGTCGTGAGCGCGAGCCGCATGCAGCGCACCGCGCCCTCGCCGGAGGGCGCGACCATGTCCGCACCGTCCGAGGTCGTGCCGTAACCAACGATCTCGGCATGGATGGTCGCGCCGCGCCGCAGGGCCTGCTCGCGTTCCTCGAGCACCAGGGCGCCGCCGCCGCCAGCGATCACGAAGCCGTCGCGCTCGCTGTCGTAAGGCCGCGAGGCATGGGTCGGCGTGGCGTTGTGGCGTGTCGAGAGCGCGCCCATCGCATCGAACTCGGCGGTCATGCCCCAGTGCAGCTCCTCGCCGCCGCCGGCAAACACGGTATCCAGCAGGCCGTGACGGATCTGCTCGTAGCCGAGGCCAATGCAGTGCGCCGAGGTCGCGCAGGCCGAGGCGACCGAGAAGCTCGGGCCGCGCACGCGGAAGGCTGTGGCGAGGCAGGCGGACACGGTCGAACTCATCGTGCGCGTGACCATGTACGGACCGATACGGCGCACGCCACGACTGCGCAGGATGTCCGCGGTCTCGATCTGATACTGCGGCGAGCCGCCGCCGGAGCCCATGATGAGGCCGGTGCGTACGTCGCCGACCTGCGCGGGTTGCAGACCGGCATCGGCGATCGCGTCGGCCAGTGCGAGATAGGCGAAGCCGGCCGCATCGCCCATGAAGCGGCGCAGCTTGCGGTCGATGCGCGCATCGAGGTCCACCTCCGGCTTGCCGGCGACCTGGCTGCGCAGGCCGATCTCGGCGTACTCGGGCATCGCGCGGATGCCGCTCGTGCCCGCGCGCAGCGCCGCGCTGACGCTGGCCGCGTCGTTGCCGAGGCAGGAGGTGATGCCGAGACCGGTGACGACGACGCGGCGCATCAGAATGCGGCGCCGGGTCCGAACAGGCCGACGCGCAGATCGGTCGCGCTGTAGATCTCGCGGCCGTCCACGCTCATACGCGCATCGGCGAGCGCCATGGTCAGCTTCCTCTGGATCACGCGCTTGATGTCGATGGCGTAGTTCACGAGCTTGGCGCTCGGCAGCACCTGACCGAAGAAGCGCACCTCGCCGACGCCGAGCGCGCGGCCACGGCCGGGCAGGCCGAGCCAGCACAGGAAGAAGCCGACCAGTTGCCACATCGCGTCGAGACCGAGGCAGCCGGGCATCACCGGGTCGCCCTTGAAGTGGCAGCCGAAAAACCAGAGGTCGGGTCGTATGTCGAGTTCGGCGAGGATCTGGCCCTTGCCGAACGCGCCGCCATCCGCGTCGATGCGCGTGATGCGGTCGAGCATGAGCATATTCGGCAGCGGCAGGCGTCCGTTGTCCGGGCCGAACATCTCGCCCTCGGCGCAGTTCAGCAGTTGCTCTCGGGTGTAGGAATTGGGACTTGGCATGCAGGTCTATCCGGCCACGGGCACCCGGTTCTGGGCGCCGGATTATCGGTACGCGGACGGGCTCGCGCTTGACTCGGGTCAAGCGCCACCCGCCCTACGCCGGCGCATGGTGCGCAGCCATGCGCCGGCTCGTCATCAAGCGAACAGCGCGAGCACGTCGCCGCGGGTCAACGCACGGCTCTCGCTATCACGCCGAGCACGGTATTCGTAGGTGCCGGCGGCAAGGCCGCGTTCGGATACCACGATACGGTGCGGAATGCCGATCAGCTCCATGTCGGCGAACATCGAGCCCGGCCGCAGACCGCGGTCGTCGAGCACCACCTCGACGCCTTTCGCGCCGAGTTCCGTGTACAGCGATTCCGCGGCCGCACTCACGGCCGTGTCGTTCTTCGGATTGATCATGCATACGGCGACCCGCCACGGTGCCATCGGCTCCGGCCAGCAGATGCCACTCGCGTCGAAGTTCTGCTCGATTGCCGCGGCGACGATGCGGCTCACGCCGATGCCGTAGCAGCCCATGAACATCGCGCGCGCCTTGCCGTCCTGGTCGAGTACGGTGGCCTGCAGCGCCTCGGCGTACTTCTGACCGAGCTGGAAGACGTGACCGACCTCAATGCCGCGTGCGATCTCGATGCGACCCTTGCCGTCCGGCGAGGGATCGCCCTCGACGACCTTGCGCAGGTCGGCAACACGCGCGAGGTGCGCGTCGCGCTCCCAGTTCGCGCCACGGTAGTGCTTGCCGTCGGCGTTGCCGCCGCAGACGAAGTCGGCGAGCGCCGCGGCGGCGCGGTCGACGATGACCGGGATCGACGCGGGCAGCCCGACCGGGCCGAGGAAACCGGGCCGCGCGCCGGTCGCGGCGAGGATCTCGGCCTCGCCGGCCAGTTCGGACTCGCCGGGCAGCTCGGCGAGCTTTGCGGCCTTGACCTCGTTGATCTCGTGATCGCCGCGCACGCACAGCGCGACCAGGCCCGCGTTGCCGCGCACGAGGATCGTCTTCACGCACCGTGCCGGCGCGACGCCCAGGAAGGCCGAGACCTCGTCGATGGTCTTCTGCGCCGGCGTATCGACGAGTTCCAGCGCCGCCGCTGCGGCGGGACGCGGTGCATCCGGTGCGACGGCCTCGGCGAGCTCGACGTTCGCGGCATAGTCAGAACCCGTCGAGAACGCGATCGCGTCCTCGCCGGAATCGGCCAGCACGTGGAACTCGTGGCTCGCGCTGCCGCCGATCGCACCGGTGTCCGCGGCGACCGCGCGGAAGCGCAGGCCGAGGCGTGTGAAGATGCGTTCGTAGGCGCGGTACATGTTCCAGTACTCGCGGTCGAGACACTCCGGCGTGAGGTGGAAGGAATAGGCGTCCTTCATGAGGAATTCGCGTGCACGCATCACGCCAAAGCGCGGCCGGATCTCGTCGCGGAACTTGGTCTGGATTTGGTAGAAGTTGATCGGCAGCTGTCGGTAGCTCTTCAGCTCGTTGCGCGCGAAGTCGGTGATGACCTCCTCGTGCGTTGGGCCGTAGCAGAACTCCTGGTCCTTGCGGTCCCTGATCTTCAGCAGCTGACCACCGAACTTCTGCCAGCGGCCGGTTTCTTCCCACAGCTCGCGCGGCTGGATCGACGGCATCAGGAGTTCCACCGCGCCGGCGCGGTCCATCTCCTCGCGCACGATGTCTTCCACCCTGCGCAGCACGCGCAGGCCGAGCGGCGTCCAGGTGTAGATGCCCGCGGCGAGCTTGCGGATCATGCCGGCGCGCAGCATCAGCTGATGGCTGACGATCTCCGCATCGGCAGGGACTTCCTTGACGGTGGCGAGGTGGAACTGGGATAGGCGCATGGGGTTCGGTTCGGCTGACGGAAAGCGTTGTTCGCGTATGGGGCCGCTGCCGGAAGCGCAGCCGGCCCCGGGCGGGGGGCGATAGTGTGGCGGTCATTCCCTTGCAGCGAAAGGGCTGACCGCCCGCAGGACAGGGATTGTCCATGCGTTGCAATGCCTATCCGTTCCGTCGTGCCGCGCTCGCCGGGCTGCTCTGGGCCGTCCTGACCGCCGGCGTGCAGGCCGCGTTCACAGACCGCTTCGCGCTGCCCTGCACGCCACCGGCGTGGCTCGCGCATCTGGCCGGAGACGTGTCGTGCAGCCTGCTGGCGGTCGGTGAGATCGCCCGTGCCAGCCACCGGCACTGGCGTTTCAGCGATTACCTGCTCGCGATGCCCGCAGCGATGGCGCTGTTCGCGGCAGCCGTCGCCTCGGCCCTGCACGTCGCGTAGCCCGCACCCTGCGCCGCCGCACGGCGCTCAGTCGGACGGATGCCCGTCCGCGGGTCGGCGGTAGGCGGGCACCACGTTCGTGTCCGGCGCGTAGCGCACGGTCTCGTAAGGTCGATCCTTCGGCGGCGCGTCGGTGACGTGTACGGCGCCCTGCGCATCCTTCCAGCGGTACAGCGGCGGTGCGGCATGCGTGCCGTCATCGGCACGCGGTGCCGGCAGCCACTCGCGCACGGCGGCCGGCAGGGTATGGGGCGCGAAATACCACCAGGCCGCGAACGCCGCGGCCAGCGTGGCGCGCAGTCCGGCGACCAGGCGGCCCATGCTCGGGATGGATCAATCGCCGCCGGCGGTCGGCGGCGCCTTGCAGTATGACTGCACCTGGGCGCGCGCGACGTTGGTTTCCGCCGCGCGCATGTCCGCCGACACCGGGGTCGGCTTGCCGTCCTGCATCGTGGTCAGCTCGGCCTTGCTTTCGAGCAGGGTCAGACGGCTCTTCGCCTGCTGACAGCGCGCGTCGTCGGCTGCATTCGGCGCTGCCGGTTTCGATTCCTCGGACGCGGGCCGGTCGCCGTCCTTCGCGGCCTTCTCCGTGCCGTTCCCTGTCGTCCCGGACTTCGTTACCGGCACATCGACGAACTCGGTGCCCTTCGGCGGCGGCGCATCGGTGAAGTGCACCGTGCCGTCGGCATCCTTCCATTTGTACACCTTGTCTGCGGCGCCGGATGCGGCGGCGGCCGACAGCAGCAGGACGGACAACAGGGTGGGGATGCGCATGGGGCTTTCCTCGACGGGTGGCGCGTGCAGGCCGATGGCGCATCTGGATAGCACTCCCGTGCGCGGCAGACAAGCCGCGTGCGGCATCGCAGGTACGGCGTTGCGAACGCCCACACGGAAACCCGGTTGGCGGCGCGCTGTCGCGCTCCGGCCAGGTGGCTGGCCGCTTGGGGTACACTGCCGCGGCACTTTTTCCTTCGACTATCGCGCATGGACCCCGCAACCGACGCGCCGCGCAAGCCACACAGGGGCATCTACCTCCTGCCCAACCTGTTCACCACCGGGGCGATGTTCGCGGGCTTCTATGCCATCGTCGCGGCGATCAACGGCCATCCGGTCGATGCCGCGATCGCGGTGTTCATCGCTGCGCTGCTCGACGGTCTCGATGGCCGCATCGCACGCCTCACCCATACGCAGAGCGAGTTCGGCGTGCAGTACGACTCGCTGTCGGATCTGGTGAGCTTCGGTCTCGCCCCGGCGTTGGTGATGTACACCTGGTCGCTGTCCACGCTGCGTGCGGTGAGCCCGACGCTCGGCAAGGCCGGCTGGACGGCCGCGTTTCTCTATGCCGCCTGTGCGGCGATCCGCCTGGCGCGTTTCAACACCCAGGTCGGCGTGGTCGACAAGCGCTACTTCATCGGTCTGGCCAGTCCGTCCGCCGCGGGTTTGATGATGGCTTTCGTCTGGACGATGGCCGCCGATGTCGGCCTCGATGGTGCGCAGATCGCTTACGTGGCCCTGCCGCTGACCGTCGTGTGCGGTCTCCTGATGGTCAGCCGCATGCGCTACTGGAGCTTCAAGGCCAAGCCGGATTCCGAGCGCGTGCCGTTCCTCTGGCTGGTCGTCGTGCTCGGCGTGTTCGTGCTGCTCGCCATCTACCCGTCGAAGGTGCTGCTCGGCGTGACCCTGCTGTATGCGCTGTCCGGACCGGTTCAGTGGCTCTGGTCGCTGCGTCGGCGCGTGTCGAAGCCGGCGGCGGCCGGCGACGAGCCACCCGCCCGGTCATGAACATGGCGCCGGTCCGGCAGTCGGGTGCATTCCCGGCCGGCGGAACCGAGGCGCGCACGCTCGCCTTTCTCGCTGACCTGTCCGAAGCGCTCGCCGTCTCGCTCGATCTCCGCCAGACGCTCGCCGGTGCGGTCACGCGCATCGCCGACTACATGCAGGTCGAGGCCGCCTCGCTGTTCCTGCTCGACCCGGAGCGCGGCGGGCTCGAATGCCGGCTGTGCGTCGGCCCCGTGGATCTGACCGGCCTGCATCTCGCGGTCGGTCAGGGCGTGGTCGGGCGCGCGGTGGCCGAGAACGCGACGCAGATCGTCGTCGATGCGGAGACCGATCCGCGGGTGAACCGGCGCGTCGATGCGGAAACCGGTTTCGTCACGCGCTCGATCCTGTGCACACCGCTCGGCACTGCGCACGGGCCGATCGGTGCACTCGAAGTCATCAATCGCCGTGACGGTCAGCCGTTCGCCGCGGGCGACGCGGAGATCCTGCGTTTGCTCGCCGCGCCGGCCGCGCTCGCGATCAACAATGCGCGCATGGCCCGCGAGCTGATCGAGCAGCAGCGCCTGCGCCGCGAGTTCGACCTGGCCCGGCGCCTGCAGAAGGCCTTGCTGCCGAAACGTCGCCGCGACGGCTTTCCACTGCTCGGCGTGAACGTGTCGGCACACGAGATTTCCGGTGACTTCTACGATTATTTTGACCTCGCCGATGGACGCATCGGCTTTGTGATCGGCGATGTCTCCGGCAAGGGCCTCGATGCCGCGTTGCTGATGACCCGTGCGGCGAGCCTCCTGCGCTGGGCGGGCAGGGACGGCCTCGCGCCGGCCGAGTGGCTGCGGCGCGTGAACGAGGAGCTTTGCCAGACCACGCACGACGGGCGCTTCGTGTGTGCCCTGGTCGGCTACTACGCGCGCGCCACGGGGCACGTGTGTCTCGCCGGGGCCGGCTTCCCGCCCGCGCTGCATTACCGCGGCGGCGACGTCACCGAGCTGCCGGCGCACGGTCCGCCGCTCGGCATCGTCGCCGGCATGGAATTCGGCGGACACGATTTCGATCTCGCGGGCGGCTCGCTGTATGCGTTCTCGGACGGCGTGACCGACGTGCGCAGCGGCGACAGCCGGCTCGGCGCGAGTGGCGTGCGGGCGCTGATCGCACGCCACGCGGGCATTGCGCCGGAGCCGCGCCTGCGCGCGCTCATCGTCGAACTCAAACGCCTCGCCCTGGTCGACGATACGACCCTGCTGCTGCTCGAGGAGCCGCGTGCGCATGCCGCCGAGGAACTGCTGCGCCTCGACTTCGCGGCCGACGCGGGCCGTCTGCGCGAGATGCGCGCGGCGCTGCGCGACGTGCTCGATCGCATCGGCATCGAGCCGGTGCTGCGCGATCAACTGGTCCTCGCGGTGGACGAGGCGGCGGCGAACGTCATCCGCCACGCCTATGCGGGTGCGCCGGGCGACATCGCCCTGGCCGTGCGCCGCGATGCCGGCATGCTGGAGTTCGAACTGGCCGACACCGCGCCCTGCGTCGATCCCGCGCGCCTGAAACCTCGTGATCTTGACGAATGCCGGCCCGGCGGGCTCGGTCTCTGCCTCATCGATGCCGTGATGGACGACTGGCGTCTGCTGCCGGCGCCGGGCGGTTGCGGCAACGTGCTGCGCCTGCGCAAGCGCTGTCCACGTCTGACGGAGGAAGAAGAATGAACGGGGTGAGCTGCGAATCGCTCGACGGTGCCGCGCTGGTGCGGCTCGCCGGCGAGGTGGACCTTTCCTGGTCGCAGGAGGTGCGCCGCACGATCCTCGACGCGCTGCGCGGCGCGGCGGCGGTCGGCGTGGAGCTCTCCGCGGTCAGCTACATCGATTCCTCCGGCATCGCGGCCCTGGTCGAAGGTTTCCAGACCGCGCGCGTCCAGGGCCGCCGCTTCGTGCTGGTCGGCGCGAGCCCGCCGGTGCGCGCGGTGCTCGAACTCGCGCGTCTCGACCGCGTGTTCGTGCTGGTCGAGGACGCAAGCGGCCTGTGCGGCTGAAGGCCATGAGCGCGCCGACCCGCCCGCTCGCGAGCCTCGGCCGCGTCACGGTCGAGGCCGCCGCCGCCTACGGTCATGCCGGCGCGTTGCTGGCCGAGAGCCTGTGGTTCGCGCTGGCCGGCTGGCGCCAGGGCCAGCCCGTGCGCCTGCGCGCGGTCGCCGTCGAGATGCGCCGGGTCGGTGCCGATGCGCTGCCGATCGTCGCGCTGCTGGCGCTGACCATCGGCATCATGCTCGGCATCCAGTTCATCGCCGCGTTGCGCGAGTTCGGCGCCCAGTCGCAGGTCGTGCTCGCGGCGGCCAAGTCGATCACGCGCGAATTTGGTGCGCTGATCACCGCGATCCTGGTCGCCGGCCGGTCCGGTTCGGCGCTCGCCGCGCGCATCGGCGCGATGAGCGTCTCGCAGGAGATCGACGCGCTCGCGGTCATGGGCATCGATCCGGTGCGCTACCTCGCCGCACCGGCGCTGCTCGCGCTGCTCGTGATGCTGCCGGTGCTGACGATGTTCGCCGACAGCGTGGCCCTGCTCGGCGCGGCGTTCTACTGCGCGCCGTTCCTCGACATCACGCCGACTGCCTACCTGATGCAGACCTTCGCGCTGCTCGAGCCCGGCGATCTCTATCAGGGCCTGTACAAGAGCACGGTGTTCGCGGCGCTGATCGCGCTGATCGGCTGTGCGACGGGTTTCTCGGTCAGCGGCGGTGCCGAAGGCGTCGGGCGTGCGACGACGCGCGCGGTGGTGCTGTCGATCTGCCACATCATCGTCGCCGACATGATCTTTTCCTACTTCCTGAACCGCTGACATGGACGCCGCTGGGCCGCTGATCGAGGTCGAGAAACTCGAAGCCTGGTACGGGCGGCGGCGCATCCTGCACGGCATCGACTTCCGCGTGGATGCCGGCGAGATCCGCGTGATCATGGGCGGCTCGGGCTCCGGCAAGAGCACGCTGCTGCGTCACTTGCTCGGCCTGCAGCGGCCGACCGCAGGCACGGTGTGCGTGCTCGGCACCGATCTCGGCCGCGCCGGCTGGCGTGAGCTGCAGGCCGTACGCCGCCGCATCGGCGTGTCGTTCCAGGGCGGCGCGCTGCTGACCTCGCTGAGCGTCGGTGAGAACGTTGCGCTGCCGCTGCGCGAGCACACCCGGCTCGACGAGAACACCATCCGCATCATGAGCCGCCTGAAACTCGAGGTGGTCAACCTCGGCGGCTTCCAGGATTTCATGCCTGCGCAGCTTTCCGGCGGCATGCTCAAGCGCGCGGCGCTGGCCCGCGCGATCGCGATGGACCCGAAGCTCCTGTTTTTCGACGAGCCTTCCGCGGGTCTCGATCCCGTGGTTTCGGCCGAACTCGACGAGCTGATCCTGCGCCTGCGCGATGCGCTGCGCATGACCATCGTCGTCGTCACCCACGAACTCGAGAGCGCATTCAAGATTGCCGATACCATCACCGTGCTCGATCAGGGCGAGGTGCTGATGACCGGCACGGTCGCGGCAGTGCGCGGCGCGGACAACCTGCGCATCCAGGATCTCCTGCGCCGCCGGCCGCGCGAGATCGTGGTGGATGCCGACGCTTACCTGCGTCGCCTGACCGAAGAGACCAGTTAGGACGGGCACGAGGGGAGACCGTGAGACGCGACAACATCAACTACGTGCTGGTCGGTACGCTGGTGCTCGCCGCGCTCCTCCTGCTGCTGGTGGCGCTGGCCTACATCACCGGGCGCCACGGTGCGAGCGCGGATTACCTCGTCCGCTATCGCAGCGTGACCGGTTTGCGTGACGGAGCGCCGGTGTTCTACCAGGGTTACCGGATCGGTCAGGTCGGCGGCGTGGAACCCGAGCGCAGCGTGGACGGCACGCGCTACAAGGTCACCCTGCGCGTACGCCGCGACTGGCCGATCCCGGCCGATTCGGTCGCGCGGCTGCAGTCGAGCGGCCTGCTCGCCGACGTCTCGATCGGCATCCGCGAGGGCACGGCAAAGCAGGTGCTCACGGCAGGCAGCGAGCTCAAGGGTGAGGAGGGCGTCGACGTGTTCGGCGCGATGAACGACCTCGCCGCCGAAGTCACCGCGCTCACGCGCAGCCAGATCGCGCCGCTGGTGCGCTCGCTGGGCGAGCGCGTCGACTCGATCGCCGGCTCGCTCGATCAGGGCACGCCGCAGTTGCTCGACCAGTCGCGCCAGCTGCTCGAACGGCTCAATGCCGCCTCGGTCGCGGTCAACGACCTGCTGCGCCCGGAGAACCGCGCCGCCGTGTCCGGCCTGCTCGCAGACCTGCGCGAGGTCAGCCGCGACCTGCACACGACCCAGGCGCGTCTCGACCAGGCGCTTACCGAGGTCGGCGCGATGGCGAAGGAGAACCGTCCGGCCGCGCAGGCGGCGATGACCGACCTGCAGGCGATCCTCGCCGCCCTGTCCGGACGCATCGACGCGATCGTCCATCACCTCGATTCCTCCAGTCGCAACCTGGATGAATTCAGCCGCGAGATCCGCAAGAATCCGAACCGGCTGCTGCTCGCGCCGAAGGCGGACAAAGTGGAGGACGCCACACAATGAAGCACATCGCGCCAGTCGCGTGTCTGGCACTCGGCCTGGCCGCCTGCTCGGCGCCGACCGTGCCGGACGTGACCTATTACCGGCTGGCCGAGCCGGCGGCTGCAGTCTGGCAGCGCGCGCCGTCCTTCCCGGTGCCGGTGGATGTCGCCGTGTTCGGGGCCGACGGCCTGTACGCCGAGCAGGCGCTGATCTACTCGACCGACGCCGGCGGCACGCTGCGCACGTATCACTACCAGCTCTGGGCCGATCCGCCCGCGCGGCTCCTGCAACGCCGCCTGATCGACGTGCTGCGCCGCGCGCAGGCCGCACCGCTGGTCACCGATCGCCTGCCGGCGAGCGCCGATGCACTGCGCATCACCGGTCTGATCCGGCGCTTCGACCGCGCGCGGCGCGCCGATGGCTTCCATGCGGAGATCGATCTGCAGCTGCGCGTCGAGCGCAGCGGGCGCCTCCTGGCCGAGCCGGTCTATCATGCCGATATGCTCGCGCAAGGTACCGATCTCGAAGCCAGCGTGGCCGCATTCGGCCGGGCGCTCGACGATGTCTACGCCCGGTTCCTTGCCGACCTGGCCGCCCTCGACGTGGGAATTTCACGATGAGCGCCGCACCGCCTCTCGGTCCGCTGCAGCGCCGCCGCGTGCTCGGCGCGCTGGGCGTGGTGGCGTACCGACTGCGCGGCACGCCACCGGCCGGCCGGCGCCATGCCGAGCCGAACCCGGCGGATGCGGCACGCCAGCCAGTGGCGGGCGGCTCGCCGCGTCTCGTCGTGGTCGCCGGCGATCGTGCCGCGGCCGCGCCCTTGCTCGCCGCCCTCGGCATCGCCGCGAGCGACACGCTGAGCCTCGATGTGCGTGATGGACGTCTGAGCGCTACGCCGCCGGTCGCACCGGCCTATCTCGTGATCGGCGAGGAATGGGCGCGCGTGCTCGGCGCGGAACTGCCGACGCCGGTTCAGCAGGCAGCGCGGATCGTCGTCGTGCCTGCCCGCTGGCGCGGCGACGCGCTCGCCAAGCGGCTGGTCTGGCAGAACCTCAGACCGCTGTGCCGGGCGCTGCGCGTGCCGAGGCCTTGAACGTGGTCGCGGTGCCATCCATTGCCGCCGAGTTCCGTCCGATGCGTCCGGTCGACGTCGAGGCGGTTGCGGCGATCGAGGCGCGCGCCTACGAGTTTCCATGGTCGCCGGGCATCTTCCGCGATTGTCTGCGGGCCGGCTACGAGTGCTGGGTGCTCGGCGCTGCGACGCAGGGTCCGGTGGGTTACGGCGTGCTCTCGGTTGCGGCCGGCGAGGCGCACATCCTGAACGTCTGCGTGGCACCCGAAGCGCAGGGCCGTGGTTACGGCCGCCGGTTGCTGCATCGGCTGGTCGATCTCGCGCGCTGGCATCGTGCCGAGCGCGTGTTCCTCGAGGTCCGTCCTTCGAACGCGAAGGCGATCGTGCTGTACGAACGGACCGGCTTCAACGAGATCGGACGGCGGCCGAACTACTATCCGGCGCGGCGCGGTCGCGAGGATGCCCTGGTGATGGCGATGGAGCTGCTGCCGGACGAATCCTGAGCCGTCCGCGCGAAGGGCTCAGCGCGGCGCGATCCGTTCGGTTTCGCGCACCACGACGAACTCACCCTCGATGACTCCGGGCGGAGCGGGCCGTGCCGGCGCAGTCGTGACCGCCGCCGGCCCGCGCGACAGGAACTGCCGCAGCAGCCAGGCCACGGCGCCCACGCCGGCGAGAACCGCGACCAGCGCGAAACCGAACATCAGCAACGTGACCGCCAGCGCGAGTCCCGCGATGCCGAGCAGCAGGCGCAGCAGCGGGTGGCGTGGACGGGCTGGCGTGAACAGGAACAGGCGCATGGCGATGGGCTTCGCTGTGGCAGAATCTGCAGCCCATCCTTGGGGCGCCATGGCGCGGCCGCAAGTGCCGCAAGTCGGGATGAACGCAAGCCGCATTCTCTGTCGCCTCGCCGATATTCCCGAGGGCGGTGCAATCGCCGTCGACGTGGACAGCGCCATGGGCGGCTTCAGCCTCGTGCTGCTGCGCGAAGGCGAGACGGTCCACGCCTATCACAACGAGTGCCCGCACGCCGGCCGCCGGCTCGACTGGGCGCCGGGCCGGTTCCTCGTCAAGGGCGGGCAGATCGTCTGCGCCGCGCATGGTGCGACCTTCGCCGTGGCGACCGGCACCTGCCTCGGCGGTCCGTGCCGCAATGGGCTCGCGCGGATGCCGGTGCAGGTGATCGACGGCGAGGTGTGCCTCGCCTGAACACCCTGTACGTCAATGGCTGCGGAAGACCAGGTTGACGGCAATCAGCAGGGTCACGAGCAGCAGCACGGTCAGCGGCAGGCCGACACGCAGGAAATCGCGCGAGCGGTAGCCGCCGGGGCCGGCGACCAGGGTCAGCACCGGGTTGGCACTGCCGATCACGAAGGTGTTCGAGGTCGAGATCGCCACAATCAGCGCGTACACCGCCGGGTTGCCGTTCGAGGCGAGCGCGATGTTGATCGCCATCGGCACCATCATCACCGTCGCGCCGACGTTCGAGACGACTTGCGCGAAGAACAGCGCGAGCAGCGCGATCACCGTCTGCAGCGCCCATTGCGGCCAGCCGCCGAGATAGACCAGCACTTCCTGGGCGAGCCAGGCGGCCGCGCCGGTCGTGTCCATCGCCCAGCCGAGCGGAATCAGGCAGGCGAGGGTGAAGATCGTCTTCCAGTTGATCGCCGCATAGGCCTCGTCCATCTTCAGCACGCCGGCGAGCAGCATGCCGACCGCGCCCGTCATCATCGCGATCGACAGCTTGAGCCCGGTGAACAGGCCGAGTCCCATCGCCAGCGCGAAGAACGCCAGCGCGTGCCAGATCATCGCCGGGCGCTGCTCCTGGGTCGGGATGTCGGTGACCACCACGAAGTCGCGATCCTCCGCGGCCAGCGCGATGTCGTGCCAGGCGCCGTGCAGCACGAGGGTGTCGCCGGCGCGCAGTGCGACTTTGCGCACGTCCTCGCGGAACACCTGGTCGCCGCGATAGACCGCGAGCACGCTGATGCCGTGGTGCTTCCTTAAGCGCAGATCGCCGAGCGTCTGCCTGACGAAGCGCGAGGTAGGCGGGATCACCGCCTCGGAAATGCCTGCGCGGGTCGGGTTGAACATGTCGCCGAAGTTGCGCAGTCCGCCGAGCACCTGGAGCAGCTGGTTCTGCGCGAAGTCGTTGACCTGTTCGCGCTTGCCGAGCACGCCGAGGATCGTGCCGACCCAGATCATCGTATCGGCCGGCGGCGCGAGGCGCGCCTCGTTGCCGTTCTTCATCGCGAGGATCAGCGGCGCGCCGCGCAGTTGCTCGGCCTCGCCGACGCTCATGCCGACCAGCGGGCTTTCCGTACCGACGCGCAACTCGACCACCTCGCCGTCGATGCCGTAGGTCTCGGCGAAATAGGTCTCGGTGCGGCCCGGGGTGACCTTCTGCTGCTTCTCCTCGTCGTCGGGCAGCAGGCGGCGCGTGAGCAGGGCGAAATAGGCGAGGCCGACGATGAACAGCGGCAGGCCCACCGGGGTGATCGCGAACAGTGTGAACGGCTGGATCGTGTTGGCGCCGGGTGGCAGGTTGCGGTTCGCGCTGACGATCAGGTCGTTGAGCAGGATCAACGGCGAGTTCGAGATCATCGTCGTGTTGGTGCCGGCGAGGATCATGCACGCCATCGGCAGCAGCAGCCGCCTGAGCGGCACGCCGGTGCGCGCCGATACGCGGCTGACCACCGGCAGGAACAGCGCGGCCAGCGCCTGACTCTGCATGATCGAGGAGAGCCCGCCGGCCATCGCGTTGATCAGCAGCGAGAGGCGTTCCTCGGCGCCGCGCGCGAGGCGCAGGATCAGGCTCGCGGCCTTGTACAGCACGCCGGTGCGGTCGAGCCCGGCGCCCATGATCATCACCGCGATCAGCGAGATCACGGCATTGCCGGCGAAGCCGTCGAACAGCACCTCGACCGGCAGCAGGCCGGTGATGCCGATCACCACGACCACGAGCAGGGCGACCACGTCGGCACGGATCCACTCGCTGACCAGCATCAGCACCGTGAAGGCCACCAGCCCGAACACGAGCAGCATGTCGGTGGTCAGGGTGAGGCCGGTTTCCATGCGCTCCGTTGCGGACCTCGTCTGCGCCGCCGCGCTCAGGTGCGTTCGTGGAGGAGATCCCAGACGCCGTGGCCGAGCTTCAGGCCGCGCTTCTCGAAATGCGTCTGGATGCGCCAGGCCGGCCGCGGCGAGAACTGCCCAGGGCCCGCGCGATTGCGCCAGTCGGGGCTCGCTTCGAGGGCAGCCAGCATGTGCTCGGCATAGTCCGCCCAGTCGGTCGCCAGATGCAAGAGGCCGCCGCGCCGGATGCGGCTGGCGAGCAAGGCGATGAAGGCGGGCTGGACCAGGCGGCGCTTGTGGTGGCGCTTCTTGTGCCATGGGTCGGGGAAATAGATGCGTACCTCGTCGAGCGCGGCCGGTGCGATCTCGCGCTCGATCACCTCGACCGCATCGTGCTGGTAGAGGCGCACGTTGCGCGCACCGAGCGCCGCCAGTGCGTTCATCAGCCGGCCGACGCCGGGCCGGTGCACCTCGACGCCGATGAAGTCACGGTCCGGCTCGTGCTCGGCCGACCAGGCGAGCTGCTCGCCGTTGCCGAAGCCGATCTCCAGCACGCGCGGTGCATGCCGGCCGAACACACGGTCAAGGTCGCGCGGAGTCCCGCACGGTTCGAGCCCGAAGCGCGGCCAGTGTTCCGCGAAGGCGCGCTCCTGCGCGGGCGTGATGCGGCCCTGGCGCAGCACGAAGCTGCGGATGCGGCGGGCGCGGGCTTCCGGGCTATCCATGCAGTTCGTGGTGCCTGCTTTGCATGAGAAGTGCGGCCAGGAAAGGCCGGCTCCCGCTTCTCGCGATCGAGGACGGTTGCACTAGATGAGGCCGTCGATCGGGCTCGACGCGGAGGCATGGCGCTTGCGCGGAATGCGACCGGCGAGGAAGGCCTCGCGGCCGGCTTCGACGGCCTTGCGCATCGCGCCGGCCATCAGCACCGGATCCTTCGCGCCGGCGATCGCGGTGTTCATCAGCACGCCATCGCAGCCGAGCTCCATCGCCACCGCGGCATCGGACGCGGTGCCGACGCCTGCATCGACGAGGATCGGCACCTTCGCGTTCTCGACGATCTCGAGCAGGTTGTAGCGATTCTGGATGCCGAGCCCCGAGCCGATCGGCGCGGCGAGCGGCATGACCGCCACGCAGCCGATCTCTTCGAGCCGGCGCGCGAGGATCGGGTCGTCCGAGGTGTAGACCATCACCTGGAAGCCTTCCGCGACGAGCTGCTCGGCGGCCGAAAGGGTCTGCACGACATCGGGGAAAAGCGTCTTCGGGTCGCCGAGCACTTCGAGCTTGACCAGAGTGTGGCCATCGAGCAGCTCGCGCGCGAGGCGGCAGGTGCGCACGGCATCCTCGGCCGTGTAGCAGCCCGCGGTGTTCGGCAGGATCGTGTAGCGTTCCGGCGGCAGCACGTCCAGCAGGCTCGGCTGCGACGGGTCCTGGCCAATATTGGTGCGGCGGATCGCGACGGTGACGATCTCGGCACCCGCGGCCTCGGTGGCGCGGCGTGTCTCGTCGAGGTCCTTGAACTTGCCGGTGCCGGTCAGCAGGCGCGAGCGATAGGCCTTGCCGGCAATGATGAGCGGATCGTGCACGGGGGAGTTCCGGTTCGGGCGCGGATTGCGACAGACACGAAATGGTAGCAGAGCGACACGTTCGGGCCGTTCCGTGCGAAAGACATAAGCCCTTGCTCGTGGCGCCGGCGCACGGGTGGATGTCGCAGCATGGCTCACGCAACGAGCCTATGCTCAACAGGCAAGCGGCCTGGCCGAGCGAGCCCTTCGCCCGGCGTTCCCTCGCGGGTCGTTGCCAGGCCCGGCCTTCCCGGCCTCGCCGGGCAACCAGGCCATCGGCTTCCTGTCGATGGCGTTCGGCTCGCCACGCGATGCGTTACTTAGCATCGCGTGGCGAGCCTCACCCCCCGCCTATGGCGTGGACGAGTTCGAGGCGGTCGCCGGGTTGCAGGTGGTGATCGGCGTGGCGGCTGCGCGGGACGATCTCACGGTTGACCTCGACGGCCACGCGGCGTCGTGCATAGCCGGCCTCGTCGAGCAGGCGCGCAATGGTGGTGCCAGGCGCGCAATCGTACGGAGCGCCGTTGAGATAGATCTGCATGCCGGAAATTCTAGCAGGGTGTCCAGGAACGCCCTGATGGCGCGTGATCGGGCGATTCGCAGCCACCCGGACAGCGACGCGCTTGCCGGGCGCGATGAGGGATGAGGTGACGGAGAAGCGCCGGCTGTCCAGGACGCCTGGGTTTGATCGCGCTTTTCCGGCCGGGCCGATTCGCGCGCGAACCGGACTCGCGATTTGAGCCATGCGCGAGACGATTGCGGATGGTTCGCCGACGTCGCCAGCCCGCCACGCTCGTTCAACAGGGCGTTCGAGGGACCGGTGGCACGCGCACGCAGCGCAGCGTGGCCTCGAGACTTGCTCGACCGGCCATGCCAGCCGGGCGGCACGCGTGCGGAGCGCAGTCTGATTCGCAGCGATCGTTCGGTCGGGGTGTTACGGAAAGAGATGGCGGCACGCGAAGCGCGGACAGCGGAGTCACGGCCGTGGCGAGGGCCTGCGCCACTCGCCGCGGCCGGTTCCGTCAGCCGTTGTCGTCGCCGTCACTCTTCTTCTTGCGTCGGCCCGCCGTGTCGTGATCGCCGCCATCGCGGCTGGCGCGATCCTCGCGTGATTTCGGCGTGCTGGTCCGGCTCGGTGGCGTGTCCTGACTCTTGTGCTCGGCTGGCACGGAGCGGATCACGGGCTCGCTGCGTTGGGCGCTCGGCTCGCTACCATGCCGCGAGCGCGAACTCCGGACCTCATTGGCCGCCTCGCTGCTGCGTTCCGCACCGGAACGGTTGCGACTGCTGCCGAAAAGATCGCCGGTGGAGCGCTCGCTGTGGCCCGCGCGCTCCTCGCGCTGCACCGACGTGTCCTGGCCCGAGGACAGCGCGTCGTCGCTGCCGCGTACGTGACGACGATTGCTGTCGGACGATTCGCCGTGCGATGAATCGGACGGGTCGCTGCGATTGCGGCCCGACGTCATGCCTCCCAGGTTTTCGCTGCGCGCACTCGTCGCCGGCTCATCGTGGCCATGCCCCGACGCGGCATCACCGGCCATGTCGCTCCGGCCCGCGCGCTCTTCGCGCTGCGCCGGCGTATCGCCACCGCTGCGTGTGTGCCGCCGGTTGCTATCCGAGGATCCGCTGCGGGCGCTCGCCGTCGGCTCGTCATGTCCTTGTCCCGACGCGGCATCGCCGGCCGTGTCGCCTGGCTCCGGGCGCTCCGCGCGCAGGATCGGCGTATTGCGCCGCAGGGCGGGCGGTTCGTCACCCGACGGCGTGTCGTTTCCGGTCTTCCCCTGCAGCGTGTTGCGCCGGTAATCGCGGGAAGGCAGGGCGTTGCTACGGGTCTCAGGGCGCGTGAGCACACCGGGTTGCGCTTCGTCGGCCGGGCCGGTGTGGCGCGCGGTCGCTGCGGTATCGCCCGGATCGGGCATCGCTTCATCGCGCGTGCGGCGCTCGCGTACCGCGGCATCCGCATTGCCGGACCTGTCGCGGCCGCCGTGTGCGCTGTCGCCTGCGATGCTGCGCCCGCGCGGATTGTCGTCGCGCACCTCGCTGGACGGGTCGTGCGAGAGGCCGCGCTCCGTCCTCTCGGCGCCACCCACGCGCTGGTCCATGCCGCTCGTGGTGCCGACCACGCGCACGTTCGGCGTGACGTCGCGCATGCGCGACGTGGCCTGCAGTGACGCGGCGGCATCCGCATCCAGCGGTCGGCCCGGTTCGCGCTGCAGCGCCGGTTGGCGTGCAGCGAACGGCAGCACCGCCGGAGGCGGAGTCTGGCGTGCGATCACGGCGCGATCGAGCACGTCGCGGGTCGGGGTGGACGTCGCCGCCGGACCTGCACCGATCACGCTGCGGTTGACCGGCACGACCGCGGCGGCACGCGCGATGTCAGCGCGCGCGGTCGCATCGCGGTCGAGCTTGAGCACTGCCTGGTGCACCGGCCGCGCGTTCACGAACACGCTGCCCGGGACCGCCGTGATCGCGCGCGGATGGTCGCGGTACGTATAGCGCGCCGAGACCACGCCACGGTTCGTGGAATAATCGTTGTATACGTTGGTGATGTATACCTGGTTCACCACCGCATTGGTCACGTTGACGCTGGTGAAGTAGCGACGCGAGGCGCGGTAGGGCGGTACATAGACCTCGCGCGGGCCGAGCGGGAACCAGCCGACCGGCGCGCCGCCGATGCCGACACCCCAGTTGTGGCCGCCGTAGAAGGCGACCAGGGCCGGTGCGTACACCGGGCGTACGCCGATCGGCCCGGGCAGCCAGCCCCAGCGATCACCGACGTACACCCAGCGGCCATAGTGGAACGGCGCGAAGCCCCATGGCGCGTCGTCGACCCAAGTCCAGCCCCAGGGCTCCTGCCAGATCCAGTGGCCGTAGCGGTATGGCGCCCAGTCGGTCGCGATACGGCTCGGGAACCAGACCGTGCCGTATTCGTGCACCTCGGTCCAGCTGCCGTAGTCGTCGAGATCGGAATAACCGACGAGGTCGTCCGGCACGTAGCGCAGCGAGGCGGCGCGATCCATGCGCTGGTCGCGTTCCTGGCAGAAACGGTCGAAATCATCAGGCCGCGGGATGTCGTAGACCTCGTAGTCGTGCAGGCGCGGATCGAAGAAGCGCACTGCCTCGCCCTCGCGGATCGGGAAGCTCGCATTCTCGCCATAGACCTCGCCGCTGCCGTCCCAGACCGCGACGGTGGTGTGCCTGCCGCGCGGATCCACATCGATGCGGTATTCGCCCGGCCGCGTCACGCTGAAGGCCAGGGTCGGCGTGTCGATCTCGTAGGACTGGTCCTGGTACAGCCGGCGCACGCGCAGGTTCAGCGTGCCCTGGGTGATCTCGAGCTGCGCGATGCCGTCGTCGAGGTTGAGGATCTCGAAGCTCGTGCCTTCGTCGAGACGCACGGCTGCACTGCCGAACTGCAGTTCGGCGCGCGCGTTGCGGTTGGTCCACAGCCGGTCGCCGCGGATCAGCGGACGGTTCAGCGTGGCGCTCACCCAGTCGTTTTCGCCGGCCGGCGAGAAGCTCACTTCGCCGCGGACATGGCTGAGGCGGGCGACGCGGCTCGGTGGATCGGCCGGCTCCGCGGCGATCGCGACCACGGACAGGCACAGGCCAGCCAGCAGGATAGCCAGGCGTTGCGGATGGAACATGACGGACTCCCGAGGGGTGCCGCGGATCCCGATACCCCGAAGCGGGGTCGGCTGCGGCACGCGCGGCGTTATATCAGCGTAAACACGCTGAATGCACACTGGCCATTTGCTGCCACCGGAATTGTCGTCGTCGCCCGTTCAGTCAGGCGGACGCGGCCGGTGGCCCACCGGCACGACCGCGTTGCCCGCCGCCATGGCCCCTGGCTAAGATATCGACCGATTCCGGTGGGCGCCGCGCGATGCAGGAGCCTCGACTTCATCTCCTCGCCCGGAATCCGAGAGCGGGCGTCGTATAACGGCTATTACCCTGGCTTCCCAAGCCAGAGACGTGGGTTCGACTCCCATCGCCCGCTCCATTCCTCGCCGGGTTCTGTCTCGGCAAGGTTTCCATGGGATGGCCGCCAGCCCTCGGCAAGTGGGGCTTCCCCTGCCATGAAATGCTGCTACGGGTCGCTGCGCTGTGGCATCGTCGCACCCGGTTCCGCGGAAGTCGGTTCAACACTTCCGCCGATCCCTCCGGCCGACCCGAGCCCGCACTCCGGGCGGTGCGAGATCCATCTCTGTACAGAACGCGGACGTCGAATGGCCGGAGGGACCATGAAGATCGCCATCCTCTCGCGCAACACGCGCCTGCATTCCACGCAGCGCCTGGTCGAGACTGCACGGGTTCGCGGCCATCGCGTACGGGTGCTCGATCCGCTGCGCTGCTACATGCGCATCGAGCCAGGCCGCTTCGAGATGCATTACAAGGGGCGGCGGCTGGCCGGTTTCGACGCGGTCGTGCCGCGGGTCGGCACCTCGGTGACGTTCTATGCGACCGCGGTGCTGCGCCAGTTCGAGATGATGGGCGTGTACACGCCGAACGGCGCCGATGCCGTGCAGCGTGCGCGCGACAAGCTGCGCTGTCTGCAACTGCTCGCCCAGGCGGGCATCGGCATTCCGGCGACAGTGTTCGGTGACAATCCCGACGACACCGCCGACCTGCTCGCGATGCTCGGTGCGCCGCCGCACGTGATCAAGCTCAACGAGGGCTCGCAGGGGCAGGGCGTACTGCTCGCCGAGCATCTCGCTGCCTCGCAGGGTGTGATCGAAGCGTTCCGCGGCCTGTATGCGAATTTCCTGGTCCAGGAATTCGTGCGCGAGGCGGGTGGTGCCGACGTGCGCTGCTTCGTGGTCGGCGACCGTGTCGTTGCCGCGATGAAGCGCCAAGGCCGCGAAGGCGAGTTCCGTTCGAATCTGCATCGCGGCGGCAGCGCAGGCCCGGTGGAGCTGTCGGCCGAGGAGCGCGATACCGCCGTGCGCGCGGCCGCGGCGGTCGGCCTTGGCATCGCCGGTGTGGACCTGCTGCGATCCCGGCGCGGACCACTGGTCGTCGAGGTGAATGCCTCGCCGGGCCTCGAGGGTATCGAGAACGCAACCGGCATCGACGTGGCGGGCGCGATACTCACCCATCTCGAACGGGTCGTGCCGGCCGCGCGCGGTGCAGCAGCGGATCGTCGGCCAGCCGGCTCGATCGACTACGAAGTTGTTCGTTGACATTCTGCGAACGCTTTCGTAGTCTGCCCGGCAACCGCGCCGCCGCCGTCTAGTGATGCGGACTCGCCAATCCGTCAGGGGAAAACTTATATGTCGCCACGCTTGATCGCGCTGTGCCTCGCCGCCTTGCTGCCGCTCGCCGCCGCCACGGCCAAGAAGGCCGAAACTTCGCAGATACTGAAGGTCGAAACCCTCGAGGATTTCGACGCGCAGGCGAAGTCCGTGCGCGAAGAGATGGCCGAGGGCGGCCGCTACGAATTCATCAAGCCGGACGAACGCGAGCGTGTCGAGCGCCTGCTCGGCCAGGTGCGCACGGTGCTCGAGAAGACACCGTCGGTCGACAATCTGGACAAGAAGCAGACCGTTACAGTTCTGAATGCGCAAGAGGAGATCAACGGCATCCTCGCGCGTCGCGACAGCAACCGGATGGTCTGCGAACGGACTGCGCCGGTCGGCTCGCACATCCCGCAGACCCAGTGCGCAACCTACGGCGAGCGCGAGAAGGCGCGTCGCAACACGGCAGACTATGCGCGCCAGCAGCAGCTGCGAGCCACGCAGTGCGGCCGCGATAACCCTGCGAGCTGCTGATTATCGCGGATTGATGGTTGGTGTCGGGGTGGCCTGCGTCAGACGCTCGGTGCCGGGTGGCCACGAGCGTAACCACCCGGCCGTACGGCCGGGCTCGTATGGGGAGTGTCGATGACAGGCCGAAACAGCGGAAACACCGATCTGCCCAAGCCCACCGAGGCCGAGCTCGAAATCCTGCGCATCCTCTGGAAGCACGGGCCGAGCACGGTGCGCGAAGTGCACGAGAACCTGTGCCGTGATCGCGCGGAGGCGGCCGGCTACACCACGGCACTCAAGCTGCTGCAGGTCATGCACGCGAAAGGGCTGGTGCTGCGCGACGACAGCCAGCGCGCGCATGTCTACCGCGCCGTGCAGAGCAAGGAACGCACGCAGCGGCGGTTTCTCGCCGATCTCGTCCAGCGCGTGTTCGATGGCTCGGCCTCCCAGCTGGTCCTGCACGCCCTGGGCAGCCAGCGGGCCACGCCGGAGGAGCTCGAGCAGATCCGCGCCGTGCTGACCCGGCTGGAAGGTGAGGTGCGGTGATGGACACACTGCCGGACTGGCTCGAGACGGTGATCCGGCTGACCGGCTGGACGCTGCTGCATTTCGTCTGGCAGGGCGCCGTGATCGGTGCCGTGTACGCACTGATGAGGCGCCGGTTGCCGGCGGGCGATGCGCGCTACGCCTGCGGTCTCGTTGCGCTGGCGGCCATGGTGCTCGCACCGCTGGTCACCGTGGCCTGGCTCGCATCCCGCATGGCGACAGACGGCGGACTGGTGGCGACGACGGCCGGCATGATGCCTGCGACACCCAAGGCGGCCGGCACGTTGGCAACGGCCTCGTGGGCGTCTTTCGACGCACTGCTGCCCTGGCTGGTGGCGGTCTGGTTCGCCGGCGTGCTGCTACTCGGCACGCGGGCCGCGGTGCATTGGCAGCACCTGCGTCGCCTGGTGCGTATCGCGCGGCCGTTCATTGCCTGGGAGGAGCGTTTCGCCGCGTTGTGCCGGCGGTTCGGTCTGTCGATGTCGGTGCGCCTGGCCATTGTCGAAGGCATTGACACACCGACCCTGATCGGCTGGCTGCGGCCGGTGATCCTGCTGCCGACCGCCATCGTGCTCGGTTTTCCCGCGGACCAGATCGAACTTGTGCTCGCCCACGAACTTGGCCACGTGCGCCGCCGTGACGCAATGGTCAATCTCGTACAGGTGGTCGTCGAGACCGTGCTGTTCTACCACCCGGTGGTGCACTGGATCTCGCGCGACCTGCGCAACGAGCGCGAACTGGCCTGCGATGCGCTCGTGCTGCGCACCACGGCCGCCAGCCCACGACGCTACGCGCAGATGCTGGCCGATCTGGAGGACCTGCGTGTCGCTCCGCGGGGCTGGACGCTCGCTCTCGCCGCCAGCGGCGGCGTGCTGCTCGAGCGCGTGCGGCGCATCGTCGGCGAGCCGGCCGATGCCGGCACGTTCCGGCCCGCCGGGCGATTGCTGCCGCTGGTGTTGATCGGTGCCGTGCTCGCGATGCTCGCCATGCGCGAAGTCCGGCGCCTGCCGGATGCGGACGTGGCGGCGCTGCTCGCGGCGCCATGGCAATCGATCGGGCGGATCATGCCGGCCGCATCGGCTCCCGGCTTGCGCGTGGCCGACCTGGATGCGAAACCCAGGCTCGCGATCCACCTGCCGCAGGCGGTGGAGTCAGGAAACCCGACTTCATTGCCGGCGGCGACATCCGCCACTCCGGCGATGCCGGCATCGGTGCCCGCTTCATCCGCGATCGCCGAGCCCGTTCGCCCGCCGGCAGTGGCGGATACGAAGATTGCCCGGGTGATGGAGAACGGGGTTGCCGCACCTGCCACGCTGGCGCCGACGACCCGTATCGCCGCGGAGCGCCCCACGAGCAGCGCCGAACCGCGCCGGCCGCGTCGCGTCGTGCAGCCGACCTATCCGTCGCAGGCGCTGCAGGACGGCATCGAGGGCGAAGTCGACCTGGAATTCGGGCTCACCGCCCAAGGCGAAGTGCAGGACATCCGCGTGATCGCCGCCCAGCCGGCACGCGTGTTCGAGGCGGCGGCCGTGCAGGCGCTGCGCCGCTGGCGCTACGATCCGGACCCGATTGGCGCCGGCAGCGAGCGTTTCCGGCAGAGTTTCGTGTTCGCCCTCGGCGGCCTGCGCAAGCCGCTGCCGCTCGGTTCCGAGGATCTCGCCGCACAGGCCGGCTGCCGGATCGTCACCGGCTCGCGCATCTGCCGGCGCGACGAGCCCGGCAGCGGGTCTCCCTGACTGTCGCGCGGCTGAATCTATGGTGGTTTCGGGTAGACGGGCTGCCGGTTAACGAATCCATCAAGCCCGTTTAACGGAAAAATAAGCGCCAGCCGCCTAGCATGCGCCTCACTGTAGTGCTGCTCGACACTCCTAAAGTCAGGTCAGGTCACAGGCAGATTACGGTAATCGGGGCAGTAGCTTTGGCCCAGGCGAGGTGTGTTCCCCCAATGGCACCTCCCCTGGGCCTTTTTATTATGTCGGCAACGTTCATGCTGCGCTTGCCACACTGATCGCCGTCAGTGTCCGTTTCGCCGGCGCCGGCCCATGCCCATTGGTAGAGCCGATCATTCCAGCACCATGCGCGTTCTCGTCATCGAAGACAACAACGACATCGCCACCAACATCGGCGATTTTCTCGAAGAAAAGGGTCACGTGGTCGATTTCGCCGGTGATGGCGTGACCGGCCTGCATCTGGCCGTGGTCAACGATTTCGACGCCATCGTGCTCGACCTGACCCTGCCGGGCATGGATGGCCTGGAGGTCTGCCGCAAGCTGCGCCAGGAGGCGCGCAAGCAGACGCCCGTGCTCATGCTCACCGCGCGCGATGCTCTCGATCACAAGCTTTCCGGCTTCGATTCTGGCGCCGACGACTACATGACCAAGCCGTTCGCGCTGCAGGAGCTGGAGGCGCGTCTGACCGTACTCGCGCGGCGTGGCAAGGGTCAGCAGAGCCGCGTACTGCAGGTCGCCGACCTCAGCTTCAACCTCGATACGCTAACCGTCAGCCGTGCCGGCAAGCACATTCCGCTGAACCCGATCGGGCTCAAGCTCCTGCAGCATCTGATGGAGGCAAGCCCCTCCGTGGTCACGCGCCAGGAGCTCGAGAGCCGCGTGTGGGGCGAGGAGCTGCCGGACAGCGACAGCCTGCGCGTGCACATCCACGGCCTGCGTGCGGCGATCGACAAGCCGTTCGGCAAGCCGCTCATCCAGACCCGTCACGGCATCGGCTATCGCATGGTCGATCCCGATGCGGCGACGATCTGAACGCCCGGCCGGGCCACCGCCGGCCCGCAGGCGGCGCTACACTGCGCGACTGTCCCTTCCGTCCCGCTGATCCATGCGCTACCGGCGCCGGCTCCGCAGCCGCATCATCATCTCGTTCGGCCTGTTCGGCATCGCACTCACGGTGCTGTTCGCGGTGGCCACACTCGCATTGCGCGGCAAGCTCGAGGACCAGCTGATCAACGATACGCTGCAGCGTACGGTCGATCGCTTCATCGAATTCAAGCGTGAGCACCCCGAGCCGGATGCCGTATTTCCGTTCTCGCCGATGGTCGGCACCATTTTCAGCGAGCGCAAGTTCGCCAACGTGCCGTTCGCGTGGCGTGACTACGGCACCGGGGTCTACGACATCCGCGAGCCGGACGAGCGCGGTAATTCGCACGCCTACAAACTCGCCGTGCACCGTGCCGACGACCTGTGGGCCTTCATCCGCTACGACGTGGCGAAAGAGGAACTCGGCGAACGTCAGCTCATGACCGCGCTGGTCGGCTCGGTGATCGTGTTCTCGATCCTCGCCTTCCTGCTGGGGTCGTGGGCCGCCGGCAATGTGATGAGTCCCGTCGCCGACCTGGCCGAGCGCTTGAAATCGATGCGCGACGGCGGTCCCGACGACCGTCTCGCCAGCCATTATGCGAACGACGAGGTCGGTGAGCTTGCCGCAGCGCTCGACGACTACCGGGCGCGGCTGACCGAGCTCGTCGAGCGCGACCGCGAGTTCAATGCCGACGTCAGCCATGAGCTGCGCACGCCGCTGGCGGTCATCGCGACGACCACGGAATTGCTGCTCGCCTCGCCGCACGTGACCGACAAGGTGCGCGACCGCGTCCGGCGCATCGAGCGCGCGGTCAAGCAGTCGACCGAGCTGACCGAGGCCCTGCTACTGCTGTCGCGGCGTTCGCGCGAGGCACCGACCGACGGCGAGACCACCGACGTGGCCCGGGTCGTCGAGCAGGTCGTCGACACGCAGCGCCCGAACCTAGGCAACAAGCCGGTCGAGGTGCGGATCGAGGTCGAGGAACCCCTCGAGGTGGTGGCGCCGTCGTCGGTCGTCGCCGTGGCTTTGGCGAACCTGATCGGCAATGCCTTCAAGTACACGCCGCGCGGTTCGGTCGTGGTACGCATCGCCGACGGCAAAGTCGCCGTCGAGGACTCCGGCCCGGGCATCGCGGCCGAGGAGGCCGAGAAGCTGTTCCAGCGCGGCGTGCGTGGATCCGGCGCGACCGGCAAGGGTGCCGGCCTCGGCCTCGCCATCGTCCGGCGTCTGTGCGAGCTTTACGACTGGTACGTCAGCCTGCGTCCGCGTCCGCAAGGCGGCACGGTGGCCACACTGGATTTCCGCCTGCGCCGCTGAATCCCGCAGCGCCCTGCGGCATTCGGTCGCGCCGGATGGCTTGATCATCGTCAAGCGCTCTTCGTCAATTGCTAATTAACCTAGCCTCGAATTTTTTACCCGCGGAAAAACCATGATCATCACCGATGTCGTCATCGTCGGCGCGGGCCCGGTCGGCCTGTTCCAGGTTTTCGAGCTGGGCCTGCTCGGCATGAAGGCGCACCTCGTCGACAGCATGCACCAGGTCGGCGGCCAATGCGTCGAGCTGTATCCGGACAAGCCGATCTACGACATCCCGGCATTACCCGTATGCGGCGCCAAGGAGCTCGTCGACCGGCTGCTCGAGCAGATCAAGCCGTTCAATCCGACCTTCCACCTTGGCCAGGAAGTGGTCAAGGTCGCGCGTCGCGAGGACGGCCGCTTCGACGTCGTGACCTCGATCGGCACGCAGTTCGATGCCGGTGCGGTGATCATCGCCGCCGGCCTCGGTGCGTTCGAGCCGCGCCGTCTCAAGGTCGAGGGCAGCGATACGTTCGATGGCGGCGCGCTGCAGTACCGCGTACGCAATCCGGAAGACTTTCGCGGCAAGGACATCATAATCGCCGGCGGCGGCGACTCCGCGATCGACTGGACGCTGCAGCTCGTCGACGTCGCCAACAGCGTGATCCTCGTGCATCGCTCGAGCACTTTCCGTGCCGCGCCGGCCAACGTGGCACGCGTGATGGCGCTGTGTGACGAGATGCGCATGCAGTTCCTCGAGGGCGAGATCGTCGGCATGGACGGCGAGGACGAGCAGCTCAAGGCCGTGCGCGTGCGCACCAAGGCCGGCGTGGTCAACCGCATCGAGGCCGAGCAGCTCCTCGTGTTCTGGGGTCTGCACCCGCGCCTCGGGCCGATCGCCGAGTGGGGGCTCGGCCTCGACCGCAACCAGATCACGGTCGATACCGCGCGCTTCCAGACCAGCGAGCCGGGCATCTACGCGGTCGGCGACATCAACACCTATCCGGGCAAGAAGAAGCTGATCCTCTCCGGTTTCCACGAGGCGGCGCTCGCGGCGTTCGCGATCAAGGAATATCTGAACCCCGGCGAGAAGGTGTATCTGCAGTACACCACCACGAGCCCGATCATGCACAAACGGCTCGGCGTCGATCCGGACATTTCCGATCTCGCCGCGGCCTGAGCCGTCCCGCTCCGCGAAAGGAAACGCCCGGCCAAGCCGGGCGTTTCCGTTTACGGAGGCCGCTGATCCGCACGAGCCGGTAGTGGGCGTTTACGGCAGCCGTGCGATCAATCCCGCGAGCGCGGAGCCGGCGGCGTGCTTCAGGCGTCCACCGGCTCCAGCCAGCCGTGGCGGTCCGGCGTGCGGCCGTCGAACAGGCCGAAGAAGAGCTCCTGCATCCGCCGCGTGACCGGGCCGGGCTTGCCGTCGCCGACAGGCTTGCCATCCACCGAGCGGATCGGCGTGATCTCGGCGGCCGTGCCGCACATGAACAGCTCGTCGCAGAAGTACAGGTACTCGCGCGGCAGGTCGCGCTCGACGACCGGGATGCCCGCCTCGCGGGCGAGGGTGACGAGGCTGTTGCGGGTGATGCCGTCGAGGATCGCGCTCGCCACCGGCGTGGTGTGCAGCGCGCCGTCGAAGACCAGGAACAGATTCTCCCCCGCACCCTCGCTGAGCAGGCCGGTCGAGGCCAGTGCGATGCCCTCGCCGAAGCCGAGACGGCGCGCCTCGCGCGCGATCAACTGGCCGGAAAGGTAATTGCCGCCAGCCTTGGCGCCGGTCGGGATGGTATTCGGCGCCATGCGCTGCCAGCTCGATACGCAGGCATCGATGCCACGTTCGAGCACATCCGCACCGAGGTAGGCCCCCATGTTCCAGGCCGCGATCGCCACGTCGGTCGGGCATTCGGCCGACAGACCGAAGCCGCCGAGCCCACGATAGGCGATCGGCCGCAAATACGCTTTGCTGAGCTGGTTGGCGCGGATGACCGCGCGGCAGGCGGCGTTGAGTTCCTCGAGACCGTACGGAATGGCGAGGTCGTAAACCTTGGCCGAGTGATAGAGCCGGCGCATGTGGTCGGTCAGGCGGAAGATCACGGGGCCGCTCGGCGTCTCGTAGCTACGGATGCCTTCGAAAACTGAGGAGCCGTAGTGCAGGGCGTGGCTCATCACGTGCACCGTGGCCTCGGCCCAGGGCTTGAGGTGACCGTTCTGCCAGACGAAGGCGGGATACTGCGGTGACATGTGTGGGCTCCGGGTGGGGGGCCGCGAAGCGTAGCGAGGCCGGCCGGTGCGGGAAAGTCCGTAGCGGCCGGGTGATCGGGCTGATCATGGCCGGTGGCGTCGGCGACGGATGCCGCCATTCTTGCAAAACCGGTAAATCCCCGGATACTCGCCAAGGGTCACGCGGTTTCCGGGGATGCGTGGCGGGGGAGAAAACAATGACTGGAATCGGCATTTGGTTGGCCGCGGCTGCGCGGCTTCCGCGGTATGGATCGCGCCTGATCGCCCTGGTGGCGGTCCTCGTGGCCGGCACGGCCGGCGCGCAGAACCTGCTGCCCAATCCCAACTTCAATCCGCCCTCGACCCTCGTGCCGTGGACGGTATCCGTATCGCAGGCCCCCGATGATCCTGCGGGCAGCGGCACTACCGCGTGGGCCGGTGCGCAGGACGTTGGCAACAGCCCGGCTTCAGGCTCGGCGCAGGTCCAGCTCGATGCGGCTCCCGCCCTGGCCCGGGCGGCGGTCGGCATCCGCCAGTGCATCGCGTTCGCCAGCACCACGGTCAGTACGGCGAATTACGGCGCGCGCTTCAAGGTACCCGTCACGGGAAATCCGGGCGACGGCAGCGTGGCGACCCTGCTCGAGGTGCGCTTCTTCTCCGACAGCGCCTGCGCCACGCCGATCGCGAACGCCGGGGGCATGCAGGGGCGTGTCTGGTCGGCCGGCGTGCCCGACGACGTGTTCTGGTACGCCACCGGCGACGCCGGCTTCATCCTGCCGCCGGGCACGGTCGCACAGAGTGCCCAGGTGCGGGCGACCGCGACACGCCTCGCCGACGGTGCGGCCGTCACCCTGAACTGGTTCGACGACATATTCCTCGCGCTCAACGGCTCGACCCCGGTCGTGCTGCAGAGCTTCGACGTCGATTGAGTCTATAGAGGGGATGACCATGAACCGGATCTTCCGCGCCCTCTGCGGGCTCCTGCTGCTCCTGCCAATCGCCACCCATGCCGCCGCGCCGGCCTGCCCGGCGATCGGCCTCTCGCCGGTCGTCGTACCTGGCGGCACCGCGCAGACGGCCTTCAGCCAGACGCTCACCGCCAGCGGCGGAGCGGGGCCCTACACGTTCGGCATCAGCAGTGGCCAGCTGCCGGCCGGCCTGATGCTGACCGCCAACGGCGACATCGTCGGCACCCCGACGGGCTCGGGGAGCCAGGTCGTCGCGATCTACGCGCGCGACGCCAACGGCTGTCTTGGCGGCCGCGTCTATACGCTGCAGGTGGCCTGCCCCGGCCTGTCGATCAGCCCGACAAGCCTGCCGGCCGCATTGCTTTCCACGCCCTACAACCAGCTGCTCACGGGTTCGGGCGGCACCATGCCGTACAGCTTCAGCGTGACTTCCGGCAGTACGCCCGCCGGTATCAGCCTGGACGGGGCGGGCAACCTCGCCGGTACGCCGACCAGCGGCGGCACCAGCAACTTCACCGTGACCCTGCAGGACGCCAACTCCTGTACCGTTACTCGCAACTACACGCTCGACGTGAATGCGCCGGCGCAGATCACCAGTGCCGCGTCCACCACCTTCATCGAGGCGCAGGCGGGCACCTTCACCGTCACCACGACCGGCACGCCGCAGGTCACCAGCTTCACGCTCACGGGCGCACCGGCGTGGGTCGGCCTGACTAACAACAACGACGGTACCGCGACGCT
>CAYYHP010000006.1:0-39996 GCA_964471815.1 uncultured Rhodanobacteraceae bacterium
CGCAGGCCCACCCGCGCCACGCGGGTGCCCTGCCGGCTCCCGTGCACCAGGCCTTCGGCGGCGAGCCGCTCGTAGGCGTAGAGCACCGAGTTGCGGGCGATGCCCTGCTCGTCGGCCAGCGTGCGTGTCGACGGCAGCCGGGCACCCTCGTCGATGCGGCCGCCGAGGATTGCCGCGCGCAGGCACGCGTACAGCCGGTGCTGCTGCGACAGGCGCGCGACCGCGTCGCGGCCGGCCTGATGGATGCGCTCGATCAGCGCGTGCTCGGCGTTCGACTGGAACGTTTCGAGGCGATGGCCGCGTGCCGTGGCCAGGGCAGCGAGATCGGCGTCGATCTCGGCGAGCGTCGTATGTCCGTAAGTTTCCGGCTCGCGGCGGCCGAGCAGATTCAGGTTCGGGCCGTGCAGCACCAGAAACGTGGCCAAGCGGGCGACTCCACTCCGGCGGTGGCCGGGCAAGGCACGCAAGTCTGCGCCAGCGCGTGGCGCTTGTCCAGCATGATCGGGCGAGTTCGGCGACGTTCGGCGACGTTCTGGATGTGCCGCTGAGCACGGGTCATGTCTGGGCCGGGCTGGCCCCAAGCGCGATCCGCCGGTGTGGCGTTCCCTAACATGCAGCGGGCCGGCTCATGCCAGGAGCCGGCCCGCTGCGTGATTCACCGCGGCGGACGCCAGCCTGCTGGCGCTCGCCGTTGGAGCAGGTTAGTCGAAACGGCCGACGAAGATGACGTCGTCGCAGACGCCAGCCGTGGTCGTATAGCCGTTGATGGTCAGTGTCACGCACTGCAGCGTGCCCGTGTCCGAGCTGACGCTATCGAAGGCCTTCAGCTTCCAGGTGCCGTTCGGCGCATGGCCATTGAAGCCGGACAGTGGAGAGGCTGGCTTGAAGGTGCCGAGGAACGGTGCCGTACCGGAGCCGATCGGCGTGCCGGCCGCATCGTCGAAGATCGTGTCGTTGCCATCCGTGGTCGGGCAGTTCTGGCCCATGTTGTCACCACTAGCACCGACGCCACTCGCCAGCATCACCTCCGTGTTGTCCGGAGCGATCAGCGAGATCGTCAGGTCGGAGATCCAGGTATGGGTTAGATACAGCGCGACCTTCACCTTCGACACGGCGCCGGTCACACCGCTGACCGGAATGCTGAGCATGGCGCCGGTGGTGCTGTTGTCCGGAATCGAGACCGGACCGGTCGCACTGAACGGCAGGCCGGTGGCGCTCGGACTGCCGGTCGCCAGCGTGTAGGGCAGCGTGAAGTTGCCCGCGGCACCGTTCAGGCTGAGCTGCAGCTGGATCGGTGTGCCGGCCTGCAGGCTCGGCGGGGTGCCGATCTCGAAGCGCTGGGTAGAGGTGCCGTAGACCGGGAAAGTGAGGCCGGAGGCGCTGGCGGCACCGCGTACCGTCACGCCGGGCGTGAGGCTCGCGAGAGTCGCCGTGTAGCCCGTGGCCGCAGCGTAGCCAGCGTTGCCCACGCCCAGGTCGACGGCAAGACACTCGTTGGCATCGACGATGCCGTTGTCGTTGCCGTAGGGCGTCACACTGTCGTCGAGGGTCGCGGTGGTTGCCTGGAGGGTGGGGACGCCGCTCAGGGTGAAATCGCGCGTCGCGGTGCCGAGGGAGGTGACCGCCACTCCGGTCGCGGTGCCGGGAACGAGACCCACACGCGCGGCACCCATGTCGTAGCTGCCGGGCGGCAGGCGCAGCGTGTAATGGCCGCTGGCGTCGGTCATGGCGAGATAGCCATTGCCAGCGGCGACCAGCACCCCGGCGAGCGGTGCGCTGGAACCAGAGAGCGTGACCTGGCCGGTTAGCGTGCCCTTGGCCGGTACCGAGCAGCCCGGGAACTGGAAGTTGCCGATGCGCGTCTGCCAGCAGCGCGCATTGATGCTGCTGTTGCCAAGGGACGTGCAGGCGGCTGGCAGCGGGTTGGCGTAGTACTCCGAGGTGAACCAGAACTTGCAGTCGTCGACCGGATCGACGCTCAGGCTCGCGTAATCGCCCCAGCGCTGCGCGGTACTCGTGGTGGTCTGCACGCCGGTGCCGGCATACAGGGTCTGCTCGCCCTGGGCGAGGCCGTTGGCCGCATCACTGGCGAGGCGTCCGGCATAACGCAGGCTCGGGAAGATGCCGAGCGTGTCGCTGGAAACGCTGTAGGCCACCGCGAGGTTGCCGGCGCCGTCCATCGCCGCGCTGCCCATGAAGCGGTGCGCGGCGTCCGGTGCGAACGTCGCCTGCTCGTTGACCGTCCATGGGCTCCCGCTAGCGCTGCGCGTGAGCTGGTAGTAGCGCACGCCGGCCTTGAAGACCGCAGCGGACGAGTCGCCCGAGGCATCCACCGTATGCATCACCACGAGGCTCTCGTACGCGCCGAAGTTGCGGTATTGCAGCCGATGCATCAGGCGATCGGTGATAGCATCGAGCTTGTTGCTGCTCGTCGCCGGCGACGGCTGAGGCACCTGGCCGCGGCTGTTCGGCGAGACCGGATCGAACGCGGCGACTGCCAGCGGTGCGGCAGTCAGTTCAGTGAAGCTCGAACTCGCGGGCGTGGCGAAATCCGGCGTGAACGCGAACAGACGCAGGCCATCGGTGGAGTCGCCATACTCGGTCGCCGTGAAATACGCGAACAGGCCCGGCGACCCAGACGGCGGGGGCGGCCCGTCGAGATCTGCCGGCAGCATGCCGCCAATATTCACGTCGACACTCTCGAGGTCGAAGTAGATGTAGCTTGCGCTCGGATCGCCGGCAAGCAGGCGTGCGCGATCGAAGGCGAACACGCCGGCACCGGCCCAGTTCGCGGTGAACTGGTTATCGGTCATGAAGTACGCCGTCGGCCATACCCCGAAATGCGGGTAGTCGTTCATCTTGTCGTTCGGCATCACGAAGTCGTAGACGTACCAGGCGCCGGTCGGGTCGCCAGTCTGCGAGATCGCGATGCACTGCGAATAGGGCGCGGGATCGGTCACCGAGAACTGGCTGACCAGCCAGCGGTCGGCGAGGTGGTCGTACAGCACGATCGGGTCGCCATCGTCGGTCGTCGCGCACTTGCTGCCGCTACCGAGGCTCGCGAACAGGTGGCTGATCAGGAAGGGCGGAGTCAGTGGCGTGCCGTCACGCGTGAAGATGCGCATCGCGGTGTTGACCGCCTGCACGTAGTGCGCCGGGCCGACGTCGCCGACCGTGTCCGGCGGCACGTAGTAGCCACCGCCGTTGACGCCGGCCGAGTCGGCGTTGTTCAGGCCTTCGAACGTATACAGCGGCCCCGCCATCGTGTTGACGCCGGGATGCTGTGACTGCAGCGCGCCATCGCCCGCCTTGCCGGCGAGGAACGGCTGGCCGGTCTTGCGGATGGTCTTGTTGCGCGTGTATTGCGGTGACCACGGCGAGGGATTGGGATTCTCGCGCGTGAAGAAGGTCGGGCCGGCGTAGGCATCCGGGAAGCGCATGTCACTCAGCTTGCCGGGCGTGGCCCCGCTGAAGCGCGCCTTGCGCACGATCGGAGTCGGCTGCGCCGCGACGGCGTCGGCGACGCTGAGGCCAAGGCCCACGGCCAATGCGGCCGCGGCCATGGACCATGACAGTCCTTTCATCAACATGATTGCCCCCTGGCGGTCACTGGATGACCGGATCGGCTGCACGGCGCGATCCTCGAACGGACGATTTCCGTAAAGTCCGGCCGCTGACCCTAGGTGGTCGGCGGGCTGCGGTCAAGCTCGCTTTCGATGGCGGGGTTCAGCGGTAGGGCCGGATCCATTCGGCGAGGGCGGCCTCGTCGAGCCGGCCGAGCTTCCGCGCCAGCAGGCGGCCGTCGCGGCCGATCAATACGCTGTAGGGCAGTGCGCCGCGGGTATTGCCGAAGGCCAGCGACGGATCGGCACTGCCCGTAGCCGGCAGCAGCACGGGATAGCGCACCGGTAGGTCACGCAGGAACTCGCGGACCGCGCCCGGGTCGTCCACGGCGATGCTGATGACCTGCACGCCGTCCGCGGCCTCGCCGGCATGGAAACGATCGAGTGCCGGCATTTCCTCACGGCACGGGCCACACCAGCTCGCCCAAAAGTTGACGAGCAGCAGCCGGCCCTGCCATTCGCCGAGCGAGCGCGGCCGGCCGTCGAGGTCGACAAGGGCCGGATCGGGACGTGGATCACCAGGTTGCGCGATGGTCACATCAGGCTGCGTTCCCGGGCCTGTCCGCTCCAGCCGCGCCAGCAGGGCACGGCCGGCCTCGCTGTCCAGCAGCACGGCCTTGAGCCACGGCGGCGGGCGGCGGGTCAGCACGCTGCCGGCGATCACCCCCGCCAGTCCTGCCGCCACCGCGAGCAGCACGACGCCCAGCGCCTGGCGCCAGCCGGCCACAGGTTCAGCCTCCGTGCGCCTGACGCAGCGCGGTCTCGATCGTGTCGAGGCTCGGCACAGTCGGCAGGACGGTTTCCTTGCCCTCACCCGGCGGGAACACCACGTACAGCGGCACGCCGACCGCGTCGTGTGCCTCGAGGAAGCGAGTGATCGCCGGATCGACGTTGGTCCAGTCGCCCTTCATGTACACCGCATCGACCGCGGTGAGCGCCTGGCGGAACGCTTCGGTACCGAACACGCGCTTCTCGTTCGCCTTGCAGGTCACGCACCAGTCGGCGGTCATGTTGACGAACACCACATGGCCCTCGCGGCGCAGCACGGCGAGCTTCTCGACCGAGTACGGCACGGCACCGTCCGCCGATTCGCTGGCCGCGGCCGGTATCGACAGGCGCTGTACGGCAGCCAGCGGCAGGAGCGCCACGGCGAGCGTAAGTGCGGCAAGGGCGCGCGCAACGGGCCGCCGGGTGCCGCGCAATCGTTCCAGCCACCACAGACCCAAGGCCAGCAGCACGGCACCGCCGAGCAGCAGCGCAGCCGCATCGGTGCCGCGCTGCCGGGCGAGCACCCAGAGCAGCCACACCGCGGTCAGGTACATCGGAAAGGCGAGCGCCTGGCGGAAGGTTTCCATCCAGGCACCCGGACGCGGCAGACGCGCGGCCAGCGCCGGCACGAAGCCGATCAGCAGGAACGGCAAGGCGAGGCCGAGGCCGAGTGCGAGGAACACCAGCAACGCCAGCACTGGCGGCGCGGCGAACGCATAGGCCAGCGCAGTGCCCATGAACGGTGCGGTGCACGGGCTCGCCACGACGACCGCCAGCGCGCCGGTGAAGAAATCGCCGACCGGCCCGCTGCGTACGGCGAGCGACTGGCCGATACCGGCGAACTGGCCGCCGATCGTGAACGCGCCCGAGAGGTTCAGGCCGATCGCGAAGATCACGTAGGTCAGCGCGGCCACGACCAGGGGCTGCTGCAGCTGGAAGCCCCAGCCGAGGGCTTGGCCGGCGGCACGCAGGCCGAGCGCGGCGAGACCGACCGCGGCGAACGTGACCAGCACGCCGGCCGTATACCAGATCGCATGCGCCCGGGCCTTGGCAGGGCTCTCGCCGCCCTGGGCGAGGCCGAGCGCCTTCAGCGACAGCACCGGCAGCACGCAGGGCATCAGGTTCAGGATCAGGCCGCCGCCGATCGCGAGCAGCAGCGCCAGTGCGAGGCCCAGCCGGCCGGTGTCCGTCGCCGTGGCAGCCGGTGCGGCCTGCACGAGCTGGTCCGGCGTCGCGGCCGGCAGCATCACATCGATATGGCGAGTCATCGGCGGATAGCAGATGCCGTCGGTCTGGCAGCCCTGCAGGTCGACCTCGAGCGCCAGCGTCGTCTCCTCGCCGCGCGTGCGGGCGAGCGGCACCGGTACTTCGGTCAGGTCGAAATAGACCGGCACCTCGCCGAAGTGCGGATCCGGGAACGTGCGGCCGGCCGGCCAGGCCGGCGTGCCGAGTGCGATGCCGGCCTCCTTCGGGACGCGCAGGGCTAACTTGTCGCGATACAGGTAATAGCCCGGCGCCGGCGTGAAGCGCAGCAGTAGCGAGGTCGGCGAGCCGGCGATCGCCTCGACGCGGAATGCTTCCGTATCCGGCAGCGGCGTGCCGACCATGCCGGGCGTGGCAGCCAGGCCGTTCGCAGGCCGGCCGAGTGCCGCGGCGAGACTACCGCTCGCGGATGGCGTGGCGGATCCGATCGCCATATTCGCGGCGCCGGTCGCCGGCAGGCTCACGCGCAGCGTGCGCGCATACGGCGGGTAGCAGATCTTCGGTTCGACCTCGTGGCAGCCCTGCACGCTGACGCCGAGCTCGACGGTATCGGTTCCCGCGGCGACGCTGATCGCCTGGGTGGCGACGATCCGGCCGTGGTAGACCTCCATCTCGCCGAGGAACTCGTCGTGCTTCTTCACGCCGGCCGGCAGCTCGAGCGCACCGAGTGTCGCGCCGGGCGTCGTCGAGCGCACCTTGATGCGCGAACGGTAGAGGTAATAGTCGTCGGCGATCCTCCATTCGAGGTCGATACGGTCTGCGGCGACCGCGCGCGCTTCGAGCTGGAAGGCTTCCTCGACCGGCAGCAGGCCATCCTGCTGCGCGCGCGCCGGCAGGGCGGTGGTGCCCAGGCCAACGAGCAGCAGGAAAAAGGAGAGGCATCGCTTCATCGGCCACCTTCGGGCAGGAGAGAGGCCGCACGGTCTGCCGTGCGCGGCAGTGGGGACCGCAAGCGCGCCGCAGGGTTCCGCTGACCGGGGCGGGCGATTGTGCCCTGCCGCCGAACGGCGGTCACGGTGGCAGCCGTGCGATGGCGCTCGGCACCGCGACAAGGTAGCCGCCTCTGCAGGAGAGGCGGCGTGGATTCAGGGCGACGCGACGGCTGCCGCCCGATCCGCGGGATGCCGGTACCGGCGCAGTGGGGCGGGCACTCGTTCGCTTGGCAGGGCGGTCCACCGTGCCGGGGTACCGGACTCCGGACGACGGTCTCGATCAGTCCGCCGGTGCGTCGGCGACCTGGGCGCGCAGCCAGTCGAGGTAGGGCGCATGGCCGGCCACGACTGGCACCGCGATCAGTTCCGGGACTGCGTACGGATGCAGTGCGACGAGCCGCTCGCGCAAGGCGGCAAGCCGCGCCTCGGTGGTCTTGATCAGCAGCAGGCATTCCTCGTCGACGCACACCCGGCCCTGCCAGCGATAGGTCGAGACCACGCCGGGCACGCGGGACACGCAGGCCGCGAGGCGTTCCTCGACCAGCACGCGCGCGAGGCGCGCCGCGGTCTCGGCATCGGGCACGCTGCAGTAGGCGACGAGTTCGGTCATAACACCGGCAGATCGCGACGAGGGAATCTTTGCCGAGACTATCCACCGCTGCGCAGTGATCAATCCTCGAAACCCGCCACGAACAGGCTCGTCGCGATCAAGGCGCGCGCCAGATTGTTGCCGATGTCGGGCTCGGCGAGCGAAGTCGGGCCGAACACCGTGGCCGCGATGGCGATCGGCGTGGATTCATCGGCCTGCATCGCGCGCATGTGACCGGCGACCTCCACGTGCGCACCGGGCGCGGCATCGAATCGAACCTTGAGATTGCCTGAGGTGTCGTCGATCGTGCAGTTCGTGGCGGCCTGGGTGGTGCAGGTGTGATCCAGGATCCCTTGGGGCCATGGCATGGTCGCCAGCAGCTTCACGTCATCGACCGGAGATGTGCCGCTGAAGTCGGCGACGATCCGGAATGGCGTGATCTCCCCTGGAAAGACGCGTGCCGGTGCCGTCACGCTCACGGCAAGGTCGCCATGAGCCGCGACAGTCGTGTCGAACAGCGCCGCCCCTCGGGTGTAAGGACTGCCATTCACATTGCCGTCGGTGGTGACGATCAACGAGTCGTTGCTCGATACCGCCGGCGAATCGAAATACAGCACATCCGCCAGTGGATCCGCACTGATTCCGTTGAGAACCTGCACGTCGCCGAGAATTCCATGGTCGGGGTCGACGGAAAAGAGTGCGTGCAGGCCGTGCCCTGTCCCGCGCACGTAGTGCGTCGAGATCGCACGCAGACCATGCACCGGGTCGTAGATCAGGTCGAGGAGCCGTGCCCGATAGGGTGGCAAGCCGGCGATGGGCGCCCACGAACTCGCTCCGCTGCCATCGCCGCGGAAACGCAATAGCCAGGGCATGCGAGTGCCACGGACTTCGCCGGCGACGACCACGTCGTCGTTCGGCAGTTTGAGGCTCGCCAATTCCTGGCAGTACGGGACACATTCCGTTGGAAAATAGGCCGTCGACCAGAGTATGGCGCCGGTGGCGAAGTCGAGTTTGGTCAGCACGTACGAGATGCCGCCGACACTGTTGCCGCGGCCATGTACGTAGAGGTTGCCATCGCTGACCGCTTCCACACCGGCTACGTAGGGGACGCCGGGGATCGACACGTTCCAGACGACCGCACCATCGGTCCCTGAAAGTCTTGTTACTGCCAGGCCTTCGGCCGCCGACTTGGCGTCCTCGGCGAGGACTGCGTCGTCATTGATGAGCGTAAACAGTGGCGGAGAAGGTTGAGACTCGTAATAAGGCACTTCACTCAGCATCCGGCTGTTCCGCCACAACAGTGCACCATCGGCAGCGGCCAGCTTGTACAGCGAGAGATCGCCGCAACCCGTGGTGTAGGGGTAAGGGGTGCAGTAGATCTTGCTGCCGACACTGACGAAAACATTGCCCGCACTGTCGAATATGGGCGTCGAAGGTGCCGAATTGGCCTGCTGGAGATGAGCGTGCGGCATCGCTGCCCAGCGCCTTACACCTGTTGCGCTGTCGTACAGGGCGATGCGTGAAGCCCCTTCGAAATCCGATCCCTGGGCATGGAACGGGATGGCCGTGGCGATGCTGCCCTGACCCGCCGCAATCTGGGGCGAAGCATAAAAGTAGAGATATCCTGGCAGTAAGCCGATTGCCTCCGCAATATCGAGATCCGGTGAGCCGGCCAGGCCATCGAGGCGGCGCAGCCGCACCAGCGGCGCGCTGTTCGATAGGGGAAACGTGACGCCCACGATCCGCTTGGCGTCATCGAGGGTGGTGGCTGCTGTGACCGAGCGCGGGACAAGGGGTGCCGGAAATACACTCAGCGCCATACCGCTGGCGGCGTCAAAGAGGGCGATGTGTGCTTCGCCGAGGTCCCATCCGTCCACGACACGGCCGGCGATGGCGATCTTGTCGGTGCCGAGCGGTCCCAGCGCGCTGCTGCTAGTCCACATGTATGACTTGCCGGGTGTGGATTCTGGAATGGGAGCCGTCCACACCACTCCGCCGTCGACGGGATTCAGCCGCCAGAGTTCGCCCTTTCCGTTCACGTACACGCTCATGAGAATGAGGTGGGCGGTCGTCTGAAGTAGCGAAACCTGGGCATCTGCGGGTAAATCCACATTCCAGCGCGGGCTGCCGTCCTTGCCGGAAAGGCGCCGCAGGCTCGGCCCGCTGGTCAATATCAGGGGCTCTGCCGGTAACTCCGGAGACGCCCCGGGAATGAGAAATGAGGGTCCCGGAAAATTGATCTGCCATGCCTTTTGTCCGGCATCCGCCGTAAGTGCCTGGAGTGCGTACGAGTCCCGGATGTAGACGCGGTCCGGACTGGCTCCCACCAGCTTGACGCCTGGTGCAGCGGTGGCGATCCAGCGTAGGGTCGCATCCGGAAGAACCTGTGCGATCCGCGAGCGCTGACCCGTGAGCCCGTCGTTGATGTCGAAAACGACATGGGCGCTGCCACCCCCATCCGCGAGGATCCGAGCGCCCGTGCAATAGGCGGCTCCGGTCGGCACCGTGCGTTCCCAAACGGCATCTCCGGATACCACGTCGAGCACCTGCACGACGCCGAGGCCGGGCAATTCGCAACGGGCCGTGGCGACTTGATCCGGCGAGAGCCGGGCTGCGCCGTGAAAAGACACCGAGCGCAGCCACAACGGCGTACCGTCCGCAGCGAATCGCCCCAGGAGCCGGCCGGAGTCGGCGAGCAGCGCCGTGCCATCGGCGTCGATATCGACGAATGAAATGCCCTCGGCGCTGACAATGTCCCGTGTCCAGCGGAGCGCGCCATCGGCGTCGACGCGGATCAACCTCAACTGATCCGGCAGAACGAACAGCAGTGAGCCATCCTTTCCGAGCCGAATGTTTGGCGGAGAGGAGATGTCTGGCGGAGAGGAAGCGTAGGCGGAGAGTGGCAGCTCGATCGGTCCGCTCTCGAGCCAGTTTTCTCGCCATACCTGGGCGGCCGCTGGCATCGGCACGACCCCCATTGTCAGAGCCAGAACAAGACCGGCAATGACCGCTCGGCTTTTCCTTGTCCGCCACATCGTCACACCTGGAAGAAGTGCCAAGGTGCGCAAGCATAGACGAAGCGACGCTCCTGATGAGCTCGCCCGGTTACGATACCCGATGGATCACTCCTCGTCGGCCGGCTCGGCCGGCGGCGGTTTCGCCAGCCGGCCGGCCTTGCGCAGGGCCTCGCGCAGTACGTATTCGATCTGTGCGTTCAGTGAGCGCAGCTCGTCTTCGGCCCAGCGCTGCGTGGCGTCGAGCACGTCGGCGCTGATGCGCAGCGGATAGGCTTTCTTCTCGCCGGCCACGGGGCGTCAGTTGTACAGCGTGCCGGTGTTGACGATCGGCTGCGTGCCGCGTTCGCCGCACAGTACGACGAGCAGGTTCGACACCATCGACGCCTTGCGTTCCTCGTCGAGGTGGACCACGCCGCGCTGGCCGAGCTGTTCGAGCGCCATCTGCACCATGCTCACCGCACCTTCGACGATGCGCGTGCGTGCGGCGATGATCGCGCCGGCCTGCTGGCGCTGGAGCATGGCCTGGGCGATCTCCGGCGCGTAGGCGAGATGGCTCACGCGCGCCTCGAGCACGCTCACGCCGGCGCTCGCGAGGCGCTCCTGGATCTCGCGCTTGAGGTGCTCGTTAATCTCCTTCGCGTGGCTGCGCAGCGAGACCTGGCCTTCCTCGTGCTGGTCATACGGATAGCTCGTCGCGAGCTGGCGCAGCGCGGCTTCGCTCTGCACGTGCACGAAGTTCTCGTAGTCGTCGACGTTGAACACGGCCTCGGCGGTGTCGTGCACCTGCCAGACCACGACCGAGGCGATCTCGATCGGGCTGCCATCGAGATCGTTGACCTTGAGCTTGCTGGACTCGAAGTTGCGCACGCGCAGGCTCACGGCCTTTTTCGTCAGGAACGGATTCGCCCAGCGTAGGCCGGCCTCGCGCGCGGTGCCGGCGTAGTGACCGAACAGCTGCAGCACGGCGCCCGTGTTCGGCTGGACGACGAACAGGCCGCGCAGTAACAGGGCGAGCAGCGCGCCGATCAGGATCGCCACGCCGATCAGCGACTGCATGCCGAGCCGCGAGGCATGGACGAACAACGCCGCGTCGCCCAGCGTGCTGGCGCCCAGCACGAGCAGGATCGGAATGCCGGGCAGACTGGTGACGGTGCGCTCTTGCATGGTGCTCTCCTTGGGGCGGACTGTGGTGTGCATTAGATATCTAAACGATATCACAAGCAAGCCCCTGTCGGGTGTGGACCGGACCCGCCTGCCGGGCAGACCGATCGTGGGGCGTGCCCGTCGCTATGGCGACTGCGAACCTGGGGGTGCCAGGCTACTACCGTGTTGCCGCTGCAAGAGCGCGGGGTTGCCTGGCGGGGGTTCTGCGATCGCGGGATACGCACCTTCCGTCCGCGCCCGCTCGGCGTGGCGGGTGCGGTGGCACATCACGCTGTACACGCAGCAGGCGACACTGGGCTTGTCTGCGAGCGCGCAGGAGCGGTACATCCGACCGCACGGGTGCCGCCATCTGCGGGAGATACGAAATCGCTACCGGTCCGACCGATACTTGGACATACCATGACCATCTACTTCTACAGCCATGCCTGTCCGCGCTGCCGGCAGGACAGGCTCGTCATGCAGGTCGATCCGCGCGACGGCCGGCTCTTCCTGCATTGCGGAGAGTGCGAGATGTGCTGGTGGCACCCGTCCGATGTGCATCGGAAAGGAGCGGGCTTCCTGTCGCTGACGGAGGACTTCGAGTCGGAGAACCCGACTTGGGGGCAGGTCGAGGAGGCGGGTTGGGCTGCGTACGTACTCGGCAGGTCGGAAGTCTGATGGCGCGTGCCGTACCGTCTTCGGCATCGGCATCGGCATCGGCATCGACCTCGACCTCGACCTCGACCTCGACCTCGACCTCGACCTCGACCTCGACATCGACATCGACATCGACATCGACATCGACAGTATCCGCGTACGGCGAGCGCAATGCCCGGACCTGCGGCCAGGCGCGACCGGGGATCGCGCCGGCTTCGTGGGTCTGGACCCGCACCGGTGCGGCAGGCGATTCATCGCCGTCCCGGCGCGGAGGGTCCGATCACATGGGTCGCCTGCGTCGCGGTTCGGCGAGCCGGGCCTCTCCAGGCGGGCAGGCCGGCGACGCCCCGGCCTGCCAAGCCGTGGCGTTCAGTGCAGGCTGGTCTCAAACAGCTTGAAGATACGCTTGTACTCGTCGAGCCAGGCGTCGGCATGCGCGAAGGCGTGCCGCTCCATCGGGTACGGCGCGAGTTCCACGTCATCCTTGTGCAGCTCGACGAGCTTCTGGAACAGGCGTACCGAATCCTGGAAGAACACGTTGTCGTCGATCATGCCGTGGCAGATCACCAGCCGGCCCTTGAGACCATCGGCGAATTCGATCGGTGAGCTGCGCCGGTAGGCGAGCGCATCGACCTGCGGTGTGTTGAGGATGTTCGACGTGTACTCGTGGTTGTACTGCGTCCAGTCGGTGACCGGGCGCAGGGCGGCGCCGGCCTTGAACACCTCGGGCGCGCGGAACAGCGCCATGAGGGTCATGAAGCCGCCGTAGGAGCCGCCGTACACGCCCACGCGCTGCGGGTCGCCGTTGTGCTGCTGCACCAGCCAGTCCACGCCGTCGATCAGATCCTCCAGCTCGGGGTGGCCCATGTTGCGGTAGATGGCCGTGCGCCAGTCGCGGCCGTAGCCCTCCGAGGCGCGGTAGTCCATGTCGAGCACGAGGTAGCCGCGCTCGCTGAGCAGGTTGTGGAACATCTGCTCGCGGAAGTAGTAGGGGAACTGCAGGTGCGTGTTCTGCGTGTAGCCGGCGCCGTGCACGAACAGCACGATCGGTCGCGGTGTCGCCGACGTGTCGGCCGGCTTGTAGAACTTCGCCCAGATCGGCGCCCTGGTGTGGCTCGACGGCACGCCGACGATCTCGGGTGCGAGCCAGCTCATCGCCTTGTAATCGGCCGTGCGCGTGTCGGTCAGCGCGCGCAGTGTCCCGCCCGCGGCCGGCAGCACGCCGAGCTGCGCAGGCACGTAGCTCGAGGAATGCGTGAGCAGCACCTGGCTGCCGTCCGGCGAGAGCACGAAACCCTGACTGCCACGCACGTCGCTGAGCCGCTCGAGCCGGCCGCCCGCGACCGGCACGCGGTAGACGTCGTAGGCGTACGGCGCCTCGACGTTCGCGTGTACGTAGAACCAGCGGCCATCCGGCGACAGCGCGGGTGCGGAGATCTCGAAGCGGCCCTCGGTCAGCGCGCGCGGCTTGCCATCCAGCGGCTTGACGTAGAGCTGCGCATAACCGGTCTCCTCGGAGACATACCAGAGGCTGCGGGCATCGCCAAGCCAGCCGAATTCGTTGAAGTTCCAGTTGATCCAGGCTTCGTCGTGCAGGCGGTGCTGGGCGACGAGCGCCTGGCTGGCGAGATCGACCGTGGCGATCCAGCGATCCTTGTTGTCGACCGCGCGCAACTGCACCGCGGCCTCGCGCCCGTCACGGCTGAACAGCAGCGCGGCGACCTGCAGCGCGCGCTCCTTCGGCTCGGCCTTGGCAGTGGATTTCCCATCGGCCTTGCCGGCTCTGGCGGACGAGCCCTTGGCGGAACCCGCAGCGACGTCCGTGCCCTTGTCCTCGGCGATCCTGGCCTTCTCGTTCTCGGCGCGGATCGCGGCGAGCGGGTCGTCGTGGATGCCGGGCAGGTTCGCGTAGGCGAGCTTGGCGACGGCGTGCTTGTGCAGATCGAGCAGCCAGAGCGTCTGCGGCGCGGGGTCGTTGCGGCCGACGCGCGTGCGCACGTCCTCGACTTCCTCGTAGCCGGACTCGGTCACGTAGTTCGGCATCTTGCCGGTGCGGCCTTCGTCGGCACCCTTCGGCGTGGTCACGACCAGCAGCCAGCGCCCGTCCGGGCCGAGTGCGGTCTCGCCGATGCGCACGTCGTCGCCGAGATAGAACGGGGCCGGCGCACGCGTCGGATCGGCTGCGCGCAGGGCCTCGTTGCGCTGGCGCAGGGCGTCCTTGTTCTCGTGTTCCTGGCGCAGCGTGCCGATCAGGCGCAACTGCAGCTTCTCGAAATCATCGGGCTTCTTCTCGTGCGGGTCCTTCTCGGCCTTGAGCTGGGCGAGCGGAAGGACCAGCGCACGCGCGAAGTCGTAGGCGAACCAGTCGCTGCCGACGCGGAACTGGATCTGCGCATCGTCGGCGGAAAACTGCGGGCTCGCCTCGTCGGCATTGCTGCGCGTGATCTGGATCAGGCGCCGGCTGTCGAGTTCGCGGACGAACACGTCACCGTTGCGCACGAACGCGGCGCGCCGGCGTGCATGATCGAACACCGGCTCGGCGGCATCGAGATCGACGAGTTCCGAATCGACGATCACGTGATCGTTGCCGTCCGCGAGGTCGATGCGGTGCAGGTCGCGGATCGGCGAGCCCGAGCGTTTCAGCGCGTAGTAGACGGCCTTGCCGTCCAGCGACCAGTACGGCCGTTCGACCGGCGCGCCGATCCAGTCCGGATCGGCCATGATCCGCTCGAGCGCGAGCCCGGCGCGCGCCGGCTGTGCGGCGAGACAGAGCAAGGCGGTGACGGCGGCAGCGAGGGCGCGCGACATGGCAATCTCCGCAAATCGGGGAACGCGCAGCATAGCGGCTCGCGGCCGGCGGGCAAGCCGAGCCGGTGATGCGCCCGGCAGGCCGTTGCCCGCATTCATCACGCGACCATGAGGAGCATGATCCGATGAGCCTGCCCTGCCATGAAATCGAGACCGGATCCACGCCGGCATGGTGCGTGCTCTGGCTGCACGGGCTCGGTGCGGACGGTCACGACTTCGCGCCGATCGTGCCGGAGCTCGTCGATCCGGCCTGGCCGGCGCTGCGCTTCGTGTTTCCGCATGCGCCGGTGCGCGCGGTGACCGTCAACGGCGGCCTGCCGATGCGCGCCTGGTACGACATCCACGGCTTCGACCTCACTTCGCGCGAGGACGAGGCCGGTATCCGCGCCTCGTGCACAGCCGTGGGCGACCTGATCGAGCGGGAGGCCGCACGCGGCATTCCGGCCGAACGCGTCGTGCTCGCCGGGTTCTCGCAGGGTGGCGCGATCGCGCTGGCGGCCGGTCTCTCGGCGCCGTGTCGGCTGGCCGGCATCATCGCCCTGTCCACCTATCTGCCGCTGGCCGAGGCAACGCTCGCCGCGCGCTCGCCGGCCAACGTGGCGACGCCGTGTTTTCTTGCTCATGGGCACTACGACCCGGTCGTGCCGCTGCCGTTCGGTCTGCTCGCGCGCGACCGCCTGCGCCTCGCGGGCCAGCCGGTCGAGTGGCACGAGTACGCGATGGGCCACGCAGTGGTCGAGGACGAAATCGCCGATCTGCGGCAGTGGTTCGACGCGCGTCTCGCGGGCTGAGCGCGGCATAATCCCGGTGGGGAGAGTCGGGCAGTTCCCGACCGTCGAGGCTGGCCATGCCGCCGCGCGCGACATCGAACACGGCAGATCCTGCATCGCCGGCCTGGCTGCCGGATTTCTGCAGCCTGCCGGTGCTGTTCGCGATGATGGTGGTCGCCGAATTCGTCGCGCTGATCGTGACGCTCGCGCCGACCGCCGAGCCGCGTCCGTTCTGGCCGCGACTCGGCAGCGCCAGCCTGTTCGTGCAGTGGCTCGCGCTGATCCACGCGGTCGGACTATGCAAGCTGCGTCCGCGCCTGCTGCGCCTGCGGCCGTGGATCGGCGAGCTGGCGGCCTATGCCTTCATGCTCGCGGTCACCGCGCTCGGCAGTTCGCTCGTGTTCTCGCTTGATCAGGGGCTGGCGCTCGGTCTGACCCTGCCGGCCTCGCGCCACGCGCATTTCGTGACCCGCAACGTGCTGATCGGCGCGCCGATCGGCGCGGCGCTGCTGCGCTACTTCTACGTGCTCGAACAGTGGCGTGCCGGCGTGCGTGCCGAGGCGCGCGCGCGCTTCGAGGCGCTGCAGGCGCGCATCCGGCCGCATTTCCTGTTCAATAGCATGAACACCATCGCCAGCCTGATCCGCGTGCGTCCGGGCCAGGCCGAGGCCGCGGTCGAGGATCTGTCGGACCTGTTCCGTGCCGCACTCGGCGCCGGTGACGGATTGCGCAGCCTCGGCGAGGAACTCGATCTCGCCCGCCGCTACCTGCGCATCGAGCAGCTCAGGCTCGGCGAACGCCTCGACGTGCTCTGGCGGGTCGAGGCCCTGCCGCGCGAGCTGCGCCTGCCGGCCCTGCTGATCCAGCCGCTGGTCGAGAACGCGGTCTACCACGGCGTGCAGGCCCTGCCCGAGGGCGGCCGCATCGAGGTCGAGGGACATCAACACGGAAGGACGCTCGAAATCACGGTGTCGAATCCCTGTCCGCCGCCCGGACGCCGCCGGTCGTCGGGCAACGGGATGGCGCTCACCAATGTGCAGAGCCGGCTGGTCTACCATTTCGGCCCGCATGCGGCGCTCGAGGTGGACGATGCCGGGGAGCGGTTCACCTGCACGCTGCGTCTGCCGGCCGCGCCGATGGAGGAATCCGGGCCGCGTGCACCGGTCGGGGAAGCGAGGTATTGAAAGGGGAAAACGCGGGGATGGCGAAGATGCGCGTATTGGTCGCGGATGACGAGCCGCTCGCCCGCGAGCGTCTCGCGGCGTTGCTGCACGAAGCGGGCGCCGACGTGGTCGGCACGGCCAGCAACGGCGAGCAGGCGGTGCGCGAGAGCGAGCGGCTGCAGCCGGATCTCGCGGTGCTCGACATCCGCATGCCCGGTCTCGACGGGCTCGACGCGGCCCGCGAGCTCGGCCGGCTAGCGAAGCCGCCGGCGATCGTGTTCTGCACGGCCTACGACGAATACGCGGTGCGCGCGTTCGAGGCCAATGCGGTCGACTACCTGATGAAGCCTGTACGCCTCGAACGGCTCCGCCAGGCCATCGAGCGCGCTGCACGCCTCGCCCCGGCGCGTCTAGGCCAGGTCGCGCAGTCGCTCGCGCCGGGTCGCCAGCGCACGCACCTGTGCGCGCGCGTGCGCGGCAACCTCGTGCTCGTGCCGGTCGGCGACGTGCTCTACATGCTCGCCGAGGACAAGTACGTCGTGGTCCATCACACCAAGGGCCAGGTGCTGATCGAGGATGCGCTCAAGAGCATCGAGGACGAATTCGGCGAGCGCTTCGTGCGCATCCACCGCAACTGCCTCGTCGCACGCGATCGCCTCGCCGGACTCGTGCGCCTGGGCGACGGCCGCATCCTCGTGCGTCTGACCGGCTGCGAGGATGAACTCGAGGTCAGCCGGCGCAACCTGCCGGCCGTGCGCAAGCTCGTGCGCACGCTCTGAGCGTGGTGGTGCGTGGCGGCCGGACGCGGCGGCTCGACGGCCCTCGGGTGCCGTCGCAGGACCACGATGCCCGTGGCGGCGGTCCGGATCATGAGTGCGAACGTGGTCCCGATGGCCGTCAGCGCCAGGCCCAGGATGAGGCATGCCGTGCGGCGGGCGCTCGCGGCACCGGCGGCTGGGCAGCATTCGTCAAGGTGCGACGCGACGATCGGCGCGATGCCATATCTAGGCCGATCGGCGCGCGGCGCTTATCCTTCGCCGCCATGAACACCATCCGCATTGCTACGCGCCAGAGCGCGCTCGCCCTCTGGCAGGCCGAACACGTCGCCGCGCGCCTGCGCGCCGCGCATCCGGCCCTTTCCGTCGAGCTCGTGCCGATGACCACGCGCGGCGATCAGATCCTCGACCAGCCACTCGCCACGATCGGCGGCAAGGGCCTGTTCCTCAAGGAGCTCGAGGTCGCCCTGCAGGATCGCCGCGCGGATATCGCGGTGCATTCGCTGAAGGACGTGCCGATGGAGCTCGAACCGGGCTTCGCGCTCGGCGCGGTGCTCGAACGCGCCGATGCTGCCGATGCATTCATCAGCAACCACCATGCGCGACTCGCCGATCTGCCGCACGGTGCGCGCGTCGGCACGTCCTCGCTGCGTCGTCAGGCGCAGCTGCGCGCGCGGCGCCCCGATCTCGTCCTGCTCGATCTGCGCGGCAACGTCGGCACGCGGCTCGCCAAGCTCGATGCCGGCGATTACGACGCGATCGTGCTCGCCTGCGCGGGCCTCGAGCGCCTCGGCCTCGCCGCGCGCATCCGCAGCCGGCTCGAAGCTCCCGATTGGCTGCCGGCGGTCGCGCAGGGCGCGATCGGCATCGAATACCGTGCCGGCGATCGCCACGTCGCGCGGCTGCTCGAGCCGCTCGATGATGCCGATACGGCACGCGCCACGGCCGCCGAGCGCGCGATGAACCGCACGTTGCACGGCAACTGCAGCGTGCCGATCGCCGGCTATTGCCGCGAGATCGACGCGGGCCTGCATCTCGCCGGCATGGTCGGCGACGTGGCCCATGGCGTTTTGCTGCGTGCCGAGGCGATCGGCCCGCGCGATGATCCGGAGACCCTCGGTCGGCGCGTCGCGGCCGATCTGCTCGCCCATGGCGCCGGACGCCTGCTGTATCCGGAATTGCCGGCCTGATCGCGCAAGTGCGGATGTGCCCGTGCATGCCGTCTGTCGCCGGCGCCAAGCGGGTTGTCGGGAAAGTGGCTTCCCATCCCGCGACACGTTATGTCCTGTAACTCGCCCTGTGGGCTGGCTTCGCCACTCGTGCTCCGGCACGCGTAACCTCGATCGAACGATGCGAACTGGACTCGCGCGCGTCCTTCGAAAATCCATCGCGCGTACGCTGGATTTTCGTGCGGTCCGTCCATGGACCGCACCAGCAGCCGGTCGCCCCGCCGCCTGCTAGAAGTTATAGACGAGGTTCGTCGTCAGCTGCTGATCGGTCTTCTTGACGCCGTCGCTGACCTCGGAGTTGCGCCGCACCTGGTAGCCGAGCTTCAACGCGAGCCGCGAGTTCATGCTGACCGCGAGATTCGCGTCGTTCTGATAGAACGTGTTGGCCGAGCCGGCTTCGACGAGGAAGGTATCCTCGAATGCGGTGTTCGCGGTGAGCTTCTGCTTGTAGGCAACGAGGCCGCGACCGACGGCCTCGCTCTGGCTGTCGCCGCCGTGGATCGGCTGCAGATGCTTGTAGCCGGGACCGATCTCGAAGCTGAGCTGGGCGGCATCGGTGCGGTAAGCCGTGTAGCCGTAGCCGAGCGAGAGCACGGCCTGGTAGTCAAACGGCGAGAAGTCGTCGTTCTCGTAACGCGCCGCGCCGACGAGATAGCTGCGCTCGTCGAACTTGTAACCGGCCGAGGCGCCGAGTTCGTAGCGGTTCGCGGTGAGCTGGAAGCTCTTGCTCTCCACGGTCTCGCCATCCACGTTGCGGGTGCTCTTCACCTCGCCCTTGTTGCGCAGTGCCGACGCGAAGAACTGGTTCTTCCAGGTATCGTCCTCCATGCTGAAATTCAGCTTGGCGTTGACGTTTTCGGACTTGGCGTTGCCACGTGAGGCGGCGATGCCGACTTCGCCGGTGCCCTTCCACTGCCCGTCGTCGGCATGCGCGGTGAGCGGCAACGCGAGGGTCAGGCCGAGAGCGGGCATCAGTCGTTTCATGTTGTTCTCCGACGGGAAAAACGGGCTGGAAAGGATGCGCGGACGGTTCCCGCGCAGGGCGCCGATTCTAGGCGCGTCGCGGCCGGTCCGACTGAACCACAGCCTGCCGCGACAGGCACCGGCGGCGCTGATCGGCATCAGGCGCGTGCGGCGCCGTAGTACAGCATCACCGCGTGGCGCGCTTCGGCGAACAGCAGCCAGCGCTCGACGAAGATGCCGACGAGGCCGGAGAAGGTTGCAACGCCCGCGGCCGGCAAGGCGAGAGCCGGGGCCGCGAGACCCGTGAGTGCCGCGAGGAGCGGCACGCCACCGCCGAGCACGAGCACCGCGTGCCGCAGCCGTGCCGCATGCCGCCGCGCGAGCACGAAGCCCATTTCGCGCGTGACGAAGTTCGCTTCGGTATGCGGTGCCTCGAACGCACGTACGCGGCCGTGACGGCCGAGGCCGGTCGCGCTCTCGGGAGATGCCGGATGTCGACCGCCGTCGAGGAAGCGCCAGTAGGCGTGCTTGAAGAGCGGCACGGCCGTGCCGGTCAGCACGACGAGCGCGGCGAGCGCGCGCGTGCCCAGGCCCATGTCCAGACCGGTGGCGGCGAGCAGCCAGGCGCATAGCGTGCCGCCATGCAGGCCGAGCAGCAGATAGCCGGGCAGCACGTAGCGGTTGTGCCAGGCGCGGATCGTGCGCAGTGTGGTGTAGATGCGCGCCGTGCAGTACACCGTGATCAGCGCGAGCGCGGCGAGCACGGCGCCTCCCGCATGCAGCGCGGCCATGCTGCCCGTTCCGGTCCAGACCAGCCACCCCGCCGCCAGCGCGAACGGAAAACACGCGAGTGCCGCGATGCCCTCGCGCGACAGCCAGGAGCTGCGCCACTGGCTCAGCGCGCGCCAGGCGCGTTGCGGCTGGCCGAGATGCGCGAGCGAAGCGAGCAGTCCGGCCGTGGTCAGCACGGCGCCGGCGAGCAGCATCGCGAGCAATCCCGCGCGTCCGCCGGCGAGGTCGACCTGCGTAACGGTCAGCAGGCGCAGTCCGGTCAGGAACCACAGGCCGTAGCCGGTGCCGGCGAGCGTGGTGAAGGCGATTACGGAGAGGGTGGGATGCATGGCGATGAGCGGTGATCGTGGGTTCCGGAGCAGGCCCTGCGCGGATCGGTGCGCAAGCGGATCGCGGCAGGATGAGCGCACTCAGCGCGACAGCAGGCGGTCCATCCAGCGCAGCAGCGGCGGCAGATCGTCGGCGCGGAGGGTTTCTCCGTCGGACGTGGCCGACGCGCACCCGCCACCGGCGCGTCGTGGCCGTGGCGGCAGGTACTTGTTCGTCGGCCGGTAGCCGAGTTCTGGCATCAGGTCATAGCCATCGCGCTCGGCGACGAGTCGCGACACCGTGGAGTGCGGATCGCCGAGATCGCCGAAATGCCGCGCGCGGCTCGGGCAGGCCAGCACGCAGGCCGGCTGGCGCTCGTCGGGCGCGAGGCCCTCGTCGTAGATCCGGTCGACGCACAGCGTGCACTTCTGCATGACGCCGCGCGTCTCGCCGTATTCGCGGGCGCCGTACGGGCAGGCCCACGAGCACAGTTTGCAGCCGATGCACTTGTCCGCATCGACGAGCACGATGCCGTCCTCGGCGCGCTTGTAGCTCGCACCGGTCGGGCAGACCGTCACGCAGGCCGCGTCCTCGCAGTGCAGGCACGAGCGCGGAAAGTGCACGGTCATGCCGTGCCGCGTTCCTTCCGGCGCGCCCGGGTCCGGCTCGATCTCGTAGCTGTGCACGCGGTTGAACCACACGCCGAGCGGTTCGCGGCCGTAGGCGTCGTCGTCGGGCAGCGGACCGAACGCACCGGCTTCGTTCCACTGCTTGCAGGCGACTGCGCAGGCCTGGCAGCCGACGCAGGTGTCGAGGTCGATGACCAGGCCGAGCCGGCGCGAGGTGCGGGCGGGCAGGTCGGTCATGGTCTGCACCATCGCGAACACGCGGCAGGACAGGGAGACGGCTTCAGCATGTGAGGTCTCCGTCGAGCAACACGCGATGGCCGGGTTCATGGCGCGCCGCGGTATCGGCGACGAGCCGCACGCGCAGGTCGAACCACGCGGCCTGGCCGGTGATCGGATCGGCATTCGCGCGCCGCGGGTCCGGACCTTGCTCGGGAAGCGATTCGCTGACGATGTGGTTGAGCAGGAAGCCCTTGCGCGATTCGGGTGCGTCGTCGGCGAGTGCCCAGGCGCCGCGCTGCTTGCCGATCGCGTTCCAGGTCCAGACCGTGCCGGGCTCGGTGCCGCGATGATGGCGCACTTCAACGCGGATGCGCCCGTGCGGCGATTCGAGCCAGACCCAGTCGCCATCGGCGATGCCATGCGCCGCCGCCGTATCCGGATGCACGTAGAGGAAATTGCGCGTACTGATCTGGCGCAGCCAGGCGTTCTGCGAACCCCAGGCATGGTACATGTGCATCGGCCGCTGGGTGATCGCCGCCAGCGGGAAGGCCTCGGCGATGCTCGGCGCGTCGCGGCCCTGGGCCGCACCCGCGGTGCGTGCCGGCAGCATCCACTCGAATGGCGCATACCAGAACGGCAGCGGGTCGAAATAGGTCCGCACGCGCTCGCGGTCGGCGGCAGGCGGCTGTGCGCTGCCGTGGCCGAGCGCGGCCAGGCGGAAGCGCTGCAGGCGCTCGCTGTAGATCTCGAGCACGACCGGCGCGGTCGAAGCGACGAAGCCGAGCCCGCGCGCCCACTCCAGATAATCGCGGTTTGCCATCTTGTAGTAGCGGCCGGCCTCCGGAATTTCCGCACGCCAGTGGCAATCGTGCGCGGCGTAACGTTCGAGCTGATCCGGATTCGGCGCGCCGATGCCGTCACGCGTGCCGTCGCCGCGCCAGCCGGCGAGCAGGCCGACGCCCGGCGCGCGTTCGTGCTCGACGAGGTATTGCGCATAGCCGCCGGGATACTTCGCCGCGCCGTCGGCATCGACCATGCCCGGCAGGCCGAGACGTGCACCGAGGTCGAGCAGCACGTCCTGGAATGGCCGCACGTCGCGGTCCGGTCTGCATACCGGCTGGCGGATCGCGTCGCTCGCCGCATCGGCATCCGAGATCGGCCGGTCGAGCAGCGAGATGCCGTCGTAGCGTTCGAGATACGTCGTGTCCGGTAGCACCAGGTCGGCGTAATCGACCATTTCGGACCGATAGGCGTCGACGTAGATGATGCGCGGGATGCGGTATTCGCCGCTCGCCGGATCGCGGTCGGTCAGCATGGCCTGCGTGCGCCGCGTATTCATCGCCGAGTTCCAGCCCATGTTGGCCATGAACAGGAACAGCGTGTCGATGCGATACGGATTGCCGGCCCAGGCGTTGCGGATCACGCTCTGCAGCATGCCATGCACGGCGAGCGGGTGTTCCCACGAGAACGCCTTGTCGAGACGCCGCGGCCGGCCTTCGGCATCGATCACGAGATCTTCGGGGCCGTGTACGTAACCGAGTGGCGCCGCGTCGAGTGCACCATTCGGCTTGCGCGATTTGCCGGGCCGGTTGGCCGGCGGCACGCCTTTCGGATACGGCGGCTGGTAGCGGAAGCTGCCGGGCGTGTCGATCGCACCGATCAGCATCTGCAGCACATGAAGCATACGACAGGTGTGGAAACCGTTGGCATGCGCGCTGATGCCGCGCATCGCATGCATTGCGACCGGGCGACCGATCATCTCGGCATGCTCGCGGCCCCAGGCATCGGTCCAGCGCACCGGCAGGCGGATTTCCTGCGCGAACGCCGCGTCGGCGATCTCGCGCGCGAGGCGGCGGATGTCCGCGGCCGGCACGCCGCAGCGCGCTGCCACGTGGTCCGGTGCGTACTCATCGCCGAGGAAGCGCTCGGCGAGGAGCTGGAAGGCCGGCACGGCGCGCCGGCCGTCGGACATGGCGAATTCACCGACGACGAGCGGCGCGATGTCGGTCGCATCGGCCGGTACGAGCGACCAAGACCTGGCGGTGGCGTTTGGCACGGCATCGGCTGCGCTGCCCGCTGCGGTCGCCCCGGCGCTCGTCTCGACCCGTGCCGCACACAGCGCACGCCCTTCGGCATCGCGCACGATCAGGCCGTCGTCGGCCGCTCCGGGATCGCGGATCACCAGGTGGTGCGCGTTGGTGTAGCGCACGAGATAGTCGAGATCGATGCGATCGTGGCGCAGCAGTTCGTGGATCAGCGCACCGATCAGCAGGCCATCGGTACCGGGCCGGATGCCGATCCATTCGTCGGCGATCGCCGCATAGCCGGTGCGTACCGGGTTGATCGCCACGACCTTCGCCCCGCGCGCCTTCAACTGGCCGAGGCCGAGCTTGATCGGGTTCGAATCGTGATCCTCGGCCACGCCGAACATCAGGAGGTAGCGCGTGTGCGCCCAGTCCGGCTCGCCAAATTCCCAGAACGAGCCGCCGAGCGTGTACATGCCCGCGGCCGCCATGTTGACCGAGCAGAAGCCGCCGTGTGCGGCGTAGTTCAGCGTGCCGAACTGCTGTGCCCACCAGCCGGTGAGCGCCTGCGACTGATCGCGCCCGGTGAAGAACGCGAGCTCGTCGGGATTGCGCGTGCGGATCGCGGCGAGCCATTGCGTGGCGAGGGCGAGCGCCTCGTCCCATTCGATCTCGCGGAATTCGCCGCTGCCGCGCTCGCCGACGCGCAACAGCGGTTTGGCAAGCCGCGCCGGGGAGTTGTGCTGCATGATCCCGGCCGAGCCCTTTGCGCACAGCGCACCCCGGTTCACCGGATGCGCGCGGTTGCCCTCGATGTAGCGGACCTTGCCGTGCTGCAGGTGGACTTTGATGCCGCAGCGGCACGCGCACATGTAACACGTGGTCGTCCGGACCGCGTCGTCGTTTGATATGCCGGGTTTGGGATCAGCGAGGGACATGCGCGTGCCGTGCGGCTACGTGGACGGAGCGATCCAGCGGGCGAACCATCCCGGGTGCGTGGCGCCGGCCCGGCCATCCCTGGCCGGTCGCTCGCCGGCATACGCGATGCACTCCGCTGCCTCGCGTCGGCGTGCCGACTCGCCCACGGTGGCATGCGCATAGGTAGCACGGGGTCGTCCGGCGGACTGCATCGCCACCTGGCTTGTGGAGATCGAGCTTCGCGTGGGGCATGCGGGTATGCGATCGAGCTGGAGCTGGGAGTGGGCTTGCATCGACTCCGGCAGGAGCGAGGCCGTCACGGGGCGCGCGACAGACCATTCAGGTGCAGCGATGGAAAACACGGAAAGGCCGGGGCGCATGGTAGCGAAAGCCGTCGCCGGGTGCGCCGCGGATGGCCAGCATTCCGCCATCCTTGTGCGCGCCGGCATTGCTAGAGTCCGGCGCCTCGCGACGACGGAGACGGCCATGCGGCGTGGTGTCATATCGCTTCTGCTCTGGGTGGCGGCTTGCTTCACCGGCAGCGCCTGTGCTGCCACGGAAACCTGGGTCGAGCATGCGGAGTGGGCCGATGAGTTCGCCGGCCGCAACGTGCGCGGCACCGCACTGGTCTATGACGAGGCCGCGACGACCTGGCACGTGCACGACCGGCAGCGGGCCGAAACGCGCTTCCTGCCGGCCTCGACCTTCAAGATCTTCAACGCGCTGACGGCACTCGAGACCGGCGTGGTCCAGGATGAGCACGAAGTGATCCGCTGGGATGGCGTCCAGCGCGATATCGCCGACTGGAATCGCGATCACGACCTTGCCAGCGGCATGCGTTATTCGGTGGTCTGGTTCTATCAGGCGATCGCGCGGCGCATCGGCGCCGGGCGCATGCAGGCCTGGATCGACCGCGTCGGTTACGGCAATCGCGACATCGGTGGTGGCATCGACCGCTTCTGGCTGTCGGGCAATCTGCGGGTCTCCGCGGTCGAACAGGTCGGCTTCCTGCGCCGGCTCGCGGCCGGCAGCCTGCCGTTCTCGGCGCGCAGCCAGGACATCGTGCGCCGCCTCCTGATCGTCGATCGCGGGCCGGACTGGACGCTGCGCGCGAAGACCGGCTGGAAGCACCACGCCGGCGAGCCCGACTACGGCTGGTACGTCGGCTGGGTTGAGCGCGATGCGCGGCGCTGGCTCTTCGCCGTGCAGATCGACATGCCGCAGGCGGGCGCGGATGCGCCCAAGCGCATCGCGATCGCCCGCCATGTGCTGGCATCGGTCGGCGCGCTGCCGCCGGAATGAGTCCGGCGGTCCGCGCTCATTCCGGCGTGGCGATGCGGATCGACGGGTCGTCGAAATCACTGTAGCGAATGCGCGTGGTGGACTTCACGCCCATGAAGCTGCCGCTGGATTCGATCTGCAGTGGCAGGCCGGTCTTCTTCGATATCCAGGCCTTCATGTCGGCCTTGATCGGCTGCGTCACGGCATAGGTATAGACGGAGGCGGGTTCTCCATCGACCTCGTCGTCGCCGAGCGCCGTCACGCTCATGCCGCCGGTGAGTTCCTTGAGGGTGTTCTGGTTGCGGTACTGGGCGACGATCTTGCCGACCGGGATCGGCATCTTCATCAGCCGCCCGTCGACCTCCATCCAGCCGTCGTCGCCGACGATGTAGGTCTCCGGACCCTCACCGGTGCGCATGTGGTAGCGATCCGGCGCGACGTATTCCATGCGCGACAGCAGGCGGCCCTTGGCCGCGTCCGTGACCGTGGCGCGGAAGCTCTTCGCCTCCATGAACTTGCCGAAGGCATCGTGCAGTTCCTCCTTCGGGCCGGCGAGGGCGGAGCCGGCGGCGAGCAGCAGACCGAGACCGAGACAGCGGACGAGCGCGAGCATGCGGGATCCTCGTGGATGGACCAGGACGCGAATCCTACATGCCGATCCGCCCGGAAACAGAACACGGCGTGGCATTTCGCGTCGGGGTGGCGGCGTTCGCCCGGTTGCCTCCACAATGGGGTATGGACCGTTACGAGCGCATTCTCACCCTCCACCGCACGCTGAAGGCGTCGCGCTATCCGGTCAGCCTGCGCCGGCTGATGGACGAGCTGGGCTGTTCGCGTGCCACCTTGTACCGCGACATCGCCTTCTTGCGCGATGCACTCGGTGCACCGATCGAGAGTGGCGAAGGCGAGGAATCGGCCTTCCGCTACGCGACCGACGAAGCCGAGCGGTTCGAGCTGCCTGGCCTGTGGCTGACCAGCGAGGAGCTGTCCGCACTGATGGCGCTGGAGGCGCTGATCGGGCGCTCCGGGCCGGGCATCCTCGCCAGCGCACTCGCGCCGCTGCGCTCGCGCATCGAGCGGCTGCTGTCGGATCATGTGAGTGGCGAGGCGCTGCCGGTCGAGCGTCTACGCGTGATCGCCAGCGGCATGCGCCGGCTCGACGAGGCGACCTTCCGCACGGTCGCGAGCGCCGTGCTCCTGCGCCGCCAGCTCGCCTTCACCTACCGCGCCCGCTCGACCGGCGACACCACGGCACGGCGCGTTTCGGCGCAGCGCCTGACGCATTACCGCGACAACTGGTATTTCGACGCCTGGGATCACGAGCGCGAGGGCCTGCGCAGCTTCGCCGTGGACCGCATCGCCGGAGCGAAGCTGCTCGACGAGACCGCGATCGATCGTGACGAGGCCGAGCTCGATCGCCAGCTCGCCTCGAGCTACGGCATCTTTTCCGGGCCGCCGAAGGCCTGGGCGACGATCCGCTTCTCGCCGCACGCGGCGCGCTGGGTCGCCGACGAGCACTGGCATTCGCAGCAGCAGGGCAACTTCCTGCCCGACGGGCGCTATGAATTACGTCTGCCCTACAGCAATTCCAAAGAGCTGCTGATGGACGTGCTCAAGTACGGCCCCGATGCGGAGATCGTCGCGCCGCTGAGCCTGCGCGAGGAGATGAAGATCCTGCTGCAGCTCGCGATCGGCGCCTACCAGACGTGAGCGTGCATCGCGGTTGACGGAAGCGTGCGCGGGCGACCGTTCCGCCAGCGCCTCAAGGGGAATGGAGCGACCATCATGAATCCGCCACTGTCCCTCGACCCGGCCGACCCGCGCCAGGGGCCTGCGATCTCGCTGGTGCTCGGCTCCGGCGGGGCGCGTGGCTATGCTCACATCGGCGTGATCGAGGCGCTGCACGAGCGCGGTTACGCAATCCGTTCGGTGGCCGGCAGCTCGATGGGTGCGCTGGTCGGCGGCGTCTATGCGGCCGGCCGGCTCGAGGCGTATCGCGATTGGGCCTGCAGCCTGCAGAGGCTCGACGTGCTGCGCCTCGTGGACTGGAGCTGGCGCGGTGGCGGCCTGATCAAGGGCCGGCGCATCATCGAAACACTGCGCGAGCTGGTCGGCGACGTGGACATCGAGCGCCTGCCGATCAGCTATACCGCGGTCGCGGTGGACATCGATGCCGAGCGCGAGGTGTGGTTCTCGCGCGGCCCGCTGTTCGACGCGATCCGTGCCTCGATTTCGATCCCGAGCGTATTCCGGCCGCATGAATACGAAGGGCGGCGTCTGGTCGACGGCGGCCTCCTCAATCCGGTGCCGATTACGCCGACCCTGCGCGATCTGACCGACTTCACCGTGGCCGTGGATGTGAACGCGCCGGACCAGCGGCACGGCGATCTGGAAACGCCGATACGCCAGCCCGAGCGGCAGATTCCCGCGCTGCCCACCGGCGGGCTCCTGCTCGGTGCGGATGGCGGGCCGGCACCGTCCGCACCCGCTGCCGGCACGCCGCGCCGGACACTTGGCGGCTACCGTCGCCAATTCGCCCAGCTCTTCGACACCATGCTCGACCGGCGCAGCCGGGCCGCGGCTCCAGAAGACGGCGGCGCGCGTGGCGAGGTCGGCATGGTCGAGCTGTTCGCGCGTTCGCTCGACACCGTGCAGGCCACCCTCACGCGCTTCAAGCTCGCCGCGCAGCCGCCGGACCTGCTGATCCGCATCCCGCGCGAGGCCTGCGCCTTCTACGAGTTCCACCGCGCCGAGGAACTCATCGCAATCGGCCGCGATTGCGCCCGCCGTGCGCTCGCCGCATTCCATCCGCCGGAGACCACGCGCGGCAACCCCGGTTGACCGCAACCGTCAAGCGGATCACCCAGCGAGACCTGAGCCGCTTGCCCGACGGGCGGCGCACGCGTGGGTGTCTCCGTAGTTCGTGACAAGTTGCAAAGAAAACTTGTGGATGGAGCGCGCAAGTTTTTCATCCTGACCCGGGCGTCACATGAACCGCGGACAGGCGTCCCGCTTTCACGACCTCTGACGGCGCATGGCGCCGTGAATCGCGCCCTGCATGGCGCACGCGGTGGCAGGCCTGGCGTGCCATCGGCACCAGGCAATGCGCTGCGCGTCTAATGGGTGCAACCCTCCATGACAGGCGCCTCGTCCGGCGCTCCTTACGGCTGTGCACGTCTGAAGTTTTGCATAAATCGTCATCGTGCCTTCCGCACGCGTGCGCGGTGCCGCGCCACCGCGCCGCTGGCATGTCCGTTGCTGCACCACGAGCATCCGGCGAACGGCCGGACCGCACCCCCGCATGACCGGCGACAGCGGTTTCCTGCGGGCGGCAAACCAGCATCGGCAGATCGCGGATCGCCGCGGGCGCCGGTCATCACCATTCCCAGGAGCAGGCATATGGCAGACAACCAGCGCAACCAGGGCCAGGGCGGCCAAGGCGGCCAGTCGCATGAGCGCAGCCAGGAGCACGGCCGCGGCCACAGTGAAGGCAGCAGCCAGAGTCAGGAGCACAGCTCGGGCCGTAGCGGTAGCAGCAGCCACAGCCAGGGTACCGGCGAGATGAGCGTGCGTGAGGCCGGTCAGAAGGGCGGCGAAATCCGCAAGGAGCAGCTCGGCCCGGAAGGGTATTCCGAACTCGGTCGGCAGGGCGTCGAGGCACTGCGCGAGCAGCGCGGTCCGGACGCGATGTCCGAGATCGGCCGCCAGGGCGGTGAGGCACGCAAGGAGGAGCTCGGTCCGGAGGGCTACTCCGAGCTCGGTAAGAAAGGCGGCCAGCGCGTTCGCGAGCTGGTCGAGAAGGGCAAGGAGGCCGAGGGCGATGAGGGCGAGAACCGCTGAGGCGGTGGCGTCCGTCATCGCCCGGCGGGACCCGTCCGCGGGTCATGCGCCACGCGGACGGCTCTCCTTACTTCGAAACCGCACGGGAGTCGATTCATGACCAGAGGAGTAGGTGGTCGCTCGCCGGCCAACGTCCAGAAATTTCTGGAAGGCGTGAGTTACCCGGCGAGCAAGGATGACCTCATCGAGCGCGCCGAAGAGAACGGGGCGCCCGAGGAAGTGATGGAAACGATCCGCAGCCTGCCTGCCGATCGGTTCGGCGGCCCGCAGGACGTCATGAAGGCCTACGGCGAAATCGAGTGATCAGCGACGCAGAGTCGAGCAGCGACGGGAGAAAAGCCATGACCGGACAACGCAGCAAGGGCAAGACACGCAACGAGGGCGAGATGACCGTCCGCGAAGCGGGACGCAAGGGCGGCGAGAAAGGTGGACAGCGCGTCCGTGAACTCGTCGAGCAAGGCAAGGAAACCGAGCGCCGCGGGCGCCGGTGAACGGCAGGCAGTAGTTCCTCAACCGATCCGCAGGAGGAAAGGCAATGGCATCGAAGCAGCAATCCCAGGGTTCCGGCAGCGACCGCAAGCAGGGTGAAGGTGACATGAGCGTCAGCGAGGCGGGCCGCAAGGGTGGCCAGCGCGTGCGCGAACTCGTCGAGCAGGGCAAGGAAGCGGAAGGCGACAACAAGCGCTGATCGAGCAGGTGCCGTAGATCGCGTACGCACTGCACAACATCGTTCGACGCCGGGTCCGCATGGGCGGTCGCCGCGTCGCGAGTCGGATCCCGGCAACTATCGGATCCGCATTCCGGGTGATGCAGTCAAGTAAATCGCCCGGTTATCGATCAATCTATCCCGGGTTGGTCGGTTCAACATCAACTTATGGAGAAAATCATGACCCAGAATCAGTATGCAATGCAGCATGGCCATAGTGGTGGCGGTTCGGGCAGCTCGGGTGGTTCGAGTGGCGGCTCGGGCGGCTCCGGCGGTGGCATGGGCGGTGGTTCGGGTGGCGGCTCCGGTGGCGGCTCGGGCGGTAGCTCGGGTGGCGGCTCCGGTGGTGGCTCCGGGGGCAGCTCCGGTGGCAGCCACGGCCGTTGAAGAGGCTGGCAGGCCAGGCCGGAGTGGCCGGCACCTTTGCACTCACAATGCTAGGAGATGACACATGACACAGCATCAGAGCGGCCACCGGCAGGGCGGCCAGGGCGGTGGTCAGAGTGAACAGGGTCAGGGGGGCAGCCAGAAGCACGGCACCCGGGCTCAGGGCCAGGAAGAGAGCGGCCAGGAGCAGGGCACGGGCGAGATGAGCGTGCGCGAGGCTGGCCAGAAGGGCGGCCAGGTGCGCAAGGAACAGCTCGGCCCGGAAGGCTATTCCGAGCTTGGCAAGATGGGCGGCGAGGCGACGGCTGCCACGCACGGCCCTGAGTTCTACCAGGAGATCGGTCGCCAGGGTGGCGAGGCGCGCAAGGAGCAGCTTGGCCCGGAGGGCTATTCCGAACTGGGCAAGATGGGCGGCGAGCGCGTCCACGAGCTCGTGGAGAAGGGCAAGGAGGCTGAGTCCGGCGGAGGTGGAAGCAGCGGCAGCAGTGGCGGTAGCAAGAACCGCTGACAGCCGCAGTCCATCACTGCGTTTCCGCACCGGCGCACTGCAGGGCGTCGACCCGGCTGAAATCGGTAATCAGAAAAAACGAGGCCGGCGCAAGCCGGCCTCATGCTGTGCGGAACCCGACGAGATCAACCGCCGCGTTTCATGGTGTTGAAGAACTCGTCGTTGGTCTTGGTGTTCTTCATCTTGTCGAGCAGGAATTCTATTGCCGCGAGCTCGTCCATCGGGTGCAGGAGCTTGCGCAGGATCCAGATCTTCTGCAGCAGGTCCGGATCGATCAGCAGTTCCTCGCGGCGCGTGCCGGAGCGGTTGATGTTGATCGCCGGATAGACGCGCTTCTCGGTGATGCGGCGGTCGAGGTGCACCTCCATGTTGCCGGTGCCCTTGAACTCCTCGTAGATCACTTCGTCCATTTTCGAACCGGTGTCGATCAGCGCGGTCGCGAGGATGGTCAGTGAACCGCCCTCCTCGACGTTGCGCGCCGCGCCGAAGAAGCGCTTCGGGCGCTGCAGCGCGTTCGCGTCCACGCCGCCGGTGAGCACCTTGCCGGAGGACGGCACCACGGTGTTGTAGGCGCGTGCGAGGCGGGTGATCGAGTCGAGCAGGATGATCACGTCCTTCTTGTGCTCGACGAGGCGCTTGGCGCGCTCGATGACCATGTCGGCGACCTGCACGTGGCGCGCCGCTGGCTCGTCGAACGTGGAGCTGATGACCTCGGCACGCACGCTGCGCTGCATCTCGGTCACTTCCTCCGGGCGCTCGTCGATCAAGAGGATGATCAGGTGCGCTTCGGGATGGTTGTGGACGATGGCCTGCGCCACGTTCTGCAGCATCATCGTCTTGCCGGCCTTCGGTGGCGAGACGATCAGGCCGCGCTGGCCCTTGCCGACCGGTGCGACGAGATCGAGGATGCGGCCGGTGATGTCCTCGGAGGAGCCGTTGCCGCGCTCGAGGTGGAACGCTTTGCGCGGGAACAGCGGGGTCAGGTTCTCGAACAGGACCTTGTTCTTCGACGCTTCCGGCGGCTCGCTGTTGATGTCGTCGACCTTGAGCAGCGCGAAGTAGCGCTCGCCATCCTTCGGCGGACGGATGCGGCCGGTGATGTAGTCGCCGGTGCGCAGATTGAAGCGGCGGATCTGGCTCGGCGAGACGTAGATGTCGTCGGGGCCGGCGAGGTAGGACTCGTCGCCGGAGCGCAGGAAGCCGAAGCCGTCCTGCAGGATCTCGAGCACGCCTTCTCCCCAGATGCCACCGCCGGCACGGGCGTGCGCCTTGAGGATGTTGAAGATCACGTCCTGCTTGCGTGCGCGGGCCACGCCCTCCTGGATGCCGAGGCTCTCGGCCAGATCGAGCAGGGCCGAGGCTGGCTTGCGCTTGAGCTCGGTGAGGTTGATCAGCGGCCCGTTGCCGCCGCCGTTCTTCTCGTCGGGGATGTCCTCATCGAGATTGCCGCCGCGCATCTGCTGCTGTTGCTGGCGCTGCTGCTGGCGATTGTTGCGATGGCGGTTGCCGCGGTCGCGGCGGCCGCCCTGCGGCTGGCCGGATTGCTGACCCTGCGGCTGGGGCTGGCCTTCACCGCCGGCGACGGTTGCCGGCGTCTGGCCGTCGTTGCGGTTCTCGGCAGGCGCGCTCTCGGCACGCGTTTCCGTCGGAGCGGCGGCGCCGTTTTCTTTGTTCTCGGTATCGGACACGGACGGACCTCGCGTGGGCGCCGTAGGCTTGCGACGTGGAATCAGGGGAACGAACGGAAGGGGTGGGGCGCGGGGCCCCGAAAGGCTGCCGCTACGTTAGCACTACGTTTTCCGGGCGTCCAGCGCGTGCATGACCATCCTGCGCGGGATCGCCGGAATCACGCTGGCGCTGCCGCGGCGGCGGCAAACTTCAGATTGAGCGATCGATGAACTGGGTGAGCTGGGTCTTGTTGACCGCGCCGACCTGGGTCGCCTGGACCTTGCCGTCCTTGAAAATCATCAGGGTCGGAATGCCGCGAATGCTGTAGTTGCGCGGAATCTTCTGATTCTGGTCGACGTTCACCTTGACGATCCTGAGCCGGCCCTGATATCGCGGCGCGAGCTCGTCGAGCACCGGTGCGATCATCTTGCACGGCCCGCACCATTCGGCCCAGAAATCGACCAGCACGGGCTCGCTCGACTTGAGCACGTCGTTCTCGAAGGAATCGTCGTTGACGTGGGCGATCAGTTGGCTCACGGGGGACCTCCAGGGAATGCGGAAAGGTTGCCTTGCGGCGGGAAGTACGGGCTTGGGCTAAACTCGGGCTGTTCGCCCGGCCGGCGCAGGATGGGGCGTCCGGGGAAAGGACGGCATTTCAGCCCAATCGCGCAGGCCGATCAAGTTGGGCACGCTCGCCCACGATGCAAGTCCCGCCGCGGCACCGTTTATCGGTCCGACGATTCCTGCGGGTTTCTGGAAAATCACGGGAATGTCCCAGCAAGTTCTCAGCGATATCTTCTTCGAATCCTTCGACCTGCACCCGAGCCTGCTGGCCGGGCTGCACGACTCGGGCTTCACCCGCTGCACGCCGATCCAGGCACTGACCCTGCCGCTCGCGCTCGCCGGGCGCGACGTCGCCGGCCAGGCGCAGACTGGCACCGGCAAGACCGGCGCCTTCCTGGTCGCGGCGATGCAGCGGCTGCTCACGCGCCCGGCGCTGGCCGAGCGCGGCGAGGGCGATCCGCGCTGCCTGATCCTCGCGCCAACGCGCGAGCTAGCGATCCAGATCGACAAGGATTTCAGGAACCTCGGCCGTCACACCGGGCTGCGCTCGGCGCTGATCTACGGCGGCGTCGATTACGATAAGCAGCGCGACATGCTGCGCGCCGGCGTGGACATCATCATCGCCACGCCGGGCCGGTTGATCGACTACTACAAGCAGCACGTCTTCAGCCTGCATGCGGTCGAGGTGATGGTCATCGACGAGGCCGACCGCATGTTCGACCTCGGCTTCATCAAGGACGTGCGTTTCCTGTTCCGGCGTCTGCCGGTACGCGAGCAGCGCCAGGTGCTGCTGTATTCGGCCACGCTGAGCTACCGCGTGCTCGAGCTCGCCTACGAACACATGAACAATCCGGAGAAGCTCTCGGTCGAGGCCGAGAGCGTCACCGCGAGCCGCGTGCGCCAGAGCGTCTACTTCCCGGCCACGGAAGAGAAGGTACCGCTGCTCCTGAACCTGCTCGAGCGGGTCGGCGCCAAGCGCAGCATGGTCTTCGTCAACACCAAGGTGATCGCCGAGCGCATCGCCGACAAGCTCGAACGCCAGGGTTTCCGCGTCGGCACGCTGTCCGGCGACGTGCCGCAGAAGAAGCGCCAGAAGCTGCTCGAGCGCTTCCAGCGCGGTGAGGTCGAAGTGCTCGTCGCGACTGACGTCGCCGCGCGCGGACTGCACGTCCCGGACGTGAGCCACGTCTTCAACTACGACCTGCCGCAGGATCCCGAGGACTACGTGCACCGCATCGGCCGCACGGCGCGGCTCGGCGCCGAGGGCGATGCGATCAGCTTCGCCTGCGACCTGTATGCGATGAGCCTGCCGGACATCGAGGCCTACATCGAGCAGAAGATTCCGGTCGCGACGATCGAGCCGGAACTCCTGAAGCCGCTGCCCAAGCGCGCGCGCCCACAGCTGCCGGCCGTTGCTGGCGCCGACGCGGACGACGCAGTGGATGACGAGGACGAGCCCGCTGCGGCGGCGGGCACTGCATCCGGTGATGATGCGCCCGCCAAACGCCGCCGCCGGCGCCGGCGTGGGCCGAGGCCGGAGCGCGGCTCCGCTTCTGGCGGCGCCGCACCGCCGGCCGACGGATCGGCCTGAACGCCGTTGTAAAGTGGGGACCGTTTCCCGCGGGGACTGGGCAATGGGCGACGTGCGCAACGTGGACTTCGAGCGCGTCTCGCGCGTCGGCGCGTGGGCAGTGGTCGCATGCGCCGCGAGCCTGTGCGCGTGGCTCGTGGTCCAGCCCGCCTGGCTGCTCTGGCCGCGTCCGTCCGAGATCGCCGCATCGGTTCCGGCAGGGCCCGTCGCGGCACCCGGTGCGCCGGTCGTGACCGTCTCGAAATGGCACCTGTTCGGCGATCCGGGCGCGGAGACCGCCCGCCACGGCGGGACCACCGGCGCGCCGCTGAACCTTGTCCTGCGCGGCACGCTCGCCGAGGCCGATCCGCAGCGCGGCATCGCGGTCCTCGCCGGGGAGGGCGGCGTCGAGCAGGCCTGGCGTGTCGGCGAAGAATTACCGGGCGGCACGGTCCTCGTGGCCGTCTATCCTGACCGCGCGGTGCTGCGCCGCAACGGTACCGAGCTGACCCTGAGCCTGCCGGTAGAACCCGCCCCGACGGCCCCTGCCGCCACGCCGGTGGCCGGTTCGTCATCATCACGTCCGGCGGCGGGGCCGGCATCGGCAGCTGCGACGCCGGGCGCGGCACCGGCCGCGAATCCCGGGCGCGTCGACTGGACCGCGATGCAGCGCCAGATCGCCGCCGATCCGGCCGGTTTCGCGCGCCAGTTCAGCGCCCAGCCGGTGATCGAGAACGGACGCATGACGGGCGTGCGCCTCGCCGGCGGAGATCCGGCGCTGATGACCCGACTCGGCCTGAAACCGGACGACGTGGTCACCTCGGTCAACGGCATCGCGCTCGATTCGCCGGCGCGCGTGACGGAACTGCTCGCCAACCTGAAATCCGCCGCGCGCCTCGAGGCCACCGTGCAGCGCGGCGGCAAGCCCGCCACCCTGAGCGTCGATCTCCAATGAAGCGTCTGCTGATGCCCATCCAGAAACCGCTGCGTCCCGTCCTGCTCGCCCTGGCCGCCGTACTCGCCGGCGCACCGCTCGCCCCGGGCATCGCGCAGCCGCCGCCGAGTGCCGCGCAGAATCCGCCGGGCACGCACACGCTGAACCTGAAGGACGCCGACATCCAGGCGCTGATCGCCACCGTGTCGGAGATCACCGGCAGGAACTTCATCGTCGCGCCGAACGTGCAGGGCAAGGTCACCGTGGTCTCGGCCAAACCGATGAAGCCGGACGAGATCTACGACGTGTTCCTGTCGGTGCTGCGGGTGCACGGCTACGCGGCCGTGTCGGCCGGCAGCATGGTCAAGATCGTGCCCGAGGCGCTGGCACAGCCGGAGGCCGGTACCGCGGCGCCCGGCTCGGCGGACGAGGTCGTCACCCAGATCGTGCCGGTCAGGCATGTCTCCGCCGCCGAACTCGTCGCGATCCTGCGCCCGCTGCTGCCGCAGGGCGCGCAGGTCGTCGCGCATGACGGTTCCAACGCGCTGATCGTTTCCGATCGCGCGAGCAGCGTCGCCCGGCTCGCCGGCATCGTCGCACGCATCGACACCACGGCCGACGCCGAGATCGAGGTCATCCCGCTGCAGCATGCGAATGCCGCGGAACTGGCGCGCACGCTCAGCCTGCTCGCCGACGACAAGACCGCCCAGGCTACCGGCGAGAACGCGCGTGTGCTCGCCGACGAGCGCACCAACTCGATCCTGCTCGCCGGCGGCAAGAGCGGCCGCCTGCGGATGCGTGCGCTGATCACGCATCTCGACACGCCGCTCGACAACGGCGGCGCGACCAACGTGATCTACCTGCGCTATGCCAAGGCCAAGGATCTCGTGCCGATCCTGCAGGGCGTGGCCGCGAGCCTCGGCGAAGGCAGCGCACCGCGCGCCCAGGCCGCGAGTCCCGGCGGCGCGGCCGCCGCGACGGCACCGGCTGGCACCACGATCCAGGCGCACGAGGAAACCAATGCGCTGGTCGTCAGCGCGCCGCCGGCGGTGTTCCGCTCGATCGAGAGCGTGGTCCGCGCGCTCGACGTGCGCCGTGCCCAGGTGCTGATCGAGGCGATCGTCGCCGAGGTCGCCGACGAGGCCGCGAGGGAGATCGGCATCCAGTGGCAGGCGCCGTTCAAGCAGAACGCCGACGGCAGCTTCGATCATGGCGTGGTCGGCGGCACCAATTTCACCGGCACCAACGGGCAGGGCAACATCCTCAATGCCGGCAGCAACCCGCTCTCGCTCGGCGGCGGCCTGAACCTCGGCTATGTCAGCGGCACGGTCACGCTGCCCGGCTCGGACACGCCGCTCCTGCAGATCGGCGCGCTGTTGCGCGCGCTGCAGGGCGACGGCAGGTCGAACATCCTCTCCACGCCTTCGGTGCTCACGCTCGACAACCAGCAGGCGGTGATCAAGGTGGCCCAGGAAGTGCCGTTCCTGACCGGTCAGTACACCAACACCTCGACGAACGGCGGCAGCAACCAGCCGACCAATCCGTTCCAGACCATCGAGCGCAAGGACGTCGGCCTGACCCTCAAGGTCACGCCACACGTCAACGAAGGCGATTCGGTGCGCCTCGATCTGCACCAGGAGGTTTCCTCGCTCGCGCCGTCCGTGCAGGGCGCAGTCGATCTGGTCACCAACAAGCGCGAGATCGAGACCAGCGTGCTGGTCGCCGACGACGCGACGCTGGTGCTCGGCGGCCTGATCGACCAGAACGTCAAGGACACCGTGCAGAAGGTGCCGGCGCTCGGCGACATCCCGCTGCTCGGCAACCTGTTCCGCTACCGCAACAACAACCGCTCCAAGCGCGACCTGATGGTGTTCCTGCACCCGAAGATCCTGCGCGACGCGGCGAGCGAGGCGGCGTTGTCGAACGAGAAGTACAACTACATGCGCACCCGGCAGCTCGACATGCGCCAGACGCGCGAGCTGCTCACACCCAAGGCGCAGCAGCCGCTGCTGCCGGAGACGCACGACTTCCTCGCCGATCCGAAAGGCCCGGCGCGGCCGGCCAGGGCCGGAGACGGCCGGTGAGCGAGGCGCGTCCGGCGCGGCCCGGCTTCGGCTTCGCGCGCCGCCACGGCGCGACGCTGATCGGCTGGCGCGACGGCACAGCCGAGGTCGTCTGCCGCGAGGGTGTCCGGCCGGAGGCGCTCGCCGAGCTACGTCGCCATCTCGGCGCGCCGCTGCATCTCGTCCGGCAGGCGCCGGCCGAGTTCGATCGCCTGCTGCGCAGTCTTTACGAGCAGGGCGACGATGCGCGCGGCCTGGTCAGCGACATGGACGAATCGCTCGATCTCGCCGCGCTCGCCGACGATCTGCCGGAGCCGGAGGACCTGCTCGAGAGCGACGACGACGCGCCGATCATCCGCCTGATCAATGCCCTGCTGACCGAGGCGGTCAAGGAGGGCGCCTCCGACATCCACGTCGAACCGTACGAGAACCGCCTCGTCGTGCGCCTGCGCATCGACGGCGTGCTGCGCGAGGTGCTCGCGCCACAGAAGGCGATCGCACCGGCCGTGGTCAGCCGCATCAAGGTCATGGCGAAGCTCGACATCGCCGAGAAGCGGCTGCCGCAGGACGGCCGCATCGGTCTGCGCATCGCCGGTCGGCCGGTGGACGTGCGCGTCTCGACGATTCCGGCCGGGCACGGCGAACGCGTCGTGCTGCGCCTGCTCGACAAGCAGGCCGGCAAGCTCGATCTCGACCGGCTCGGCATGGCGGCGGCGACGCGCGCGCGGCTCGAGGATCTGATCGCGCGGCCGCACGGCATCCTGCTCGTGACCGGCCCGACCGGTTCGGGCAAGACCACCACGCTGTATGGCGCGCTGCTCAGGCTCAACGATGCCTCGCGCAACATCATGACGGTCGAGGATCCGATCGAGTACTACATCGACGGCATCGGCCAGACCCAGGTCAACACCCGGGTCGACATGACCTTCGCGCGCGGCCTGCGCGCGATCCTGCGCCAGGATCCGGACGTGGTGATGGTCGGCGAGATCCGTGATCTCGAAACCGCCGAGATCGCCGTGCAGGCCTCGCTCACCGGCCACCTCGTGCTTTCGACCCTGCACACCAATTCTGCCGTCGGTGCAGTGACGCGCCTGCGCGACATGGGTGTGGAACCGTTCCTGCTGTCCTCGTCGCTGCTCGGCGTGCTCGCCCAGCGCCTCGTGCGCGTGCTCGATCCGGCGCAGCGCGAAGCTTATCCCGCGACGCCGCGGGAACTGGCCGCCTTCGGTCGTCCGGCCGATCTCGCCGCGACCCTGTACCGGCCGGCCGACGCCGATAGCGGACGCGTGGCCGGTTATCGCGGCCGCACCGGCATCTATGAACTCGTCGGCGTCGACGAGACCTTGCGTCGTCTGATCCACGAGGGTGCCGCCGAGGCGGAGCTCGAGCGCCATGCACGGCGCGATGCGCCGTCGATACTCGCCGATGCGTGGGACAAGTGCGTGGCCGGCATCACTTCGGTCGAGGAAGTCCTGCGCGTCACCCGCGAGGATTGACCCCGCGTTTTGCCGCAAAGCCGCAACGCGCCGGTCCGGTGCGCGTGTAAGCTCGCGCGACGAATCGTCCGGAGAGGTTGCGCATGGGTGCGTTCGCCACGCTGTTCCGCCACAAGTCCATCGAGCAATTGCAGGCCGAGGCCGGCCGGCGGCACGACTTCCGCCGCGTGCTCGGCCTGTGGCAACTCACCGGCATCGGTCTCGGCGGCATCATCGGCGTCGGCATCTTCGTGCTGGCCGGCCAGCAGGCGGCGGCCAATGCCGGTCCGGCGGTTGCCCTGTCGTTCCTGATCGCCGGCATCGCGAGCGCCGCCGCGGCACTCTGCTATGCCGAGTTCGCCGGCCTGATCCCGGTCACCGGCAGTGCCTACACCTACGGCTATGCCG
>CAYYHP010000007.1:0-35482 GCA_964471815.1 uncultured Rhodanobacteraceae bacterium
GGATCACGCCCTTGTCGTGCGCGGCGGCGAGGCCCTGCGCGGTCTGGTGGATGACCTTGGCGGCCTGCGCCGGTGCGAGCCGGCCTTCGCGCTTGAGCAGCGAGCCGAGCGACTCACCCTCGACGAACTCCATGACGAAGAAGGTCTGGCCCTCGTGCTCGCCGATGAAGTAGATCTGGATGATGTGGGGATCGTTGAGAGCCGCCATGCTGCGCGCCTCGCGCAGGAAGCGCTCCTTCACGCTCGCGTCGTGGGCCAGCGATTCGGCGAGGACCTTGATCGCGACGTAGCGATGCAGCGAGGACTCGTAGCCCTTGTAGACCACGCCCATACCGCCGCGGCCAAGCTCGGCGACGATGTCGTAATGGCCCAGTTGCGTCTTCATGGTCGGCTCCGGGGCACAGGCCCCTCTGGAAGGTGGGATTAGCCTAGCACCGCGCCGTCCGGCTGCCGTGGCACGCTTGGCGTGCGCCGACGAAGCCGGTTCACGGCCGGAGTGTGAAACGCTTGGCATTCGAACGCGGGGTCGGCCGCGAAGCGAACAGGCGCTGAACGGAAGCCGGTCGTCATCCAGCCCGGACGGTGCACCGGCACGATCGTTGCCATCTCCGCGATACCGGCCGCCACGCGGCCGTCACACTCGCGCACCACACTGCCGCCATGCATGCCCCTCGCTGGTTCCGCTGGCTGATCCTCGGCGCTTTCGCACTCGCCCTGTTGCGTGGCGTTTCGCTGCTCACGCATGCACCGCTGCTGGCGATCGCCAACAGCTACGACCAGGCCCGCTATACGGACTGCTTCGACCTGTTCCCGGACCGCCCGCCGGAGATCCGGCCGGACACCAACAGCCCCGAAGCACCATTCGAGTTCTATGCGTTCCACGCCAACCCGATGCCGCTCTGCTACGGCTCGAGCGAGCTGCTCGTGCAGGCGGCGACGGTCGGCATATACCGCGCCGAGGCCACGCTGACCGACGCGACACGCTTCTCGGTGCGCTGGATCGGCGCGCTGCGCCTGATCGTGCTGCTCGGACTCGGCGCCGCATTGACGCGCGCCTGGTGGCAGCGCGGTCACTGGCAGGCGGCCGCGGGCAATGCGCTCCTGCTGCCGCTGCTGCTGCTTGACCCGGGCAACAGTCTGTACTTTGCGACGTTCTATGCCGAAGGTACGGCGCTGGCCACGTTCTGGGCGCTGATGAACCTCGTGCTCGTCTGGCAGGACGAATCGGGTACGGTCGCGCGCCGGCTCGTGCTGGCCGGTGTGGCGGTTCTGCTCGCCACGAGCAAGATCCAGCACCTCGTCCTGCCGCTCGCGATCGCCCTCGTCCTGTTCGTCCACGAGCGGCTCGGCCTCTTGCGGATGCGCATGGCGCCGCGCACGCGGCGCTGGCAGGTGTCCGCGCTGCTCGCCGGTGCCTTGCTCGGAGCGGGCATTCAGGCCGCCCAGCTCGCGCGCGACGATGGGCTGATGCAGTCGATCCGCTCGGCGAACCGCGCCAACGTCGTGTTCACCGGCCTGCTGCCGGCGGTCGCGGACGCGCCAGCCACGCTCGCGCGGCTCGGTCTGCCGGCCGACTGCGCGCGTTTCACCGGGCTGCGCGCCTGGCAGCTCCCGGACGTGCCCGAGACGGTGTGCCCGGGCATCGAGCGGGTCGGCCGCCTGGCCGTGCTCGGTCAGTTCCTGCACGAGCCGCTGGCCCTGCTGCATTTCCTCGGAGCCGGTTTGATGGCTCTCGACCCGTGGATTCCGGACCGCCTCGGCCACGTCGCTGGCGTGCCGCTCGGCCGCGTGCCGGCGGATTTCTTCACCTGGGACGGCCTGCTCACGCGCCATGCACCGCTGCGCGGCCTGCTGCTTGCGCTGCCGGTGGTGGTCGCTGCGTGGCGGCTCGGCCGGCCCGGACGCCTGGCACGCCTCGCGGTGATGCTGGCGACGGCGATGGGCGCGACCCTGCTGGTGACGATCTTCGGCGATGGCCTCGCCGATACCGCCAAGCAGGGTCACCTGATCTTTAATGCCGCCCTCGGCTTCGACCTGCTGCTGCTCGCACGGGCCGTGCTCTATCTCGTGCGGCTCGCCAGCCGCTACTCAACCCGCATGCAGGCCGTCGATCTCGACCAGAAGCTCGCGCCGGCAGATGTCGCCGAGCAGTAGCAAGCGCGGCACCTCGCGGGCCAGATGCCGATCGAGCATGGCCGCGAGTGCCGGTGCGTCGGTGGCGCGCCGCACGTAGATCTTGAGCAGGCTGTCCGCGCCGAGGCCGGCCGGCATGTGCGCGCTGGCGAACAGACTCTCGAGATTGGCGAAGGATTCCCCGAGCTGGGCGATGGCGTCGTCCGGATGCAGCGAGGCATGCCCGACCACCGCCGCGGTGCCGGAGACATACAGCCGTGCTGGCGGCCCGGCGACGCGCATCGCGCGCGCGAAGGTCGGTGCGGTCGGCCCGTACTGCCGCGGGTAGCGCCAGGCGCTCGTCTGGCGCGGGTTCTCGATCGGCTCGCCGGGCGTGCGCGCGGCCAGCCAGTAAACCTGCAGTACGTGCACGCCGTCACTGCGACCGATCGCGCTGGCGGCAGGGAAGGCACCGGCGACACCGGGCATGCCCAGGCTGCGGCCGGTACAGAACTGCCGGTAGCGTTCGGCGTCGCCCTCGCCTTCGTTGATCGCGGCGAGATAGTTCCAAATGCGCAGCAGATGCGGATGCGTCGAGGTGGCCGTGAAGCCGCGCAGCGTCGCGTAGGCGGCCTCGGTCGCGGCCAGGATGCCGCCATGCGCCGCCTCGTCGATCTCCAGCGCGCCGAACAGGTACTGCTCGTCGGCGGCCCAGCCTACCGCGCCGGCGCGCCCGAAGCGCACCCGCCCGGCCGTGCGCCAGACCTCGTACGGTGCCGCGTCGGCGAGCGGCCGCAGGCCGACACGCAGGCAGCGCGGATCCTCGGGCAATGCCGCCGTCGGGCCGAAACCGATCACCGCGAGCGTGTCGTCCGCGGCGAGCAGGGCCGAATGCGCGGGATGGCGTTCGTAGGCGATCCGCAGGCCGGCGGCCGGCAGCGGATGATGAATTGGCGAGGGTTTCACGCGTCGCGAGAGCCAGCGGTCCAGGCCGGTGAGAGGCCGCGCATGATACACTCGCCGCCCCGGAGCCGCCGTCCGGCGCTCCGTTCCGTTGTCACTCCTCCCGCCATGTCGCCACAGACTCCCGCCGAACGCGAGCTGGCCGCGCTGCTCGTCAGCAATCTGAACCTCGAGGGCGTCACGCCCGAGGACATCGAGCCCGAAGCTCCACTGTTCGGCGGCGAACTCGGCCTGGATTCGATCGACGCGCTGGAAATCGCGCTCGCGGTGTCGCGTCGCTACGGCTTCCAGCTGCGCTCCGACAACGACGACAACAAGCGCATCTTCGCCTCGCTGCGTGCGCTGTCGGCGCATATCGAGCAGCATCGCGTGCTCTGAGCGGACCGCATGGCGCGCAGCGTGCCGGTCCTGGTCCTCGCCTATTTCGGCGGCACGCTGGCCGCGACGCTCGGTGCCGGCGCGCCATTCACGGCCGTGGCCGTGCTGTGCCTGGTGAGCGCCGTGCTGCTGCCGGCGCTCGCGCGTCGCCGCGCCGCGGCATGGATCACCTGGCTCGGCGCCACCGCGCTGCTCGCCACCTGTGTCGCGAGCGGCCGGGCGCGCCTGCCGGGCTATCTCGCCCCGCCACTGATCCTCGGCACGGTCGCCGGCCTGTTCGGTCACAGTCTCGGCCGCGGTCACACGCCGCTGATCGCACGCTTCATCTATGTCATCGACGGCCCGGCGGCGCTCGACGATCCGGCCGTGGCGCGCTACGCACGCGGCCTGACCCGCCTGTGGACCCTGCTGCCGCTCGGCATGGCCCTGTTCGCCGGGCTCGCCGCGTTGTGCGTGGTGCCGGACGGCGTGCTCGCGGCATTCGGCATCGATCCGCCGCGCGCGCTCGATGCGGGCAGCTGGAGCCTGCTCGTGAACGTCGGCGGTTATGCCCTGCTCGCATCCGCCTTCGTCGGCGAGCTGCTGTTGCGCCCGTGGCTGCTGCCGCAGGCACCGCGGCATGGCCTCGTGGATTTCGCGCGGCGCGTGATCGCCGCGTGGCCCGCCCTGCGTGGCTCATGAGTGACGCGACCTGGCGCGAGACGTTCACGATCGGCGCCGACCATCCGGCGCTGCCCGGTCATTTTCCAGGCCGGCCGATCGTGCCCGGCGTGGTGCTGCTCGACCGGGTCGCCGCCGCGCTGCAGCGCTGGCGCGGTCAGACGATCGGCGGTCTGCCGCAGGTGAAGTTCCTCGCGCCGCTGCTGCCCGGCGAGACGGCCGAGCTGCATCTCGAAGCCACGCCGACCCGCGTGCGCTTTCGCATCCTGCGTGGTGCCGAACCACTCGCCGGTGGCGAGATCGAACCGGCATGAGCACGCACTGGACCGAGCGCCCGGAAGGCGGCGGCCGCTTCGCGCTCTGGCTGATCCGCAGCATCGGCCTCCGCTTCGGCCGGCCCGCCGCGCGCCTGATCCTGTATCCGATCACGCTGTATTTCTTCTTCCGGCGCGGCCCGGAGCGGCGCGCCTCGCGCGCCTTCCTGAGCCGCGTGTACGGCCGGCCGGCGGGCGCGTCCGACGTGCTGCGTCACATCCACCACTTCGCCGCGACGGTTCTCGATCGCGTGTTCCTGCTCGCCGAATCGTTCCAGCGCTTCGACGTGCGGGTCAGCGGCCTCGACGCGCTCGATCGTCACCTCGCCGGACGGCAGGGCGTATTGCTGCTCGGCTCGCACCTCGGCAGCTTCGAGGCGCTGCGCGTGCTTGGCCTGCAGCGACCCGAGCTGAACGTGCGCGTGGTGCTCGACCGACGCCAGACGCCGGCGATGACCGATCTGCTGCACGCGCTCAATCCGTGCATCGCCCGCGGCGTGATCGACGCGAGCGGCGGCGGCACCGAGATCGTGCTCGCGCTCAAGGATGCCGCCCAGCAGGGCGACCTGATCGCCCTGCTCGCCGACCGGGCGCGCCCGCACGAGCCGACCCGCCCGGCCGCGTTCCTCGGTGCACCGGCGCCGTTTCCGGTCGCACCGTTCCTGATCGCCGCCGCACTCGAGGTGCCGGTCGTGCTGTGCTTCGGCCTGTATCGCGGCGGCAACCGCTACGATCTGATCTTCGAGGCGTTCGCCGAACGTCTCGTGATCCCGCGCCGCGAGCGCGAGGCGCGCCTGGCCGAGTGTCTCGCCCGCTACGCCGCACGCCTCGAACACCACACCCGCAGCGCCCCGCTCAACTGGTTCAACTTCTATGACTTCTGGAATCCGGCCGCGTCTCGCCGCATTGCTGATGCTGATGGCGCACGGTTCGGCGATCGGCGCGACCTCGCCTGATCCGGCCGCGCTGATCGCGCGTCTGGCCCGCCCGGCGCCGGCCAGCACGGCCTTCACCGAAGTGCGCTTCGTGGCGATGCTCAAAGCCCCCCTGCGTCTGCGCGGCACGCTGACCTACGCGGCCGACGGCGCGCTCGTGCGGCAGGTCGAGTCGCCGTACCGCGAGACCAGCACGATCGCCGCGGGCGAGGTCCGCATCCTGCGCGCGGGCCGCGCCGAGCGGCGTGTGCCGCTCGAACGCGCGCCGGCACTGCACGGATTCCTGGAGAGCTTCGCCGCGCTGCTGACCGGCGATGCCGTACGCGCCGCGCGCGGTTATGCGCTGAGTGCTTCGGGCGATGCGGCCGCCTGGCGGCTCGAACTGATTCCGAACGATCCGGCGCTCGCCCGGCAGGTACGACGCATCACGGTCGATGGCCGCGAGGCGGCGATCCGCTGCTTCAGCGTCGAGGAAACCGGCGGCGATGCGAGCGTGATGCTGGTCGAGGCACTGGCCGGCACCACACTGCCGGCCGCACCGACGCGCGCCGCGCTCGACGCGCTGTGCCGCGCCACGCCATGACCAGCCGCGCACGGCTCGGCCTGCTGCTCGGCTGGCTCGCCGTGCTCTGCGCGGTCACGGCCTACGTCGGCCGCGCGCTGCACGTGTCCACCGACCTGCGCGGCTTCATGCCGCCGGCGCGCACCGACGCGCAGCGCCTGCTGCTCGACGAGATCGGCGAAGGACCGGGCTCGCGCCTCCTGCTGGTCGCGCTCGACGGCGATGCGCCGCCGGTGCTGGCCGGCATCGCGCGCCGGCTGAGCGCGGCGCTGCGCGACGATGCGCATTTCCTGCGCGCGCTCGATGGCGAGACCGGTGTCGAGGCACTCGACGAAGCGCTGCTGTCGTACCGTTACCTGCTCACGCCGGCGTTCGACGTGCAGCCGCTCGATGCGGACCGCCTGCGCGGCGAACTCGCCGAGCGCGTCGAGGATCTCGGCTCGCCGGCCGCGGCCTGGCTCAAGCCGTGGCTGCCGCGCGATCCGACGCTCGAACTCCTGCATCTGGCCGAAGCCTGGGCGCCGGCACGTCAGCCGCGACAGATCGACGGCGTCTGGTTCGATGCGGCCGGTACGCGGGCACTGCTGCTCGTCGAGACGCGCGCGCCGGGTTTCGATCCGGAGGCCCAGCGCACGGCGCTCGTCGCGCTCGATGCACATTTCCGGCAAGCCGCTGCGGGCAGCCGCGCACGGCTCGAGGCGAGCGGCCCGGGCGCGTTCAGCGTGCGCATCCACGACGTGACGCGCGACGAGGCGAACCGCATCGGCCTGGTCGATACCCTCGGCTTCATCGCCCTGCTGCTGTTCGCCTACCGCCGGCTCGGCACGGTGCTGCTTGGCGCGCTGCCGCTCGCGAGCGGTGGCCTGCTCGGTACGGCCGCGCTCGCCATACTGTTCGGCGGTGCGCACGGCATCACGCTCGCGTTCGGCTTCACGCTGATCGGCGTGGCCCAGGACTACCCGATCCACCTGTTCAGCCATCTCGAACGCGGCCGCACGCCGGCCGAGATCGCGCGCGGGCTCTGGCCGACGCTGTCGACCGGCATCGTCGGTACCTCGATCGCCTACCTCGCGTTCCTCGCCTCGGGCGTGGCCGGCCTAGAACAGCTCGCGGTGTTCACGGTGACTGGCCTCGCCAGCGCGGGACTGGTCACGCGCTTCCTGCTGCCGCACCTGATCGGCGCGCCGCCGCCGGATCCCGCTGGCTCGGCGTGGCTCGCCCGGCTCTGGGCACGCCTCACGGCACTGCCACGCCCGCGCTGGGGTCTGCCGCTGTTCGCCACCGCGGCGCTGCTCGGCGTCGCGTTCGCGCCCGGTCCTTTCTGGGAAAACGATCTCGCCGCGCTGACGCCGCTGTCGCGCGAAGCGATGCAGCGCGATGCTGCGCTGCGCGCCGAACTCGGCGCACCCGACGTGCGCTATCTGATCGCGATCGAAGCCCGTGACGCCGAGTCCGTGCTCGCTGCGAGCGAGCGGCTCGCTGCGGCGCTCGCGCCCTTGCCCGCGCAGGGTGTGCTGGCCGGTTATGAACTGCCGTCCTGTTATCTGCCGAGCCTCGCGACCCAGCGCGCGCGTCAGGCGCGTCTGCCCGATCCGGCGACGCTGCACACGGCGCTCGCTGCCGCGCTGACTGATTCACCGTTCGCCGCGGATACCTTCGCGCCCTTCCTCGCCGACGTCGAGGCCGCGCGGCATCTCGTACCGCTCACGCCGGAGCGACTCGGCAGCACGCCGCTCGGCCTGCGCCTGGGCGCGATGCTGCTGCCGCGCGACGATCGCTGGGTCGGACTCGGCACGCTGACCGGTCTCGCCGATCCGGCCGCATTGCGCGCGGCGCTCGCGACGAGTGGCGTACCGGCGCAGCTGCTCGATCTCAAGGACGCCTCGGCCGCGCTGGTCGTCGCCTACCGCGAGCGCGTGCTGGTCTCGCTCGCGCTCGCCGCACTGCTGCTGGTCGGCGTGATCGGCCTCGCCCTGCGCCGCCTCGATCGGGTCCGGCGCATACTCGCGCCAATGGCGGTGAGCACGCTGGTGATCGTCGCCACGCTGCGCACGGGCGGCACCTCGCTGTCGCTGTTCCATCTCGTCGCGCTGATCCTCGCCGCAGGCCTCGGCCTCGATTACGCACTGTTCTTCGAGCATGCGGAGCACGATCCCGCCGCGCAGCGCCGCACGCTGCATGCGCTGCTCGTGTGCAGCGTGAGTACCTTCCTCGTGTTCCTGCTGCTCGCCCTGTCCACGCTGCCGGTGCTGCGCGCACTCGGCACCAGTGTGACGCTCGGCGTGGCGTTCAACTTCATGCTGGCGATGCTCTATGCGCGTCCGCCGGCGGAGCCGCGGCATGCTGGCTAAATCTTCCTGGCAGCACCTGATCCCGCATCGCGACGTGATGTGCCTTCTGGATACGGTCGTCGCGTTCGATGGCGAACGTCTGCATGCGCAGAGCGATTCGCACCGCGCATCGGACAACCCGCTGCGCGCCGACGGCCTGCTGCGCGCGGTGCATCTGGCCGAGTACGGTGCCCAGGCGATGGCCGTCCACGGCGGGCTGCTCGCCGTGCAGCGCGGCGACGCGGCGCGCCCGGGCCTGCTGGTCGCGTTGCGTCAGGTGCACCTGGCGGTCGCGCGCCTCGACGATCTGCCCGCTCCGCTCGACGTGCACGTCGAGAAGCTGCTCGATGGCGGCACGAGCTGGCAGTATGCATTCCACATCGATTGCGCCGCACGGCGGCTCGCCGACGGGCGCGCAGCAGTGATGGTCGGCGACGACGGAGGACGATCATGAACGCGACTCCGCGACGCGCCCTGGTCTCGGGCGGCAGCGGCGACATCGGTGGGGCGATCTGCCGCGAGCTTGCCGCGCGCGGCATGCACGTCGTCGTGCACGCGAACCACGGCCGCGAACGCGCCGAAGCCGCCGTCGCGACGATCCGTGACGCGGGCGGGCATGCCGAGGCCGTCGCCTTCGACGTCACCGATGCCGCGGCGACGCGCGCGGCGCTCGCACGCCTGCTCGAGGCCGGGCCGCTCGACATCCTCGTGCACAACTCCGGCATCCACGACGACGCACCGCTCGCCGGCATGCGCGATGCGCAGTGGCATCGCGTGATCGACGTGACGCTGCATGGCTTCTTCCATCTCAGCCAGCCGTTGCTGCTGCCGATGGCACGCCGGCGCTTCGGCCGGATCGTGGCGATCTCCTCGGTCGCCGCCGTGCTCGGCAATCGCGGCCAGGTGAACTACGCGGCCGCGAAGTCGGCCTTGCACGGCGCGGTGAAGTCGCTGGCCCGCGAGATGGCGAGCCGCGGCATCACCGCGAACGCGGTCGCGCCCGGCCTGATCGCCGGACGCATGACCGATGGTCTGTTCGATGCCGAGCGCATCAAGGCGCTGGTACCGGCCGGCCGCGCGGGCACGCCGGAGGAGGTCGCCGCGCTGGTCGGTTTCCTGTGCTCGGAGGCCGCCAGCTACGTGAACGGTCAGATCATCGGCGTCAACGGCGGCATGGGCTGAGCGCGTCGTCGGCAAACCCGCCGGCAACGAGGAATCTCGAGCAGGTTCCGCGGCTGTGCGTGCCAAGACTGGCACGCCGCACATCGAGCGCGTGGATGCTGCGTGCGACGCCGTCGGATCCGGGATGGGCCTGACCAACCTTCCCTAGATTTCGACGATGCGCGGCCGGCTGCGCAGCGCGCGCCACAGGTGGCCGAGCCGCAATCCGCCGCGGATCAGCCGCCAGGCGATCAGGCGCGTGATCCTCGACACGTCGCGCAACGGCCGGAAGTGGCTCGCACGCGCGCCGGGCTCGTAGCGCGCCGCGATCGGCACCGAGATCGTAGCAATGCCGCGATCGGCGGCCTCGATCAGGATCGCCGTTTCGAACACGAAACCCTGCTGGCGCATGTCGAGCGCGAGTTCCAGCACGCGGCGCGGATAGCAGCGCTGGCCGCTCTGCGTATCGGCGATGCGCTGGCCGCACGGCCAGGCCACCCACCAGTCGGCGAAGGCATTGCCGAAACGGCGATGGCGCGGCTGGCGTTCGCGGGCCAGCAAACGCGCGCCGATGACGATGTGATCCGGGAACCGTTCCGCCACCGCCGCGAGACGCGGCAGATCAGCAGCGTCGTGCTGACCGTCGCCATCGAGCGTCAGCACCGCGTCGAAACGGTGTTCCAGCGCCCAGCGGAAGCCATCGACGAGCGCGCGCGCCTTGCCGAGCGGCGCGGGATGCCTGAGCACCTCGACCGACAGGCCGTCGAGACAGGCGGCCGTGCCGTCGCTCGATCCGTCGTCGACGACGACGACGTCCGGGAAGTGCCTCAGGCAGCCCTCGGCCACGGCACGGATCGTGCGCGCCTCGTTCAGCGCCGGGATGACCACGCAGCAACGCAGGCCGCTCATGCGTCGAGAACGAGTTCGAGCAGACAGCCCGGCGCTGCGGGCAGGGTCAAGCGCGCCGGCCGTGCGCCGGCCAGTGCCGCGAGCAGTGGCAGTGCTGCGGCGGCCGGATTCGCCGGACACAACGCGTCGAGCGTCGCCGGCAGTGGCGGCGCAGCGAGCGGCGCCGGCGCCGGACGGATCCGGAGACGCGGCCCGTGCAGGCCCGCCGCGGCCGGTGCGAGCACCAGCGCCACGGCGAGGCTCGCCGTCTGCGCCACGATTCCGGCGAGGGGCCCACGCGCCGCGCAGTCGTGGACCGCGAGCAGCACCGGGCTACCGCGGTCGAGCGCCTGCACCGCGGCTTCGAGCAGGCCAGCGCCCGCGCTGTCGGCTGCCGCCGTGAGCGCCGTCGAGGGCTCGTGGCAACGCGCCGCGATCGTCCAGTAGCCGACCGCCGCGTTGTGCACGGAGTTGTGGAACTTCGTCGGCGACAACTCGTGTGGCGCCGTGGCGAGCACGGCGCACAGATAATCGGTGATCGCGACGTCGCCCTGCGCCGAGGCGAACACCGCTGGCAACGTCGCCGGATCGACACCGGCCATCGCGCAGGCCTCGGTTGCGGCCTGCACCGCGATCAGCACGCTCTCCGGCGCACGGCGACGTTCGGCCGGCGGCAGCAGCGCAGGCGCGGGTCGCGTCGCCGCGTCGGTCGCGGTCCCGACCTCGCCGCGCAACACCGGTGACGCGGCAGCCCAGCCGGCGAGACCGGGTCCCCATATGCCGATGCCGGCGATGTTCAGATCGAGCTCCATCAGTGCACAGCCGTCGCGGCGAAGGCCAGCGTGCAGTTGTTGCCGCCGAAGCCGAACGAGTTGCTCAGCGCGAAACGCACGGCAAGCGGCTCGTTGTCGCGCGCGAGCTGCGGGCCGCAGTGCGGATCCAGTTCGTCGCAGTTCAGCGTGCCCGGCACGAAGCCCTGTTCGAGCGCGAGCAGGGCGATCACCGCTTCGAGAATGCCCGCGGCGCCGAGCGTATGGCCGGTCCAGCCCTTGGTCGAACTCGCACGCGTCGTGGCCGGGAACAGGCGCGCGATCACTGCGGCCTCGACCTCGTCGTTCTTCGGCGTCGCGGTGCCGTGCAGGTTGACGTAATCCACCTCGCGCAGCGCAAGGCCCGCACGCGCCAGCGCATCCTCCATCGAGCGTCGCGCGCCGAGACCGTCGGGATGCGGGCTCGACATGTGGTGTGCATCGCTCGATTCGCCCCAGCCGATCAGGCGCGGTGCCTGCGGAGCGGCGTCGGCTCTTTCCAGGATCGCGAAGCCGGCGGCCTCGCCGATCGAGATGCCGCGCCGGCGCACGTCGAACGGCCGGCACGGTTCGGGGCTGACCAGTTCGAGCGAGTTGAAGCCGAACAGCACGCTGTCGCAGAGAGTGTCCACGCCGCCGACGACGGCCGCGTCGGCCAGGCCGTGGCGGATCAGGCGTTCGGCCTGGGCGAAGACCTTGGCGCTCGACGAGCAGGCCGTGGCCACCGTCACGCACGGCCCGGCCGTGCCGAGCACGGCCTGCACGAAGACGCCGAGTGAATGCGGCGAGTGCAGCAGCGGCTCGAGGAGCCCAGGCGGAAAACCCGTGGCTGCATCGTAGCGGCGATAGGCTTCCTCGGTCGCGGCGATGCTCGCCGTCGAAGTACCAAGCACCAGCGCGACACGTGCCGGGCCATGACGCGCGACCGCGGCACGCGCGGCGCCGAGGAACCCGTCCTGGTTCAGGCCAAGCCAGGCGAGCCGGTTGTTGCGGCAGTCGAGAGGGACGAGCGGCCCGGGCACACCCATCGCCTCGATGCCGGCCACGCGGCCGATCCAGCACGGCAGTGGACGCGAGCTGATGTCGTTCGGCACGAGTCCGCTGCGTCGCTCGCGCAAGGCCGCGACGAGCGCGTCACGGCCCTGGCCGGCGGCGCTGGTGGCGGTGAACGCGGAGATGGCGAGCGGAGGGATGCGGACGGGCACGCGGCCATGAACTGGACGGGAAGGCGGCGCGAGTATAGGTTTCGCCCACCCGACCGGGAAGCACGACCACCGGCCTACGTCGCCTTCCTGAATCCTCGCCGCCGCGCCGAGACAGCGATGTCACATCCCTCTGCCGCCGGCTCGCTGCCGATCGATCAGACGCCTGCGGTGGCCGCAGGATGGCGAACGGGCGATGCCGACACGGCGATGGCCGATGCGTCGCATGCGTCCGCACCGGCGATCGCGATTCCCTGCTCGCGGCCTTCGCCTGACCATTCCCGCCCGACCCGCGACGACGCTGTGAACGCGTCATCCACCCCGCCTGCCGATGCCGCCGCCGCACTCTCGTACCGCGCGGCACGGCGACGCCATTTCGGTGATCGCGACGTCCTGCATTCGGCGGGCATCGCCCTGCTCGCCTGCCTGCTCAGCGGTGGTCTGCTGTACCTCGCCTACTTCGTCGCTGCCCTGCGCGTGGCGCTGCGGCGCGCCGGTCCGCCGCGCCGCGCGCATACGCTGCTGCTGTTCGGCAAGCGGCTCGCGGCGCAGGGCATCGATGCCGAGTTCGCGACCCGCATCGCGCGTCTGCATGCCGTGCTCGGCGCCGATCCGCAACGTCGCGTGCTGCTGCTCGGCGGGCACAGCGGGCATGGCCTCAGCGAAGCCGCCGCGGCGCGGCAGGAACTCGAGCGCCTCGGCCTGCCCGATGGCGTGCGCCTCGACCTCGAAACGGGCTCGACCGACACGCTGGAGAACCTGCGCAACGCACGCGAGCTGCTCGGCAGCGAGGCACACCGGCCGGTCGCGCTGATCAGCAGCCGCCATCACTTGCTGCGCTGCCTGCTGCTCGCGCGTTCGCTGGGTTTCGATGCGGAACCTTGCGCCGCCGAACCGCGCCTGCCGTGGCAACCGCGCTACCTCGGCCGACTCGCACTCGAGGCCGGCTACTGCCTGTGGCTCGACATCGGCACACGCTGGGCACGTCTGATCGGCCATCGGCGCATGCTGGCCCGGGTGACCTGACAGCGGCGTCGCGAATCTGACTTATGGACAAGTCCACGTTGAACCAGACCCGCATTCCACGGACAACACAGTCCGCTTACCGTCACCGGGGCGTGCCCGATCCTGCGCGCCGACCATCCGGGAGGCATCATGCTCGCTCGACGCCTCGCCCTCCTCGCCCTGCTGCCGTTCCTCCTCCTGCTCATGGCGCTGCGCGATGCCCCGCTGGTCGATCCGGACCCGCTCGCGATCCCGCCGAAGGTCGGCAACGAGCAGGTCGCCAAGGCCGTCAAGCTCGCGCTCGCGCATCGCGGCTGGATCGTGATCGAGGAAAAGCCCGGCGAGATCGCCTCGACATTGCACCTGCGCGATCACACCGCACGCATCCCAATCAGCTGGGACAAGGCACAGATCCACATCCGCTACGTAGATTCGGTCAACCTCAAGTATCACGTCGAGGACGGCAAGCCCTACATTCACAAGAATTACCTGGACTGGGTGAACAACCTGATCGCCGACATCAGCGGCAATCTGGCGATGGTCTCGATGTAGGGCCACGCGGCGCAGGGCTTGCCAGCCGCCGCCGCCGCGGCGACAGTGCGCGGACGATCCTGTCCGCGAGTCATCCATGAGCCACGCCGCCGCCGTCGAAGCCTTTCTGCGCGATCTGCAGGACCGCCTCTGCGACGCGCTCGAACGCGCCGACGGCGGTGCGCGCTTCTGCGAGGATCTCTGGCAGCGTGCGGAAGGTGGCGGCGGGCGTTCGCGTGTGCTCAAGGACGGTGCGCTGTTCGAGCAGGCCGGCGTGGGTTTCTCGCTCGTGCACGGCACGGCGATGCCGAAATCGGCGACCGCCCACCGCCCCGCGCTCGAGGGCCGCGCATGGAGCGCGATGGGCGTATCGCTGGTCCTGCATCCGCGCAATCCCTACGTGCCGACCACGCACATGAACGTGCGCTTTTTTGAGGCACGCAGCGAGGGCGGCGAGCCGGCATGGTGGTTCGGCGGCGGCTTCGACCTGACGCCGTTCTATCCGTTCGACGAAGACATCCGCCACTGGCACACCGTCGCGCGGGCAGCCTGCGCACCCTACGGTGACGACGTCTACCCGCGCTTCAAGCGCTGGTGCGACGATTACTTCTTCCTGCGACACCGCAGCGAGACGCGCGGCGTCGGCGGCCTGTTCTTCGACGATCTCGATGCCTGGGGCTTCGAGCGCTGCTTCGCATTCACGCGCGACATCGGTGGCGCGTTCCTTGATGCCTACCTGCCGATCGTGACGAAACGGCGTGACACGCCCTGGGGCGAACGCGAGCGCGAATTCCAGCTCTACCGGCGCGGACGCTACGTCGAATTTAACCTGGTCTGGGACCGCGGAACGCTGTTCGGCCTGCAATCCGGCGGTCGTACCGAATCGATCCTGATGAGCCTGCCGCCGCGCGTGCGCTTCGAATACCAGTACGTCCCCGAGCCGGGCAGTGTCGAGGCGCGGTTGAGCGACTACCTCGTGCCGCGCGACTGGCTCTGAAGCTGCGCGAGCGAATCCCCGCCTGACGAGCTGCCTCGGGCCCAAGGTAATCCCCATGCGCCGTGAACCAATCCAGCTCGACGTTTAGCTCGGCCGCTTGTCCTGGTGATCCCCGTGCGCTGCGCGCCAATCGCACCATCCGCTGACGGCCCGGGTTCGGTCCAGGCGCTCCTGACCCTTTTACCGTGGCCGGTCCACTGGCTTGGCATGTCCTGGGCGGATCACGCGTGTAACCGAACGCGGTGAGGCGAGAGGACGCTTCGAGCCATCGATGCGGTTTTGCGATGCGCTGCAACTCTATCTGCAAGGGAAATGACATGAACTGGTATCTCGCAGTACTCAAGAAGTACGCCGTGTTCGGTGGTCGTGCGCGGAGAAAAGAGTATTGGATTTTTACTCTATTCCATATCCTTATCGTGATTACTCTTGGTATCGTCGACGTCATGTTAGGACTGCGTTCACAGAGCGGCATAGGCCTGTTGGGAGGACTGTATGGGCTTGCCGTATTGATTCCCGGCATCGCCGTCTCGGTGCGCCGCCTGCATGACACCGGCCGCAGCGGCTGGTGGATGCTCCTCAGTGTCGTGCCACCGGTCGGCATTGTGCTGCTGGTCTTCATGGCGCAGGACAGCCAACCCGGCCAGAATGAGTATGGCCCCAATCCCAAAGAGATCGCGGCCTGAGCGAAGGCTACCGGCCGTTCACCGGCCCGGCCGGTGAACGGTGGTGCATGCCGATATGGATCGGCGCCGTGGTGCCGCATGACGATATGGCTGGATAGCGAGCCGCATCGGAACGAGTACGGTCCCGATCCAAAACAGGCTGCCATGTGACGCGAGGCGGCCGGCCGCAGACGTGAGGCGCGAAAGTGTGACGCCCCCGGCCGGGCGCATGTTCCTGGATCCCCGAGCAGCGGCCGGTCTGAGTCGGCGCGGGTGAACCGTCTCCATGCGGCAGCCGGCGCGGGCGTCATGGATGCCGCTCCTCAGACAGACGGAAATCATCCCTCCACTGGGCAATATCAGACTCGACCCTCGTCGCGCACGAACCGCCCCACGCATGAGGACATGCACTCCCGCCGCCCCGCCCAGATCGCCCCCTGCCGGCTGTTCAAATGCACTTCGGCAGCCGACAATGGTTCCGGTGACCCACGCAGCATCGTCTCGTACCATCCCATTCCGGATGGCACGACGGGGCGTGGTTCCCGCTCACCAACTGGGGAATTCAATGAACTGGTATCTCGAAGTACTCAAGAAATACGCCGTGTTCGATGGCCGTGCGCGGCGCAAGGAATACTGGATGTTCACGCTCTTCAACCTCATCGCCTCGTTCGTGCTCGGCTTCATTGACGGCATGCTCGGGCTGACCACGTCGAGTGGACTCGGCCCGCTCGGCGGCCTGTACACGCTCGCCGTACTGGTGCCGAGCATCGCCGTATCGATCCGCCGCCTGCACGACACCGGCCGCAGCGGCTGGTGGCTGCTGCTCGTGTTCGTGCCACTCATCGGCGGCCTCGCACTGCTGGTCTTCATGGTGCTGGACAGCCAGTCTGGACAGAACCAGTTCGGGCCGAACCCGAAGGAAATCGCCGCCTGATAGCCGCGCGGCATCCCACCGGCCGGGCTCGTCGCCCGGCCGGTGAGGGAGCGGCACGGCCATCGCCGCCGTGCCATCGCTCGCGTGAGGCGCGGGCTCCGTCTGGCTCGAGGTTTTCCGCACTGGCATGATGCGCACACCGCAGCCCAGACAGCCGTACGGCCATGCTCGAACCCGGCGCCCGTCTTCCCGAGTTCTCCCTCTCCGCTTCCGACGGCAGCACGGTGAGCCGCACCGCACTGCTCGGCAAGCGTTACGTTCTGTACTTCTATCCGAAGGATTCGACACCGGGCTGCACACGCGAGGCCTGCGCGTTCCGCGACCGCAGCGCGCGTTTCCAGACACTCGGCGTGCCGGTGTTCGGCGTCAGCGCGGACAGCCTCGCCTCGCACCTGCGCTTTGCGGAGAAGTACGCGCTCGATTTTCCGCTGCTCGCCGATCCCGAACGCCGGCTCGTCGAGGCCTGCGGCGTCTGGGTCGAAAAGAGCCTGTACGGGCGCCGCTACTTCGGCATTGTGCGCTGCACGTTGCTGATCGGCACCGACGGCCGGGTCGAGAAGGTCTGGGCGAAGGTCTCGCCGGATACGCATTCGGACGAGGTGCTCGCCTGGCTCGAGCGCGGGCCCGGTACGGAAAGTCCGGCGCCAACGGAGCGCCGGCGCGGGCGCAAGACAGCGCCCCGCTCGCCGTCTACACAACGCCCGGCGATCGCACCAGAAGCGGCCGCGGTATCCGCCGGTACCGGCCACAACGCGGACCGCAAGCCCCCAGGCCCGCGCTCGAAGGGCGGGACCGCAGCGGCGACCACGAAAGCGCCGCGCAAACCGCGCGTCTGATCCGGCCGCGGGATCTTTCCCGTGATCGTGCGCCGATATCGCGCAACGGCAGCCTCGCGCCTCAAGACAGTCCGTCGCGATTCATTCACCTGAGCAGGCTCTGAACTTGACGTGGCAGATGCCGTGCCGTACCCACGGCATTCGCGGCACCGCGGCAGCGCGTTTTTCCGGCTGGCCGATACGGGCCGGGAAAGATTTTCGGGCTCGCTTTGTCACTTCTGCGCCGATCGTGCGCCACCCTGGTCTGTCTGGCTCGCGGTTTGCCGGGGCGCATTCGGATTCCGCTAACCGCGCGTTGGCCACGCGTTGAGGCCCGGCGAATCGCAGGTTTCGTTAACTCGGCCTGCCCCTTGCTACGGAGCGCCGCGGGACAGCATCGCCCCCCGCGCGACGGCACGGCTGACCCGTCGCCGGCCCGAATGCAGGCATCGGCGGATCACGCGAAATGCCACCGCGTGCCGCATTCCGCCACCGCATCGATACGGCCCCGCCTTCACCACCTGCCGGATCGCGCGCCCTGTGCCGTCTGCCGGCATCTGATCGAGGTCTTTTGCATGTTTCGATTCCGTTCGCTGTTTCCGCTGTTGCTCCTTCCCGGTCTCGCTCTGAGCGCTACCTATCGCGTCGGCCCCTACGACGGCCATGCGAACCTGCAGGCTGCACTCGATGACCTGCCTCTGCAGCCCGGCGATACGCTGGTAGTGGCAGGCAATACCCGTTACGGCGTCGGTGATGGCCTGGTGATCCGCCAACGCGGCACCGCCGATGCGCCGATCACGATCCGCGGCGAGCGCGTGCGCGATCGGCGGCCGGTGCTGGTCGGCGGCAATCAAACCGTGCGCTTCGAGCAGGCCGACCACGTGCGCCTCGAAGGCTTCGAGATCAGCGGTGGACGAAAGAGCTGCGTGTTTGTGTATGCCGACAACGTCGTACTGCGCGACCTCGATATCCATCATTGTCCCGAGTTCGGCGTGCACGCCTCCGATCTCGCCGGCTCGCTGACGATCGAGTACACCGAGATCCATCACATCGGTGCGGCCGGCAATGACAATCGCCATGCGATCTATGCGCAGACCGGCGAGCTCGACCATCCCGGCGCGTTGTTCCGCCTACGTTTCAGCTACGTGCACGATGGCCTGAGCGGCAATCTCGTCAAATCACGCGCCGAGCGTACCGAGCTGCACTACAACTGGATTGAGGGTGCGCATCTGCAAGAGGTCGAAATGCTCAGCCCGGACCCGGATTGCCAGCGCCTCGATCCGGACTGCGACGAGAACCCAGACTGGAGCGAACGCACCGCGCGCGAAGATGGTGAGATGGTCGGCAATGTGATCGTGCATCGCGGATCGCGCTCAAGCTATGCGGTGCGCCTTGGCGGCGACGGCACCGGCGAGGGCAGCGCCGGGCGCTATCGGCTCATCAACAACACGTTCGTGTTCGAGCGCCCCGGCACGGCGCTGCGCCTGTTCGCGCGATTGCTCTCAGTCGATGCGCGACGCAATGCCTTCCTCAACCGCAGCGGCGGACCGCTACAGATCTATCGCGACTGGGAGGCCGAATGGGTCGCCGGTGCGCAGATCTTCGGCCAGCGCAATCTCGTCGATCCGCGCAGCCAGGGCATTCCTTCCGACTGGACGCGCACACTGTATGGCGATGGCAGCGATGTGGAGCCCCTGCACCCTGCAGGCCGGCTGATGGATCGTGTCGCGATGCGGCTGACGAGGGCGCCGGCACTTGCGGCCGACGACACGGCCGATAGCGAGGATCGTGGCCCGCCGGGCGACGATTTCGCCAACCCGACGCCGTATGCGACTTACCTTCCGCCGCACCGGCAGCCGCTCGTGCCGGGCCAGGAGCGTCCGCGCTGTGCGGAAGGCCCGGCCGGCGATATTGGTGCGCTGACCCACGTCGACATCGACGTGCCCGATGCCGATCCGGTCTGCGCCCCCCGCGACGAGGACGGATTGTTCCGCTCCGGCTTCGAGGAGAGCGACTGAACCGTACGGTGCCGCGACGGCGCGTGCTCTTTCTAGCCCGAGATCGCCAGCTTCTCGGAACGATAGACCTGTGCGGTGACGAGCCAGGCCAGCAGTGCGGCGGCGAGGCCGCTGGCCAGGCACAGGCCGATCTCGGTGCTGCCGACCGCCTCGCCGCGCACCAGCCGCGTGACGATCAGGTGCTGACCGAGCAGTGGCGTGGCGAACATCCAGGTCTGTGCCTTGACCGGCAGCACCGCGAGCATGGCCGAGGGCAGCATCGGCAGCAGCATCAGCAGCGAGAGGTAGGTCTGCGCCTCGCGGTAGCTGCGTGCGAACGCGGCGATCAGGGTCTGCAGCGTCGAGGCGAGCATCACCAGCGGTGCCATGACCAGCAACGCCATCGCTGCGAACCGCGGGCCGAAGTCGAGCTGCATGCCGAGCTTGTCGGTCGGGATCGCCTGGCCCGACACTGCGAACGCAGCGAGACCGAGCGCGAGGCTGACCATCGCGAACGCGAAGGTCGCGCCGAGCTTACCGGCGAGGATCGTCGAGCGTGCGACCGGCGTGGCGAACAGCGGTTCGAGCGACTGCCGCTCGCGCTCACCGGCGGTGGTGTCGATGGCGAGATACATGCCACCCATGAAGCTCGACAGGATCAGGAAATACGGCAGCATCGCGAACAGCAGGCCGCTGCGGCTCTGCGGTGTGGCCTGGTCGCGTTCGGCGACGACCAGCGGGTGCGCGACGGTCGGCGAGAGGCCGCGCGCGAGCAGACGCAACGCGCCGTTGCGCCGGTCGTAGTTCTCGAGCAGGCCGCGCAGACGCGAGACCGTGCCGCCGGTCTCGCGCTGCGAGGAATCGAACAGCAGCTCGACTTGGGCCGGCTTGCCCTCGCGCCAGACGCTCGGGTAATCGGCCGGTATGCGCAGCACGAGTTCCGCGTCCTGCTCGCGGATCCTGCGCTCCGGCTCCTCGATCGGCGGCTGCGGATGCACGCCGTTTTGACGCAGGAACTCGACGAGGTTCGGCGCGCGCTCGGCACCGATCACCGGCAGATCGAGCGGCTTTTCGCCCTTGTCGAGTTCACGCTGGATGATCACCGAGGTCATCGCCGAGAACAGCAGCGGGCCGAGCAGCGGGCCGAGCAACAGCGCATTGATCACCGTGCGCCGGTCGCGCAGGTTTTCGAGGACTTCCTTCACGAACACGACGAAGGCGGCTTTCATGCGGCGAGACCCTCCGCGCTGCCGATGATGCGCACGAACGCTTCCTCGAGGCTGGTCTCGCCGGTCGCGGCGCGCAGCTCGTCGGCACTGCCCGCGGCCGCGACCCGGCCGTGCGCGATGATCACGATGCGATCGCAGAGCGCGGCGACCTCCTGCATGATGTGGCTCGAGAACAGTACGCAGCGGCCCTCGTCGCGCAGACGGCCGAGGAAGCGGCGCATCGCGCGCGTGGCCAGCACGTCGAGGCCGTTGGTCGGCTCGTCGAGGATCACGTTGCGCGGATCGTGCACCAGCGCGCGCGCGATCGTGGTCTTCACGCGCTGGCCCTGCGAGAAGCCTTCGGTGCGCCGGTCGGCGATGTCGCCCATGTCGAGGTCGCCGATCAGGGCCGCGGCGCGCGCGCGCGCGGTCGCGGCATCGAGCCCGTGCAGCCGGGCGAAGTACTCGATGTTCTCGCGTGCCGTGAGCCGCTTGTACAGGCCACGCGCATCCGGCAGCACGCCGAGCCGGCGACGTACCGCGTCGGGCTCCCGCGCCGCATCGATGCCGTCCACCAGCACCTCGCCGGCGTCCGGCCGCATCAGCGTGTAGAGCATGCGCAGCGTCGTCGTCTTGCCCGCGCCGTTCGGGCCGAGCAGGCCGGTGATCTGTCCGTCCTCGGCTTGAAAGCTCACGCCGTCCACGGCCCTGACGGCACCGAACGCCTTGCGGAGTGCCTTCACCTCGATCATGGCGCGGCTCCGTTGTAGTCGAGGAAGAACGCCGTCGGGCCCATCTCGGCGAGGCAGCCCGCGTCGATCTTCTCGGGTGCGAGCTTCTCGACGAATTCCTTGACGAGCTTCGGCAGACAGCCACGTCCGATGACGTTGTGGCCCTGCCCCAGCGCGACCAGATGGCGGCCATGCGCGGCGCCCCCGACCACGGTCTCGCCATAGCGCGGCGGCGTGACCGGATCGAACTCGCCGGACAGCGCGAGCAGGGGCAAGTCCGTCTTCAGCGGCTGGTGGAAATCCGCCGGCCGCGTGCCGTGCGGCCAGGCCGCACATTGCGCCTTCAGGGCGGCGACGAAATCGGCACCGAGGATCCGGTCGCGGCCCCGTTCGCGTACGTCGAGCAGATCGGCATCCTCGGCGCAGATCACCGACAGCCCCATGCCGCCGGTGATGGCCGCGTCGAACTCGCCGCCGACCAGGCGCAGCTGACCGAGCAGCGGCGCCACGTTGCCGTGTGCGGCCTCGCCGATCACGAGCGGCAGCAGGGCGCTGGTCTCGGACGTGTAGGCATACAGGCGCACGAGGGTGCCGAAACCGGAAGCGGTCAGCCGATGCGCTTCCGGCTGGTAGGTGCGTGGATTGGCGACCGTGGCCGCGATCGGTGCGCGGCGCAGGCGGTCGCGCACCGCGTACAGCGTGGCGTGCAGGTCGCCGTAGCGCTCCCTGCAGGCCGGATCCTTCTCGCAAGCCGCGAAACGCCCGCGCAGCGCGCCGTCCAGCGCGTCGGCGAATTCCGCACCGAGCACGAGTTCGTTCGGTACCACGCCATCGAGCACCAGGCTGCGCACGCCGTCGGGATGGCGGCGCGCGTACTGCTGCGCCACGCGGGTGCCGTAGGAGATGCCGACGAGGTTGAACTTCACGCCGCCGAGCGCCTGACGCAGCGCTTCGAGGTCCTCGACCGCATCGCTGGTCGTGTAGTGGCGCGGATCGGCATGCCCGGCAAGCTGCGTCACGCAGGCGCCGAGCACGCGTGCGATCGTCGCGCCATCGGGCTCGCCGCCGGGCTCGCCGCCGACCTCGCGTTCGGCAGACGGTTCGTCGTCTTTGCAGTCGAGCTTGTTTGAGCCGCCGGTGCCGCGCTGATCGAGCAGCAACACGTGCCGGTGGCGACGCAGCGGCGCGAGCGCCGCGGCGACCTGCGGCCAGGACTCCGTGGCGGCCTGACCCGGCCCGCCGGCGAGCAGCACGACCGGATCCGGCGCGGCATTCGTCGTCTCGCTGCGGATCAGCGCGAGACGCAGGTCGATCCGGCGTGCGTCCGGCGCGGCACGGTCCTCGGGCACCCGGAATGGCGCGCAATGAGCGGCCGTGGTAGCCGACGACTGGATCTGCGGCAGTTCGCAGGACGTGAAATGCAGCGTGCCGATGTCGAGCGCATCGGCCGGTGGAGCGGCGACCGCCAGCGTGGCGGCGAAAGCAGCGGCGAGGAGCATGGGCGGAAACCGTGACCGCGGACACGGCGAGTGTAGCCACGCCGGTGCGGCGGCGCTGCCTGTCCGAAGTCACGTGGCGGGCCGCGCAGTCACGTGGCCCATCGGCATCAGAGCGCGGCCGGCCCGCTGCGCGCGATTTCCAGCACGTGCGTGGCCGCGGCGAGATCGCTGAGGAAGGTATCGACCTCGGTACCGGTACCGCCGAACTGCAGCGTGCGCGAATGCTCGTCGATCGCCCGGATCTGCGCCTGCGGCCAGCGATCGAGGAGGGCACGCAGCGAAGCGTCGTGGATCGGCTCGAGCACGACGCGCACGAGCACCAGTTCGGCCTCGAGATGGCCGCGCGCGGTCAGATCGACGATGTCGAGTACGTCGATCAACTTGCGCGACTGCTTGATGATCTGATCGATCACCGCCTCGTCGCCGGTGGTCACCAGGGTGAGGCGCGAGATCGCCGGATCGAGCGTCGCAGCGACGGTCAGCGAGTCGATGTTGTAGCCGCGCGCGGAAAACAGGCCGGCCACGCGCGTCAGTGCGCCGGCCTCGTTCTGCAGCAGGATCGAGATGATGTGACGGAGCGGCATGGCGGCTCTCAAAACATTTCGGACGGGCCCGCCTCGCGTGCCTGCACGGCCTCGCGCGAGGGGATGAAATCGCCGGTGAGCATCGCCGAATACGCCTGGCCCGGGCCGACCATCGGATATACGCCGGCATCCGGATCGATCATCACCTCGAGGAAGGCAGGACCGTCGAAGGCGATGAAGCCGGCAATGACGCGCTCGATGTCGGCCGGCTTCTCGAGCCGCTCGATCCACGGGAAGCCATCGGCCTGTGCGGCCTTGACGAAGTCCTTCTTGTGCAGGCTCTTGTCTGTCGCCGAGAAGCGCCCCTTGAAGAACAGCTTCTGCCACTGCCGGACCATGCCGTCGCCGGAATTGTTCAGCACCACGACCTTGACCGGCAGGCCGTAGGTGGTGACGGTCTCGAGTTCACCGAGGTTCATGCGGATCGAGGCGTCGCCGTCGATGTCGATGACCACGCGATCGCGCCGTGCGAACTGCGCGCCGATCGCCGCCGGTAGGCCGAAGCCCATCGTGCCCATCGAGCCCGAGGTCAGCCACAGGCGCGGCTCGCGGAAATCGAAGTACTGCGCGGCCCACATCTGATGCTGGCCGACGCCGGTGGCGATGATCGCGCGCCCGGCGGTATGCCGGTTGATCGCCTCGATGACCGCGTACGGCTGGATCAGCGCCGCCGCGCGATCGTAGTTCATCGCATGCACGCGCTTGAGTCGGGCCACATGGGCGAGCCACGGCGCGTAGGTGCCGGCGCCCTTCGGATCGAAGCCGTGCTCGCGCGCGTGACGCAGCAGGCGCTCGAGTGCCGGGCGCAGATCGCCGACGTGGTGCCAACCGACCCGCTTGACCTTGTGGATTTCGGCCGGGTCGATGTCGATCTGCGCGATGAACTTCGCGCCCGCCGCGAAGCGTGCGGGCACGGTCGCCACGCGGTCGTCGAAGCGCGCGCCGAAGGCGAGCAGGGCGTCGCAATCGTCGGCCGCGTAGTTCGCGTACGCCGTGCCGTGCATGCCGAGCATGTGCAGGGCGAGCGGATCGGTCGTGTCGCAGGCACCGAGGCCCATCAGCGTGGTGACGACGGGAATGCCGAAGGTCTGCGCGAATTCGCGCAGCAGGTCGGCAGCCCCCGAGGCGATCACGCCGCCGCCGGCGTAGATCAGCGGCCGACGTGCCTTGCCGAGCCCGGCGAAGAACGCCGCACAGGCCGACTCGTCGAGACGCGTCTCGCGCTGCGCGCGCAGCCGCGTGCGGTAGCCCGGGATCGGCAGCGTGCCTTCGCCGGCGAAGGTCAGCGTCGCGTTCTGCACGTCCTTCGGAATGTCGATGACGACCGGACCCGGCCGGCCGCTGCGCGCGATCTCGAAGGCAGTGCGCAGCGTGGCCTCGAGACGTGCCGGATCGGTGACGAGAAAGACGTGTTTGGCGCAACCGGCCATGATGCTGCTGATCGGCGCCTCCTGGAACGCATCGCTGCCGATCGCACCGGTCGGCACCTGGCCGCAGATCACCACGATCGGTATGGAATCGGCCATCGAATCGCGCACCGGCGTGACCGTGTTGGTCGCGCCGGGGCCCGAGGTCACCAGCGCGACGCCGACCTTGCCCGAGGCACGCGCATAGCCCGCCGCCATGAAGCCCGCGCCCTGTTCGTTGGCCGGCACGATCAGCGGCAGCGGCTCGCTGCCATCGGCACGCGGATGGTCGAGGTTGTAACGGAAGACCGCGTCATAGACCGGCAGGATCGCGCCGCCGGAATAGCCGAAGATCACGTCCACGCCTTCGTCAGCCAGCACGCGGACGACGATCTCCGCGCCGGTCATCGCCGTGCCGGCGAGTGGATGCGCCGAGTTCTCGGCCAATGCATGCGCTAGTGCGTTCACGGATTGGATTCCCCTCTGCAGCCTGTTACCGCTGCGCTTTCCGGCGCCGTGCGGTGCTTCCCCGGGCGCCCGGCTGTCCCGCCGGGCCGTGTGGCATTCAACCCCTCTCGTTCAGCCAGACCATGCGCTTGCGCAGCTCAGCGCCGACCTTCTCGATCGGATGATCGAGATCGGCCTGCTTCATACGCCGGTAGTTCGGCAGGCCGGCCCGGTATTCCTCGGTCCAGTTCTTTGCGAAGGTGCCGTCCTGGATGTCCTTCAGCACGCCCTTCATGCGTTCCTTGGTCGCCGCATCGACGATCCGCGGGCCGCTGATGAAATCGCCGTACTGCGCGGTCTCGGAGATGTAGGTCAGCATGCGCGTGATGCCGCCCTGATAGAGCAGATCGACGATCAGCTTCAGCTCGTGCAGCACTTCGTAATAGGCGATCTCGGGGCGATAGCCAGCTTCTATCAGCGTCTCAAAACCCTTGAGCACCAGCTCGCTCGCGCCGCCACAGAGCACCGCCTGCTCGCCGAACAGGTCGGTCTCGGTTTCCTCCTTGAAGTCGGTCTCGATCAGCAGCGCCCGCGCGCCACCGAGGCCGGCCGCATAGGCCATCGCGCGCTCCCTGGCCTTGCCGGTGACGTCCTGGAAAACCGCGTACAGGCACGGCACGCCACGGCCGATCTCGAATTCGGTGCGCACCAGATGGCCCGGGCCCTTCGGCGCGACCAGGATCACGTCGATATCCTTGCGCGGCACGATGGTCTTGAAGTGCACATTGAAACCATGCGCGAACAGCAGCGCCGCGCCGGGCTTGATGTTCGGTTCGATCGCCTCGCCGTAGAGCTGCGGCTGGACCATGTCCGGCGTGAGCACGGCGACGAGGTCAGCCTGACGCACGGCCTCGTCCGGGGCTAGGACGACGAAACCGTCGGCTTTGGCTTTCTCGGACGTCGGACCGCCCGGGCGCAGGCCGACGATCACGTCGAGGCCCAAGTCGCGCAGGTTCAGGGCGTGCGAGCGGCCCTGGCTGCCGTAGCCGAGAACGGCGATGCGGGCCGACTTCAGCGCGTCGATGGTGGCGGGTGCGGACATCGTGAATCTCCGTCTGAAAGGTGGAATGGGTGGCAGGGTGGAAACGGGGTTCAGCCGGTGACCGCGCCCTGCGCGGCGGAACCGACCAACTTCGCATACTTGGCGAGCACGCCGGCAACGACCTTCGGCGCGGGCGGCCGCCAGTCGCCACGACGCGCTTCGAGGTCCGCATCGGTCTCGATCACGCGGCGATCCGCGTCGATGACAATGCGGTCGCCCGTGCGCAGGAGGCCGATCGGGCCGCCGCGCGCGGCTTCCGGCGCGATGTGCCCGACCATGAAACCGTGCGTGGCGCCGCTGAAACGGCCGTCGGTGATCAGTGCGACATCGTTGCCGAGCCCGCGGCCGACCAGCGCCGCGGTGACCGCGAGCATCTCGCGCATGCCGGGACCGCCGGCCGGGCCCTCGTTGCGGATCACGACCACGTCGCCGGCGCGGATCTCGCCGGCCTGCACGGCACGGAAGGTGTCTTCCTCGCTCTCGAACACGCGTGTCGTGCCCTCGAACCGGGTACGGCCCTGACCGGCGAGCTTGAGGATGCAGCCTTCCGGCGCGAGGTTGCCGTACAGGATCGAGTAACCGCCGCGCGGCTTGAAGGCTCGCGCGACCGGCACGACGACCTTCTGCCCGGCCGGCGCCGGCGGTGCGGCATCGAGTTCGGCGAACAGGCTCTGTCCGGTGACGGTCGCCGCATCCTCGGCGAGACCGGCCGCACGCAGTTCGCGCAGGACCTGGGCCATGCCGCCGGCCGCGGTCATCTCGATCGCGGTGTAACGGCCACCCGGCATCAGGTCGGCGATCACCGGCGTGCGCAGCGAGCCGTCCTCGAAGTCCTCGAGACCGAGCGGCACGCCGGCCTCGTGCGCGATCGCGAGCAGGTGCAGCACGGCATTGGTCGAGCCGGCGGTCGCCGCGACCACGCGGATCGCGTTGCGGAATGCGGTCGGCGTGAGGAGGTCGCGTGGCCGGCGGTTCGCGCGTAGCGCCTCGAGGGCGAGCTCGCCGCAGCGCCGCGCGACGGCGAGCTTGGCCGGATCGGTCGCCGGCACGTCGTTGAAGCCGAGCGGCGAGAGGCCGAGCGCCATCAGCACCATGGCCATGGTGTTCGCGGTGAACTGGCCACCGCACGCGCCAGCCCCCGGACAGGCGCGCTGCTCGACCACCTGCAGGCGCGCGTCGTCGATCTTGCCCGCACCGTGCGCGCCGACCGCCTCGAACACCTGCTGCACGGTGATCGACTGCCCGTCGAGCGTGCCGTGCGCGATGCTGCCGCCGTACAGCGCGACGCCCGGTACGTTGAGCCGCGCCAGCGCCATCGCTGCGGCCGGGATCGTCTTGTCGCAGCCGCACAGCACGACCATCGCATCGAGACAGTGGCCGTCGACCGCCAGCTCGATCGAGTCGGTGATGACCTCGCGACTGACCAGCGAGGCGCGCATCCCGGAGGTGCCCATCGCGATGCCGTCGGTGACGGCGATGGTGTTGAACTCGATCGGCGTGCCACCGGCCGCACGCACGCCCTCGGCCGCGGCCGCGGCGAGATCGCGCAGGTTCAGATTGCACGGCGAGACGTTCGACCACGGATGCACGATGGCAACCAGCGGCCGCGCGACGGCGGCTTCGTCGAGTCCGGTCGCGTACAGCATCGCGCGCGCCGGGGCGCGATCCGGACCGGCCTTGATCGCATCGCTGCGGAGTTTCAGGGGGATCGTCGGTTTGTCGCTCATGGTCGGAGTCAGGGCTGGTGGGCGAGCGCGGCAAGCACCGCATCGGCGACGTCGCGGGTGGTGGCGCGGCCGCCGAGATCGGCGGTCAGCACGCCGGTCTCGATCACCGCATCGACCGCGCGTTCGAGCGCATCGGCCTCGGCGGCGAGGCCGAGCGAGTGGCGCAGCAGCAGTGCGGCCGAGAGGATCGTGCCGAGCGGATTGGCCACGCCGCGCCCGGCGATGTCCGGCGCCGAGCCGTGGATCGGCTCGTACAGACCGACGCGTCCCGCGCCGAGCGAGGCCGAAGGCAGGAGACCGAGCGAGCCGGCGAGCGCGGCGGCCTCGTCGGTGAGGATGTCGCCGAACAGATTCTCGGTGACCACGACGTCGTAACCCGCCGGCCGCGTGAGCAGCAGCATTGCCATCGAATCGACGAGCTGGTGTTCGAGTTCGACATCCGGGTAGTCGCGCGCGACGCGCTGGCAGGTCTCGCGCCAGAGCCGCGAGGTTTCGAGCACGTTGGCCTTGTCCACCGAGGTCACACGTCGGCGACGACCGCGCGCGAGGTCGAACGCGCGGCGTACCACACGCTCGATCTCGGCGGCCGTGTATTTCGTCTCGTCGGTCGCGGTATCGGCCGTACGCGTCTTCGCACCGAAGTAGGCGCCACCGGTCAGCTCGCGCACGAACAGCACGTCGACGCCGGCGAGCCGCTCGCTTTTCAGTGGCGACAGCCCGGCGAGCTTCGGGTGGACCTTGACCGGGCGCAGGTTCGCGAACACGCCGAGTTCCGCGCGCAGCTTCAGGAGGCCCTGTTCGGGCCGCACCTTGGCCGACGGGTCCGACCATTTCGGTCCACCGACCGCGCCGAGCAGCACCGCATCGGCGTCGAGGCAGGCCGCGAGCGTCGCGGCCGGCAGCGGCTCGCCGGTGGTGTCGATCGCGATGCCGCCGATCGCGTGCTCGCGGAAGATGAATTCATGCCCGGCACGCGCGGCGACCGCGGCGAGGACACGCAGCGCCGCGGCGGTGACTTCCGGGCCGATGCCATCGCCCGGCAGGACGGTGATCGTCGCCTTCATGCAGCCACCTGGCGCCAGGCCTGCGGATGCTGCGCTTCGTAGGCCGCGATCGCGTCGGCGTGCTTGAGCAGGAAACCGAGCTGGTCGACGCCTTCGATCAGGCAGTGGCGCGTGAAGCCGTCGATCTCGAACGCGAAGCGTCCGCCGTCGGGCAGTTCGATGTAACCACCCGGCAAGTCGATCGCGAGCTCGATGCCCGGATGGTCCAGCAGATAGCGGTGCTCGGCCTCGCTCAGCACGACTGCGAGCAGGCCGTTCTTCAAAGCGTTGTTGCGGAAGATGTCGGCAATCTCGGACGAGAGTACCGCGCGCAGACCATAGTCGAGCAGTGCCCATGGCGCGTGCTCGCGCGAGGAGCCGCAGCCGAAGTTGCGCCCGGCGACGAGGATCTCGCAGCCCTTGGCCTCGGGCCGGTTCAGGGCGAACTCCGGATCCGGCGTGCCGTCGGCCTGGTAGCGCCAGTCGTTGAACGCAAAGCGGCCGAGGCCGACGCGTTCGGTGGTGGTCAGGAAGCGCGCCGGAATGATCCGATCGGTGTCGATGTTCTCGTGCGCAAGCACGGCCGTGCGTGAGCGCAGATGCGTGAAGGGTTTCATGGCGAAAGCTCGTTGGACGTTGAACGCAGAAGAAAAGAGGTCGCTGCGCGACCTGCGAGCAACCGGGAGGCCGCGTCCTTGCGTCTCACGTTTCTCGTCTCTCGCCTCACATTCACGCCGCCACCTCCTGCAGGAACTCCGCGGGATCGGCGATGCAGCCGGCGACGGCCGAGGCCGCGGCGACGGCGGGGCTGGCGAGCACGGTGCGTGCGCCCGGGCCCTGGCGGCCCTCGAAGTTGCGATTCGAGGTACTGACCACGAGCTGGCCGGGTCGGGCCAGATCACCATTCATCGCAATGCACATCGAGCAGCCGGGCTCGCGCCATTCGGCACCGGCCGCGCGGAATACCGCATCCAGCCCCTCGCGCTCGGCCGCCTCGCGGACCTGCATGGAACCCGGCACGACCAGCATGCGTACGTGCGGCGCGACCTGACGCCCGCGCAGCACCGCGGCCGCGGCGCGCAGGTCGGACAGGCGCGAGTTCGTGCAGCTGCCGACGAACACGACATCGACCGGCGTGCCGGCGATCGGCCGGCCGGCTTCGAGCCGCATGTAGTCGAGCGCACGGCGATCCTGCGCATTGGCCGCCGCCGGGATGGCGCCGTCGAGCGGCATGACCATGCCCGGGTGCGTGCCGTAGGTGACGGTCGGGCGGATTTCCGCCGCGTCGACGCGTACTTCGCGCTCGAAGCGCGCGCCGGGATCGGTCTTCAACGTGCGCCAATGGGCCACAGCGGCGTCCCAGTCGGCGCCCTGCGGCACATGCGGACGGCCGGCGAGCCAGGCGAACGTCGTCTCGTCGGGCGCGATCAGGCCCGCACGCGCGCCGGCCTCGATCGACATGTTGCAGACCGTCATGCGCTCTTCCATCGAGAGCGCTTCGATCGCGCTGCCACGGTATTCGATGACATGACCGGTACCGCCGTTCATGCCGATGCGCCCGATGACGTGCAGGATCAGGTCCTTCGCCGTGACGCCCGGCGCGAGCCGGCCGTCGACCTGGATCGCGAGCGTCTTCGGCTTGCGCTGCAGCAGGCACTGCGTGGCGAGCACGTGGCCGACCTCGGTCGTGCCGATGCCGAAGGCGAGTGCGCCGAACGCACCGTGCGTCGAGGTGTGGCTGTCGCCACAGACGATGGTCATGCCCGGCTGGGTCGCACCGAGTTCCGGGCCGATCACGTGCACGATGCCGCGATACGCGCTGCTCCAGCCATTCAGGCGGATGCCGAATTCGTCGCAGTTGCGCTCGAGCTGGGCGACCTGCGCGGCCGCCTCGGCACTCGCATAGACGCGCTGGCCCAGATCGTCCGGGGGCGTGGTCGGCGTGGAATGATCGAGCGTGGCCAGCGTGCGGTCCGGGCGGCGCACGCCGAGTCCGCGCACGCGCAGCTCGGCGAAAGCCTGCGGCGAGGTGACCTCGTGGATTAGGTGCAGATCAACGTACAGGACGGCCGGCGTGTCGCCGTTCTCGGCGCACACCCGGTGCGCGTCCCAGATCTTCTCGAACAGGGTCCGGGCAGTCACGGCACGACCTCCTGGACAGGCTCCTGTCGGGGAGTGCGGCCCTGGGTGGCGGCTTTCTGATCCTCGCGCTGGGGGGTGACCGCACCCGGTACGGGCGTCAGCCAGCCCCACTCGTCCGCGGTGCTACCGTCGAACAGGCCGAAGAAGGCGCGCTGCAGGGCGCGCGTGACGGAACCCGGCTTGCCGCTGCCGACCGGCTTGCGATCGACCGAACGCACCGGCGTGATCTCGGCCGCGGTGCCGGTCATGAATACCTCGTCGGCGACGTACAGCGCCTCGCGCGGCAGATCGCGCTCCTCGACCTCGATGCCGAGCTTCGCGGCCAGCGTGATGACGCTGTCGCGCGTGATGCCGGCAAGCACCGCCGCGCTGGTCGGCGGGGTGTACAGCCGGCCGCGGCGCACGAGGAACAGGTTCTCGCCCGCGCCTTCGCTGAGCAGGCCGTTGGTGCCGAGCGCGATGCCCTCGTGATAGCCGCCGCGGCGCGCTTCGAGACCGATCAGCTGACTGCTCAGGTAATTGCCGCCGGCCTTCGCCCAGCTCGGATAGGTGTTCGGCGCGGCGCGGTTCCACGACGACACGCAGACGTCCGCGCCGTGCTCGCGCGCCTCGCCGTGGTAGTTGCCCCAGCTCATCGCGAGGATCGCGACGTCGACCGGCGCGCCGGGCCGCGGCAGCACGCCGAGCGTGTCGGCACCGCGGAACACGATCGGCCGCACGTAGGCCGAGGGCATATGGTTGGCGCGAATGACCTCGCAGCAGGCGGCATTGATCTCGTCCTCGCCGTAACCGATGTCTATCTCGTAGACGCGTGCCGACTCGAACAGGCGGCGCGTATGGTCGGCGAGACGGAAATAAGCTGGACCCTGCGGCGTCGCGTAGACGCGCTCGCCCTCGAAGACCGATGAACCGTAGTGCAGCGCGTGCGCGCTGACGTGGACCGTGGCCTCCGCCCAGGGCTTGATGCGTCCGTTGTGCCAGATCAGCGCGGCATGGGTCATGGCGGGATCCTCATTCGTTGGCGGCCTGGGCGGCCGTCTCGGTCGGTGGCAGGGATTCGATGCGGTTGGCGATTTCGAGCGCCGCGAGCGCCGCGGCCTCGACGATGTCGGTGGAGACGCCGCGCCCGCGCAGTTCGCGCTCGCCGTGGCGCACGGCGAGCGTGGCCTGGCCTTGCGCATCGCCGCCCTCGGACAGTGCGCGGACCTGGAACTCGACGAGTTCCAGGTCGTGACCGACTGCACGGCCGATCGCGCGCAGCGCGGCATCGACCGGGCCATCGCCGATCGCCGCCTCGCTGGCCAGCCGGCCGTCCTCGTGGCGCAGGCGCACCGAAGCCGAGGCCGTGCCGCCGAGATGGCTCGCGGCATGCAGATGGATGATGTGCCAGGGTCCGGCGGCCTGCGGATCGCGGCCGAGCGCGAGTGCCTCGAGGTCGCTGTCGAACACTTCGCGCTTCTTGTCGGCCAGGGACTTGAAGCGCGCGAAGATCTCGTCGAGCTGCGCCTCGTCCGGCGCATAGCCGAGCGTGGTCAGACGCTCGCGCAACGCGTGCCGGCCGCTGTGCTTGCCGAGCACGAGCTGCGAGCGCGCGAAACCGACGTCCTCCGGATGCATGATCTCGTAGGTGCCGCGGTGCTTGAGCATGCCGTGCTGATGGATGCCCGATTCGTGTGCGAAGGCGTTCTCGCCGACGATCGCCTTGTTGCGCGGAATCGGCTGGCCGGTGATCTGCGCGAGCAGACGCGCGCTCGGGTAGAGGCGCGGCGTGCGCACGCCGGTCTCGGCGCCGAACAGCTCGCCGCGGGTGTGCAGGGCCATGACGATTTCTTCGAGCGAGGCGTTGCCCGCCCGCTCGCCGATGCCGTTCAGCGTGCACTCGACCTGGCGCGCGCCCGCGGCGACCGCGGCGAGGCTGTTGGCCACTGCCATGCCGAGATCGTCATGGCAGTGCACCGAAAGCACCGCGCGCTCGATGCCGCGAACGTTCGCGCGCAGGTAGCGGATGCGTTCGCTCATTTCAGGCGGCGTGGTGTAGCCGACCGTGTCCGGCACGTTCAGGGTCGTCGCGCCCGCCTCGATCACCGCGGTCAGCACTTCGGCGAGGAAGTCCGGCTCGGTGCGCATCGCGTCCTCGGCCGAGAATTCCACGTCCGTGCAGAGCGCGCGTGCGCGCTGCACGCCGGCCACCGCCGCGTCGAGCACGCGCGCGCGGCTCATGCCGAGCTTGTGCTCGCGGTGCAGCGGGCTGGTCGAGATGAATACGTGGATGCGCGGCTTCGCGGCCGGTTCCAGCGCCCGTGCGCAGGCTTCGATGTCGCCGCGCTGGCAGCGTGCGAGGCCGCAGACCGACGCGCCGCGCACGTCGCGGGCGATCGCCGCGACCGCATTGAAATCGTCGATCGAGGCCTGCGGGAAGCCCGCCTCGATCACGTCGACACCGAGATCGGCAAGCGCGTGCGCCATGCGCAGCTTCTGCGTGCGACTCATCGAGAAGCCTGGCGCCTGCTCGCCGTCACGCAGCGTGGTGTCAAAGATGCGTACCCGCTCGCGTACGGGCGGGGCTACCGGGGTGATGGATACGGGATCGTTGGTCGGCATGGTCCGCTGTCGCAGGCCTGGGGCAAAAAAAACCCCGCACTCGTTGCCGGGTGCGGGGTTTTCTGGTTTCGTCCGGTGTTCTGTGACGCGCCCTCAGCCCGCACCTCCGCTGGTAATGAGAAGTACGAGGACGAGGAGTACCGCGAGCAGCGAGCCCGGGCGCAGGAGCGGACGACCGAAGAGCGTGTCGGCGTGGGCGTTCATGCGGCTGGCGCTGCTGCAGTGCGGCATGGGCCCGACCGTAGGTGCCGGCTTAACCACTTGTCAACGCGACTTTGGTTATTTGGCGAATATTCATCTTGACGCGCGCCTTAACTACAAATAAACGTTTGCCGGACTTGAGAACCGGCCGCATTCCCTCGCTTCGCGGGCACTCCCTGCGCGTCAGCCCTGCCGCAGGGCACCCAACGGGGCAGGCCCGCTGTGCGGTTGGATCGACGGGGCGATCGCCCGATGTGCGGGCCCGGCGGCGCTCCGGGAACCACGATCCCCGGCCATGCGTCCCGTCTAGAATGCGCGCCCTGCCCGCAAGCTTCAGAGGAAGGCGCGATGAAGGTTCTGGTGATCGGCTCCGGCGGCCGCGAGCACGCGCTTGCCTGGAAGCTCAAGCAGTCGCCGCGTGTCGCCGAGGTCATCGTCGCGCCGGGCAACGCCGGCACCGCACGCGAGCCCGGCGTGCGCAACGCGCCGGTCGCGGCCATCGATATCGATGGCCTGCTCGCGCTGGCGCAGGCCGAAGGCATCGCGCTGACCGTGGTCGGGCCTGAAGCGCCGCTCGTCGCCGGCGTGGTCGATCGCTTCCGCGCCGCAGGCCTGCGCTGCTTCGGACCGCGCAGGATCGCCGCACAGCTCGAAGGGTCCAAGGCCTTCGCCAAGGATTTCCTCGCCCGCCACCGCATCCCGACCGCGCGCTATGCGGTGTTCACCGAACTCGCGCCAGCGCTCGCCTACGTGCGCCGCGAAGGTGCGCCGATCGTGATCAAGGCCGACGGTCTCGCCGCGGGCAAGGGCGTCATCGTCGCGCTCACGCTCACCGACGCCGAGCAGGCCCTGCACGACATGCTCGGCGCTCGCGCCTACGGCGATGCCTCCGCACGCGTCGTGGTCGAGGAATTCCTCGAAGGCGAGGAAGCCAGTTATATCGTCGTCAGCGATGGCCGCCAGGCCCTGCCGATGGCCACGAGCCAGGACCACAAGCGCCGCGACGAGGGCGATCTGGGCCCGAACACCGGCGGCATGGGCGCCTATTCACCGGCGCCCGTGGTCACGCCGGAAATCGAGCGGCGCATCCTCGCCGAAGTCGTCGAGCCGACGCTCGCCGGCATGGCCGCCGAAGGCGCGCCGTTCATCGGCTTCCTCTACGCCGGCCTGATGATCACCCGCGACGGCGCGCCCAAGGTCATCGAGTTCAACGTGCGCTTCGGCGATCCCGAGACGCAGCCGATCATGCTGCGCCTGAAGAGCGACCTGGTGGATCTGATCGAGGCCGCGCTCGACGGCCGCCTCGACCGTACCTCGGCGAGCTGGGATCCGCGCCCCGCGCTCGGCGTGGTGCTGGCCGCCCGCGGTTATCCAGGCGCACTGCACCTCGGCGATCCGATCGAAGGGCTCGATGCCGATCCGGGCACGGGCGCCAAGGTGTTCCATGCCGGCACGCGTCTCGACGAGCAGGGTCGCGTACTGACCGCCGGCGGTCGCGTGCTGACCGTCTGTGCGATCGGCGACGATCTCGCCCAG